>CAYXFZ010000091.1:0-8843 GCA_964464385.1 uncultured Planctomycetales bacterium
TTGACGCATCGATAGTTAGAACCTTGTCGTATTTGGCCCCGGCGTCGGTCGGCAGTCCGGCCCGAAGATTGGAATCTTCCACCGCGCGCACGGCCGCTTGGTCCATGACCTCCAAGGCCACGGGCAGGAGGCCGGCCGCGGCCACGGCCGAGACGGGCGCGCAAGCGGGCCGGATGCTCGGCCAAGCGGCAAGGATGGTCTCGGAGGCCGGGGGACGGCGTTGCAGTCGAAGACCGATGCGGGTGGCCACGGCCACGGCCCCCTCCGAGCCGACCAAAAACCCGCGCAAATCCAAATCCTCCTGCTCCCCAGAGGAGGAGCCCCAACGTTCCAGACGACCATCGGCAAGGACCACTTGCGCCCAGAGGACATGGTTGCTGGTCGTGCCGTGCAGGAAGCAGCGTGGCCCACCGGCATTCTCGGCCAAATTTCCACCCAAGGTACAGACGTTCCAACTTGCCGGATCGGGGGCGAAGCGGAGCCCGTGCCGGGCCGCAGCACGATCCAGGTCGGCATTGACCACGCCCGGTTGAACCACGGCCGTGTTTTCATTCGGATGCACGGCCAGAATTTTGTTCATGCGGGCCAGGCCCAGAATGACCCCACCCGGCGGGACGAGGGCACCGCCCGAAAGCCCTGTGCCCGCACCCCGGGCACACCACGGGATCTGGGCCTGCTGCAGAATTTTGGCACATTGCGCGACTTCCTCTTCGGTCTTCGGCAGCACAACCGCTCCAGGCTGACAACGGAACAAGGTCAACGCATCACTTTCGTAGGCCAAGAGGGCGGCCGGATCCGCCAAGACCCAACGAGTTCCGACTGCCTGCCGGAGAGCATCCAGGAGGCCCGGGGTAGCGGTCATCCGTGCAGCCGGAATTTGGGAAACCAACGCGGGGTGCGGTGCTTGAAGTCGGCGTACGCCCGACCAAAACTCAATTCCGCGTCCCGTTCCTGGTGCGGGGCAGAAAGCAGAGTCCAACCAATGCCGACCACGAGCAAGAGGAAGCGGTCGGGCGTAACTTCCGGCATGGCAGCCAAGACCAACAAAAAACCGAAGTTCATGGGTTGGCGGCTCCAGCGGTAGGGGGGAAGGGCAATGAACTCAGCGCTGGGGGCCGGCTTGCCGGATTCCAATGCGCGCAGATGCAAGAGCCCCATGGAGTAGAAAAGTCCGGTCACGAGCACCGCCCAACTGGACCAAAGCAAACCCACTCCCTGAACCAATCGAGAAAACAAGAGCCAAGCTCCTTCTCGATCCCAGAGCATGTCCCCGGTGGTCCTCCAGCAAGTTACCATTAGGACAAGCATTCCAGCACAGACCAGGACATAGAGGGGTTGTTCGGCCTCCGGCCCGACCGGCCGGTTCAAGAAACGGCGGCCAGCACCCCGAGCCAGGAATTCCCAGGGCAAAAGAAAGGCCACGAGCAAGAGAAAGTCCAGGCCGAGATCCCACCAGGAAAAGGGTGGAGTTTGCGAAGGGACACCGCCGGCCAAGCGTAAAAATCCAATCAGGCCCACAGCTGCCAGGGCGGGGCCGAGCAGGAGCCAAGTGGCCAAGCCGGGGCGGGCCCAGCGTTTGCGATCCTCCAATTCATCCAGATCCAAGTCCGGGTGAACCGGTTCAATGCGGCGGTTGCGATCTGTGGCGCTCATGCCCGGGGGGCGGCGTTCATTTGGTCTTTCGCGAAATGGACTTGCCCTGCAGGAACAGCAACAAGTAATCCCGCCCACCTGCCTTGGAGTCAGTACCGGAAAGGTTGAAGCCACCGAAAGGATGCACGCCCACGAGAGCGCCCGTGCACTTGCGGTTCAGGTAAAGGTTGCCACAGTGAAGTTCGCGCTTGGCCCTTTGCAATTTGTCTTCGTCCTTGCTCCAGTAAGCACCCGTCAGGCCATAGATGGTGTCGTTGGCGGCCTCAATGCCCTCTTCGAAGGAAGCCACTTTGTGGACGGCAACAACCGGCGCGAACAACTCTTCCTTCCAAATGGTGTCCTTGCGGTTGACGTTGGTGAAAACGGTGGGTTGGAGGAACCAACCCTCGCCTTCGGCGATCTCGCCACCCGCCAGCAATTGGTTGCCCTCTTTCTTGGCGGCGGCGATTCCGTTCAGGGCCTCATTGCGCGCGGATTCATTGATCATGGCGCCCAGGAAATGTTTCTTTTCGGCGGGGTGGCCAATTGTCGTGGCCTCCACCAGGGGTAGGAATTTTTCCATGAAGGCGTCATGAATCTTTTCATGCAGGATGAGGCGGGAGCATGCCGAACACTTTTGCCCTTGGTAACCAAAGGCAGCCGACCATGTGTCCTTGGCCGCTTGATCCAAATCGGCATCTTCGTCCAAGAACATGAAGTCTTTGCCACCCATTTCGGCGACCACCCGCTTTAGCCAAATTTGGCCCTCGACGACGCGCCCGGCCTTTTCGTAAATGCCCTTGCCTACTTCGGCGGAACCGGTGAAGGTAATGAAGCGAGTCAGGGCGTGTTCGACAATGGTGTTGCCGACCTCAGAACCCGATCCGGGGATAAATTGCAGAACGCCACCGGGAAGGCCGACCTCCTTCATCAGATCCACAAACATGCCGGCGATCCCGGGCGAATCCGAGGCGCACTTGAGGACGACGGTATTGCCCGTGACGAGGGCCGCTGTGGTCATGCCGACCAGAATGGCCAGCGGGAAGTTCCAGGGCGGAATGACGGCACCGACACCGAGCGGAATGTAAACCAACTCGTTGTCCTCCCCGGGAAACGGGGTGATGGGTTGCTTACCGCCGTAGCGCAGAGCTTCGCGGGCGTAGTACTCTAGAAAATCGATGGCTTCGGCGGTGTCGCCATCGGCCTCGGCCCAGTTCTTGCCAGTTTCATAGACCATGACGGCAGAGAAATCGTGTTTACGCAAACGCATGATTTCGGCCGCTTTGAACAAGTATTCGGCCCGCTCTTCGGCCGACTTCTGCGACCATTCCCCGAAGGCCTTGTGGGCACCGGCAATGGCCGAAGTGGCATCATCCCTCGAACACTTGGCGGAGTTGGCCACGATGCGCGAAGTTTGCGAGGGATCCACCGATTCGTAGGTGCCCGAGCCTCCTTCGACATCTTGGCCATCAATCCAGGCGCGCACGACCAAGGGAAAAGAAGCCTCCGCTTTTTCCAGGGCACCCGTGAAGGCCGCAGCTTGGTTTTCGTTGGAAAAATCTGTGAAGGGTTCGTTGTGAAAGGTGGTGATTTCGTGAGTGGTCAGCATGGGATGGGGCCAGAGGTGGTCGTTGGCAGAGGATGTTCGGCCAAGTGCCGGGCCATGGAGTCGGCCGAGCGCTGGGCATGATGCATTCGGCGTTGACTCCGGGAGGAGCGCCCGGAGAGGCGGGGCGGCGGCGGCAAGAGCCCAAATTCCGCCTTCATGGGTTGGTAGTGAGCAGGAGGGGCCGTCGCCACGTGGTTGGCTAAGGCTCCTAGGAGCGTGTCGGTGGGAAGGTACTCCGGGTCTTTGTCCAAGGCGCGTCGCACGGCATTGCGACCAGCCAGGAGCCCCGAACCGACATTGCCGAGATAGCCCTCCATGCCAGTGATTTGACCAGCGGCGAAGAGGCCCGTTCGGCAACGCCATTCTAGGCCCGAGGTGAGCAACACGGGCGAGCGCAAGAATGTGTTGCGGTGCATGGAGCCAAGCCGAGCAAATTCAGCCTGGGCCATACCCGGCAAGTTGCGCAGGAGTTTTTCTTGCGCACCGTGCTTCAAATGCGTTTGGAAACCGACCAGATTCCAAAGCGTGCCGTCGTGGTTCTCAGTGCGCAATTGAATGACGGCCCAGGGACGCTCGCCGGTGCGCGGATCCCGCAGACCCACGGGTCGGAGGGGGCCAAAGCGCAGGGACTCCCGGCCCCGAGCAGCCAAAATTTCGACCGGCAAACAGCGCTCGAAAAATGCCTTACCGCGCGGATCCTGGGCCTCGAAGGGTCGAGGCACGTGGCCCTCGGCGTCCAGCAAACCATCCACGAGTCCTTCGTATTCCTCGCGGTTCAAGGGAATGTTGAGGTAGTCCCCGGCGCCGTCCTGGCGACGGGATGCGCGGAAAATGATGGATCGATCCAGGGTGTCGCCGACCACGACGGGGGCCAAAGCGTCAAAAAAGAAAAGATGCTCTTGTCCGGCGACACGAGCCATATCCTTGGCCAAGGCCTCGGAAGTGAGGGGCCCGGAGGCCAGGATGACGATTCCCGTCTCCGGAATTGCCATCACTTCTTTGCGCACCACCTCAATGCGGGGGTGTTCTTCCATCGTGCGGGTGACCTCTTGGGCAAAGGCAGTCCGGTCCACGGCCAGGGCGCCACCGGCAGGCACGGCATGGCGCTCGGCGATTTGCAGCAACAAGCAGTCCAGAGCGCGGAGTTCCGCTTGCAGGACCCCACCGGCACGATCCTCCAGCTTGGATCCCAGCGAATTGGAGCAAACCAATTCGGCAAATTCCGCGGTCGCGTGCGCCGCTGTGGGCCTTTGCGGTCGCATCTCGAACAAACGCACGGCCAAGCCCGCCTGAGCGATTTGCCAGGCTGCTTCTGAGCCGGCTAGGCCGGCACCAATGACGAGAATGGGATCCATCCGGGGTCGGGGGAAGAGGACTAGAATAACCCCCGTCCCCGCAACCCTCCTCAAACATGATTTCGCTCTCCTTCCTTCTCCTTTTCCTCCCCTGCCAAGATCCCGAGCCGGTTTTGGTGTCTCCCGATGCGATTTTGAACCGAGTCACGGTTTACGACGGCCAAGCCCTAGTGGAACGCGTATTCCACGTGCAGGCGACTTCTCCCGGACCTTACGACGCGGTTTTGGGGCCCTTGCCCTTGGGTTTGGATGCCTCATCCTTGTTAGTGAAGGTCGAGCAAGGTTCGGCTGTGGTGCAGGGGGTGGAGCCGCGCATTGTCGTGGGTGCGGCCCTGGATGACACTTCCCGGGATGCTCTTCGGGAAGAGTTGTCTCGTTTAAAGGGCCAGCGTCGGGCCTTGGATGGAGATCGAGAGTCCATTGCCTCCGGCCGGGGCTTCGTGAATGCCGTCGTGAGTTCCATTTCTTCGGAAGAGGCCAGCCCGGATCACTTGACTCAGGTCATGGTCTTCGTGCGCGCACAGGCTGCTTCCTTGGACAAGGAATTGGCCGCCAACGAGTTGGCCGTTGCCGATCTGGATCTGCAGATTCAAACCTTGCAAAACAAATTGGGGGATGGCGGTCGCAAAATGCGCCGGTACGCCGAGGGGCACGTGCGCATTTGGTTTGAACAGGCCGGGACGGCAAGCTTCCGTTTGTCTTATTTGGTCCCCGGTGCCCGGTGGCTCCCGACCTACGATGTTCGGGTTTTCCCGGATCTCACGGGTGTGACTGTGGGCTTGATTGCCCAAGTTTCGCAAAAGACCGGGGAGGACTGGGAAGATGCCGAAATCCTTCTCTCCACTGCCGCCCCTAGCGTGGGTCTGGATCCTCCAGCGGTGCCCGTTCGCACCGTGTATTTGCCCCGTCCCTTGGCCCAGAAAGCTCCGTCCGCTCCGAGTGCTAAAAAGTATGGTGGGCGCACCGGGGGCCGACTGGAGAGCTTGGGTATTGTGGAGGAGGACCTAAGCGAGCTTGAGTTTGCTCGCTTGGACGCTCCCACTGTAAGCGTCCAAAACCTCGGCCTTTCGGTGCTATTTTCCTTGCCGCAGCGCAAGGCTATTGCTTCTACCGGTGAAGTGCACCGTTTCCGCATTCGGGAAGTGCCCCTGGACGTGGAGCCGGAGCGATATCTCGTTCCCAGTCTTTCCGACAGGGCCTTCTTGCGCGCCAAGGTGACCCTGACTGGGGACGCCCCTCTCCTTCCAGGCCCGGCCAAAATCTTTTTGGGCCCGGATTATCTCGGCCAGGCCAGTTTCCCGATCTTGCGTCCCGGCGATGAGACCACCCTGCAGTTGGGCGTGGATCCCAATTTAACCCTGAAAGTGGAAACGGTCTTAAATGAACGACGGGATCCCGGTCTCCTTTCCAGCACGGCGACTCTTACCCGAGTGCGTCGGGCAGTGCTGAAATTGTCCGCCTCTGCTCCAAGGGATCTTGTTGTAGTCATGGAAGAATTCATTCCGGTCTCGCGGGACAACCGGGTCACGGTGAAGGCCGTGGAAATGCGCCCTGCACCAGAGCATGATGAAGAAGCTCTCAAGTTGCAGAAGGAGAAGGGCCTCTATGGCTGGCGATTGAAACTCGCTCCGGGGGAAACGCGAAATGTGTATTGGGGGTGGGCGATTGAGTTTGATGAGGATGATCAGTTGGTTTTTGGAGAGGAGTAGGCGCCGGTCGGATCCTTGCCCGGACTTTGCGGAAGGGCACTGTCTTGTTTGATAATGAATCAACCCAAAATAAGGAGATGAAAAAACATGAACGATCAAAGTCAAGTTGACCAGGACGATGGGGAATGGGAAATCCTATCCAAAGCAAAGCCTAAGATTATTCGGATGAAAGTGCCCGGCGGGTGGCTTGTTACCGTTTGCGGGGGCTTCAGTTTTCCGGTCACCTTTTATCCTGATCCTGAGCACAAATGGAATCCTCCAGTCAAATAGACCTGGTTCATTCGAGGTTGCGGCCTTGAATTAGCAAGTTTTGGAAACGGAGGATAATGCTTTCTGCAGAGTTGAGGGATTTTGATTATCCTGGAAGAATGCTCTTCTCCCCTCTGTTGCTCGTCTTCGCTTCCCCTTTTCTGCCCCAAGAAGAATCGGTCCGGGTCATGGTGGATTCCCAAGGCTCCAGGATCGTGCGCAGTTTGCAGGATGCTTCCGGGGCGGTTGTGGCAACTTCGCAGGGCGGCTCGGTTCGGGCTGGAGGCGGCCTGCGTTGGGAGCAGGATGATGCCGGCTTGAATTGGGTTGTCAAGAATGTGGCGGCGGGAGATTTCGGTTCTTCTGCTTTGGCCGGCAAGGGGCTCAACAACGAGTCCGTGACCTTGTTTGCCGCGGGGAGTGAAAACGATCTCTTTGATTTCTCCACGCTGGGTTCGGAATACCCTTGGGTAGCCATGGCCGATCAAGCTCCGGTAGGGGCTGCTCTTGTGGTGACGAATGTGGCCACCACGGGGATTGATTTCGAGGGTGTCCTTCAAGTCTGGGACACCACCGGCAATGGCACCCCTGATTGGACTTACACCTTTCCGCGCACCCTCAACCACTTTGGTGGCGGGGTGGAAATTTCCGATGATGGCAACATCATTTTTGTTTGGAAGGGAGATCCGAACTCAGGCACTTGTCTCATTCGGGTGTATGACCGAGTAGGTTCCTTGCTTTCCTCGAGCAGTCTTGCCGTCGCCGGTTCTTATTACTCCCGAGGCACCATTCTTTCGGACGACGGTACTCGCGCCTACTTTGGCATGGGGAGTTCAGCCGTGATCTGGGATGTCCTGGGTGGCCAACTCTTGCATTTGGAAAACATTGGCGCTTCCTTTGATTCTCATGCCATGTCTGCCGACGGGACCCGTTTTGCCTATGGCGGTTTTGGTTGGTTCAGGGTCTATGGCGAGACGATTCCGGGTGGCTGGACTCTTTTGCACACCGAGTCTTTTTCGGGTAGCCAATATGCCTCCCACCTAGCTCTCGATGCCGATGGCTCGACCTGTGCTTATCAAATCCAGACCTACTCGCCGGCTTATGACACCTTGCGCGTTGGCATGTTGGATGTGGACGCGGGCTCCGTCCTCTTTGAAGAAGTTCTGACTGCTCCCGGCACAACCTCTCAATTGGCCGGCGGCGACTGTGCCATCTTGGATGATGGCTCGGTGGCCGCCTTTGGTAGCTGGGGGGATTCCCTCAACCAGGTGCCCGAGGCTCTGACCCGAGATGCCAGTGGCAATGCTCTCAGTAATTTAGATTTGGATGGCTCTGTGTTTGATTTGGATCTGGCCCCGGGTGGAGATGTTTTGGTGGGAGGGAATAAATCGGTCCACGCCAACACCTTTGGCAATGGAGGATCCTTTTGGGTCTCGGATCCGGACACACAGGATTTCCACATCGAGGGCGTGCCCCAATTGGGGCAGCTCGTCACCTTCACCATTGAAGATGGTTGGGCCAAAGTCGGCTTTGCCGCCGCAAGAGCGTTGGGGTCTTCTTCTACCCCTTGGGGGGTCTCATCGTTGGATCTGTCCACTTTGCTTTGGCAGAGCAGGGCGATTTCAGTCCCCAAAGGTGGCCTGACTCTTCCAATCACCTTGCCTTCGCTTCCTTCCATGGCCGGCCTGGTCGTGCACTTGCAAAGCGCCGTGTTCTCCGCGGGAGGAAGCTCTCAAATGACGAACAAAGTTTCCCTGCGGCTGTTGCCCTGAGGCCCGGACGGCAGGAGAGGAAACGGGCTGAGGCGAGGGTAGGATTCGTACGTGATGAGCCCTGATCGTCCGGTTCGAGTTCGATTTGCCCCCTCTCCCACGGGCCTTCTGCATGTGGGCGGGGCCCGCACTGCGCTCTTCAATTGGGCCTTTGCACGCCATCACGACGGCGCATTCCTCCTACGGATCGAGGACACCGATCGCGAGCGCAACACCCAGCAATCTCTGGATTCGATCTTGGCCTCCTTGCGCTGGCTGGGCTTGGACTGGGATGAAGGGCCGGAAATCGGCGGCGATTTTGGCCCGTACTTCAATCAATCGCTGTTCGGCGATCTCGCTAACCTCTTTGCATGTGCGCTTATTGGAGTCGGCGAGTTTAAGCAGCGATATTGAATGCGCCAAAGAGAATCCGAGGTCCCGACATTTCTTGACAAACTCTAGACGTTCAATGTGTCTCGCGGAATAGAGCCGGTATCCATTATTGTCCCGTGCGGGCGGTTGAATAATACCGATTTTT
>CAYXFZ010000092.1:0-8581 GCA_964464385.1 uncultured Planctomycetales bacterium
AAGAGGTCGGACGCTTGTCCGGTTATGAAAATATTGACCCTCGGCCATTGGAAAGGCACTCGGAATTCCATCTTCCGGAAGCATCTTGGGTGTTGCAGCGGCTGTTGGGCCGACGTTTGGCGGGTGCGTGGCGGGGATACGAAACCGAGTCTTATTCCTTCCTTCATTCCGCTTGGGCCACTCGCTTGAGCCTGGAAGAGGATGATTTTCTGCACCTTTGCAATCCTGTTCAAGATGAAGTGCATCTCATCCGTCGTGATCCGATCCCCAGTCTCCTGGATCAAGCTGCCGCCAACCTTCGAGAACACGCCACGGGTTGCCTCTTTGAATTCGCCAAGGGATACGAACCTGACGGCGAAACTCCGCAGGAAAGGAGTTGGTTGGGAGTCGTGATGTGGGGCGAGGAAGCGCGGGTCGATGGTCCTGGCAGTTTCTTTGGCCGTGCTCGGAGTGTGGCGGAAGATTTATTCATCATGGCGGGTGTGAAAGCTGAACCAGAGTCTGGGCGCGGCAGCTTCTCTTGGGCGCACCCAGTGCGCTCTCTTTCTTGGCAGGCTCAGGGTGTCTCGGTGGCCGTGTCTGGGTGTCCAGATCCTGGCCTTTTGGCCGAGTTGGGCCTTCGAGATCGCGCCTGGGGTTTGCTCCTTGTGGATCTGGCGGCGGTGATTGGCCTCCATCCCTCCAGCCATGCATTTCAGGCGCCACCCCGTTTTCCGGGCATCAAGGTGGACATCGCCCTGTCCTTGCCGCGCGAGTTGGCCTATGCCGAGGTGGAATCCGCCGTTCGTTTGGCTGGTGGAAATCTGTTGGAATCTGTTCAACTCTTTGATCTTTTCGAGGGAGATCCTTTGCCCCCGACGCACCGAAGTTTGGGTTTTCGGGTTCTTCTCCGAACTGCCGAGCGCACCTTGGAAGAAAAGGATGAGCGCCTCTTTTTGGATCGCGTTGGTGCCGCTGCCCTGGAGATGGGCGGACAGTTGCGCGCTTAGTTTTTGCCGCAGTTGGGTCCGGTTTTTCTACGGAGTCCAGGGGCGTACCCCGGGCGCGTGCCTGTTCAGAACCAAGGTGTTGCGAGGCCCTCGCCAAGCCACAAATACCTCATCTTGTTCAGCGAGACGTTGTCCCAATCCAAGGGCCCTCTTGCCGTGCAAAACTAGAAAGGCAGGATCATCTTGGGCGAAGAATGCCAGGGCCGCTCGGCGCGCTTGTTCCGTGCCGACCGTGGCCGGGGCCAACCCGTGGCTGCGGGCAAAGTTCCAGGCTTTTGGCGGAGGACCGAAAGATTTCAGATTTGCTCGTTGTAGCCGAAAACTCAACCCATAAGACCAGCCATTCCATTGGCCGCCCGCCCAGGATTGGGCGCCCATCATCTGCAGGGTTTCGGCGAGAGGATCGTCTGAGCGCGTGTTCTCTGGATCCAAGTGCCAAACCACGGCAACCAAAATTACGGCAACCCAAGCGCTGGCCAACCACTGTCGGCCCTTTCTTCGGATCGGGGAAGACCAAACACTGGCCAACCAAAGGGCAAAACCGGGGACTGCAGGAGCCAAGTATCCGGGTTGTTTGCTGGCTGGAAGTGAAAACAGGAGCACCGGCAACAGGGCCCAGATCGCCATGAATCTTGTTGAACTTGAGGCCTTCGATCGGGGCCTGGCGAAGAATCCAAAAGCCCAAGGGAAACTGGCCAAGCAGGCCAGCGCCGGAAAAAACCACCAAGCTTGGTCACGCCCATGGGCGTTGCTCGTTACCCGATCCAGGAGTTCGCGTCCCAACCAAAAATCCATGAGGCCAGGTTGGATCCTGGCCGCTGCGAAATACCAGGGCAGGCCGAGGAGGAGCATGCAAGAAAGCAATCCCAACCAAAAGATTTTGCCAAGAGTGCGGATGCGGCCCTCGGCCCAAATTCCTGTGCAGACGACGAGGATCGGGATGATCCAACCCACCGGTCCCTTGATGAGGAAGGCGGCGCCGAGGGCGAATCCGGCGCGACAAGAACGGCCCCGAGAAGGCTCATGGCTCAGCCGGTGCAGATCCAAAATGGCAGCCGTGGTGAAAAAGGTGAGCAACATGTCCAGGGAGGCCAATTGCCCCAAGACCAAGAGCAAGGGAGAAGTCACCAAAAGCAAAGGAGAGGGGCCGTTTCTGCCCGATCTTCGCTCCACTGCCGCGAGCAGAAGCAGGGTGCCGAGAAAGGCCAAGAGGGCAGGAAGCCGGATCGCGAAGGGAGTTGGCCCGAGAAGGCTTACGGAAATGGCCATTGCCCAATAGGCCCCGGGTGGTTTGTCTGGATAAACAACCCCACTCTGACGGGGAAGGAGCCAGTCCCCGCTGGCCACCATTTCTCTTGCCACCTCCCCGTAACGGCCCTCATCCGGCTCCGAAAGCGGACGAATCACAGCTGAACAGGTGGCCAGGATGAGAATGGCCAGAATCCAAGGGAAATCCTCGCGAAGGCCGCCAGGGAAAGAAGGGTTCTGTCGTCGCAAGGGCAAGGGTAGTTTGGCGTCGCGTCCTCTGGCTTACCCTCCCTTCTCCACCACTTTTCGTGTTCTGGCTGCGCCGTAATTTCGACAGCGTCTTCCTCGTCACCCAAGTCGTGGTGGACGGGGTGGCCCTAGTCCTGGCTTTCCTCCTGGCAATTCATTGGTTTGGAGAAATTCCGGGAGCGATCCCTGGCGGTGCGGCGCCCTCTCTGTCCCAATTGGTGGCTCGGCATCTTCCGCTCGTGCTAGCTTCATTGCCGGCAACCCTGGTCTCCTTTTGGTTTTTTGGACTTTACCAATGGCAAAAGTCCATTCTCAATGTTGAGGAATACCGGGCCGCAATGCAAGGCGTTTTGCTGGCCTTCCTTTTGCTTTCAGCTTACCTCTTTCTTTTTCGAAATTTTGAGAGCAACTTGCAGGAGTGGTTCCCTGGGCAGGAATCAGAACCTTGGTTTTCCTTCGTCTTGAAGTTGACTCCGCCGCGGGGATCCGTGGCTTCCTGGCGTAAATCGGTGATGTTGGCCATGTTCCTGTTCGCTTTCCTTTTGGTGGTTGTGGAGCGTTTGGTCATGTTTCGTTTTGCCGGCATGTTGCACGGAATGGGTTTGGGGAATATTCGCGTGGCCATTTGGGGAACCGGCCCCATGGCCCAGCGGGTGGAGCAAAAACTACGTCTCTTCCCTTTTTTGGGCTTTCATTTCGTGGGGTTTTTGGCGGATGACCCTCGCCGGGCTGGGCGTCGCTTGCGAGAACAACAGGTGTTGTCGGTCGAAGATTTGCCAGGAGTCTTGAAAAAACATCGGATCGGTCGAGTCATCGTTGCGATGCCAGAGTTGGAAGAACAAAAATTGGTGCGTACTTGCGAGAGCTTGGAGCAAGAAGGCGTGGACTATATGGTGGTTCCCCGCCTTTACCATTTTTTCTCCCAGCGCTTTACTTTGGAATCGGTGGATACGGTTCCTTTATTGCGACCGGAATCCCGCCCTCTTCGTGTCCATTCTGCCATTGCCAAGCGGTGCTTGGATTTGATCGGGAGTCTGTTGTTATTGGTGATGTTCTCTCCTCTGTTTTTATTGCTCTCTTTGTTGTTGCGTTGGCATTCTGCTGGCCCTATATTTTTTTCCCAAGTGCGGGTTGGGATCCATGGTCGGACCTTTCGCATGTACAAGTTTCGAACGATGCACATGGCGTCCTGCGAAGATCGCCCGGCTCCGGAATCTGACGAGGACCCAAGGGTGATTTCGGGCATTGGTTCTTTTTTGCGCCGTTCCTCCTTGGACGAAATGCCGCAACTCTGGAATGTCTTACTCGGACAAATGTCCTTGGTTGGGCCGCGCCCCGAAATGCCATTCATTGCCGAAACGTATGGCCCCTTTGAGCGCCGTCGATTGGAAATGAAGCCAGGCTTGACCGGCCTCTGGCAGGTTTCAGAAGCTCGCCGTGCACCCATCCATGAAAACTTGGATTACGATCTCTATTACATTGAGAACCAATCCTTATTTTTAGATCTTGTGATTCTTCTCTTGACCTTGGTCGCAGTTCCCCGCAGTCGTGCCACCTTCTGAGCACCGTTCTCGAGGCCTGGATCGTCGGCACCAGCCCACGCCCTTTCTGTCTATCTGGTCATTTCTAGGTGGGCGGCGGCATAAATCTCGGCGTGGCGAAGAAGCGGTCAACCAGTATGTGGACCTTTACTCTATGCGCACCTGGATGGCGTTGAGCTTGTTTTTGGCCCTGAATCTCTTGGACAGTTCCTTTACCTTGAACTTCCTGCAAAGGGGCGGAGAAGAGGGAAACCCTCTTGCTTTGGCTTTGTTGGAGCAAGGGGTTGGCGTTTTCTTGTTGGTGAAGTCCTTGGGGATTGGCCTTGCTGCTTCCCTTTTTTGCGTTCTAAAAAATTTCCGTAACGGTCGCATTGGCGTGCTCCTCGGGCTGGTTCTTTACCAACTCCTCCTGCTCTATCATTTATCTCTGTACTTCAATTTTTGGCCGGGCTCGGTTCAGCCTTGATCCGTTGGGCGGGGAAAAGATAGCCCGACCCGATGAGGGGCCTCCAGATCTCCCAGGACGCGTGCGTGCAATTGTTTTGCTAGGAGTACCAAGAGGGTGGCCAAGAAGGGGGGCGGAGTCTCCGTGCTGGACTCCTGTTCGCCTGAAATTTGCCAACCCACTTCCCAGTGATCCTCCCCGACTTCCAAGAACAATTCCGGTTCCCCTTCCGGACCAAATCGGGAGAGGAGAAGGAGGGCGGAGAAAAGGGCGGGGGTCAAGATCCTGAGGTCCGTTTCTACTTCGCCTTTCGCGACGGATCCTTTTTGAACGATTCGGCCCACTTGTTCGGCCTGTTCGAGAAGGTGCTGAGCCAGTTCTTCCGTTTGACAAAGCGAAGGTTGTGGGCGCGGGGCCTGACTGGCAAAGAAGATGGCTTGGAGGAGATATTCCGACTCTTTCGCTGCCTGGAGAGCGGGCGGAACCAAATCCTCCATGGTGGTGGAATCGGGTTGGGCTAGCAGTTGCAGGTAGCCGGAAATGCTGGCCAAGGGGTCGCGAAGGCCTTCAACCAAACCCGCCCAGAAGGGCGGGCCGAGGGAAGAGGAGGTGGAGTCCAGGGTGCCAGCGCACAAATTTGCCAAACTCATGCGGGCGGCTTCCTCGGTGAAGGGGATGGCTAGGGTCCGAACCGAGGGTCGCCAGGCCAGGGCCTCGATCCCGGCTAGACCCCGGTCGCCGACCACCAGAAGCACTTGCATTTTTGGGTGGTGTTCCAGAAGTTGATCCAAGAGGATGAGTTCCGCCAGTTCCAGGCCGTTGGTCTCCACCAGAAGACCCCGCGCTGCCTTCCATGGAGTGGAAAAGCCGGAATCTCTGGGACGGTGGCAAATCCAAGAACAGTCCGGTCCCCGTTGAGACCACTCAGCTGGTGCTTCCGACCGAGAGGAAACCAACAACAAGGGCAGGGGGGGAGGCTTCGTCATCGGAAGAAAACAGCCTACTTCCTGGGTCTAACAGGAAGTTGCCTTTTCGGTGCATTGCCGCAAAATCCAAGATGTTGCCTCTCCAAGGTGGGCGCAGGCGAGATCTGGCTCTTGGCCCAATTCTGCGAAACGTTGCCGGCTCCGGGCGCCCTTGCCAGTGCCTACGAGGACCGTGCGCAGATCCAGGGCAGCGAATGCTTGCAAGTCTCGGACATCATCCCCAACACCCACGCTTCGTGTGAAATCGATGTCGAAATCTTCGGCGGCGCGATGAAGAAGCCCTGGAAGAGGTTTGCGGCATTGGCAACGGCGGCGTTCCGGCGGGGTCCCCACGTGGTTGTGATGGGGGCAGTGATACCAAGCATCCACTTGGGCGAAATAGGGCGCTAGGAGATCCTGAATGCGTTGTTGGATGGCAACAAGGTGGCCTTCGTCCAAGAGGCCCCGAGCAATGCCGGATTGATTGGAAACGACCAAAAGCAGAATGCCAGCTTTGCGTAGGGTGGCTAAGGATTCTCCGACCCCGGGCAAAAGTCGCACTCGCGAGGGATCGGATAGGTAAGGATCCTCGGCAATGAGGGTCCCATCTCGATCCAAGAAAACCGCAGCTTTGCCAACCATGAAGCCCATTCTAGGCCATTCGGTTTGGGGGGAAGAGGGCAGGCATCTAGGATGGAAGCATGCGCAAGCACCACCGTCGTTTCCACGATCAAGAACTCTCTTCGAGTGATCCTGGGGATCCTTGGATGGTCTTTCGCATTCTCGGGGAGTTCGTAGAGGGATTTGATGCCATGCGAGACTTGGGGCCGGCGATTTCCATCTTTGGTTCGGCTCGTACCAAACCCAAGGATCTTTGGTACCAGAGGGCCGAGGAGACCGCTTTTCAAATCGCCAACCGGGGTTACTCCGTCATTACAGGTGGTGGACCCGGAATGATGGAGGCTGCCAACAAAGGGGCGCGTCGCGGTGGCGGTCTGTCGGTGGGTTTGAACATTGTCTTGCCCATGGAGCAAAACCCAAATTCCTACCAAGATGTCAGTTTGGAATTTCGCTACTTTTTCGTGCGCAAGGTCATGTTCGCTCGATATGCCATGGGCTATGTGGTCATGCCGGGTGGGTTCGGCACGATGGATGAGTTTTTCGAGGCCCTGACTTTGATTCAAACCGCCAAGATGGCCGATTTTCCCATGGTGTTGATGGGGAGAGATTATTGGGGCGGCTTAGTTCGTTGGATCAAGCGCACGATGGTTTCTGAGGGGACCGTTGATGCTGCCGACTTGGACCTTTTTTATCTGACGGATGATCCCGTGGAGGCCGCCACAGTCATTCAGCGTGCTTTGGAAGAAGGGTCCAAAATCAATCCTCGTTGGCGTCGGCAGTTGGCTCAAGCCAGCAAACAAGCGGCTCGATTGCATGCCGGTCGCCGGGTTGCCCGTAAGAAAAAGTCCTAAGGGAAGTTTCCTTAACTGGCTTCTTCGGTCTTCGCTCGGCTTTGGAATTCGCCGGTTTCCGGAGCAACCTTGATCCACTCGCCTGCCTCGATAAACATTGGCACGCGCACTTTGAGGCCAGTGTCGCAGATGGCATTCTTCTTGTCGTTGGTGACCGTATCTCCTTTGACGGCCATTTCCGCTTCCGTGACTTTCAGAACAACCGAAGTTGGAAGGTCTATCTGAATCGGGTTTCCCTCGAAGAAGACTAGGGTTACGCTTTGGTTTTCGCGAACATAGAGCATGGAGTTGCCAAGAAATTCCGCACCCAGAAAGTATTGCTCGAAATTTTCTTCATCCATGAAAACCGCTTGCTCGCCATCCATGTAGGAAAATTGACATGTTCTTCTGTCCAAGAAGGCCAATTCTACGGTTTGGTCGGATCCCAAACGCATTTGTTTGGTGGTGCCGGTTTTCAAGTTCTTGCACTTGATTTGGTTCATGGCGCGCCAGTTGCCCGGAGCGATGTGCTCGAAATCCGTCACCAGGAAGAGTTCGCCATCCAGAATCAGAACTTGCCCTTTGCGGATTTGGGTGGCCTTGATGGTCATGGAAAGCCAGGATAACTCTGCCGACGCCTTGGTCGAGGTCAGGGCTCAGCCGAAGTTTCGGCGCACGTTTGAGGCGGGGATTTCCAACATTTTCCGATATTTTGTGATGGTTCGTCGGGCCACCTGGATGCCGTCTCGATCCTTCAAGACCTTGGCCACTTCTTCGTCCGAAAGCGGGGCACTGCGATCCTCGGCCTCGACGATTTCGCGGATGCGTTGCTGGATGGCAACCCGGGAAGCGCTGCCACCCTTACTGGTCGCCTGCCCTCCAGAGAAGAAGGACTTCAGGGAAAAGATGCCCTGCGGGGTCAGGGCCCATTTGCCGCGCACTGCGCGGGAAACGGTGGAAATATGCACACCGACCGCGTCGGCCACCTCTTGCATTCGCAATGGAACCAGTTTTTCTGGGCCGGAGTGCAAAAAATCGCACTGGCGCCGACCGAGTTCTTCGGCAATGCGGGTGAGGGACTGGCGTCGCTGGGCAACGGCATCCAGGAACCAACGCGCTCGCTCCAGCCGACGCATGAGAAAGGCATGAACTTTGGGGTCGGCCCGAGAATTTTCCAGAGCTTGGCGGGCGGCTTCAGAAAGTCGAAGCTCTGGCAGTCCGTCCCGGGTGAGTTGCACTTGAAAACCCTCTCCCTTCGGTTGAAAGATCAAGTCCGGCAGAATGGTCACGGAATCTTCGGCGTCGGTGTCATGCAGGGGGCGGGAGTCCAGCAGAGCCAAAATGTCCAAGGCCTCCCTTACGGCCGACATCGACACATCCAGATGGGCGGCAATTTGCGGCAAGCGGTTGGCGAGGAGTTCGTTGAAGTGTTCTTTCACTAAGGCTTCCGCCACCGGATGGGCCTCTGGCATGCCCTGCAATTGCAGCAAGTAAGCATGGCGTAAATCTTTGGCTGCCATCGCTGGATGAACCAGAGTTCGCATGCGAGCAATCACCCGGCGAACTTCCAATTCAGAGCGATCCAAGGAATCCGCCAACGCCTCGATTCCATCCGGGAAGAAGCCTCGTGGATCCAGGAGGGCGAGAATGGCGTCGGCGAGGTGAATTTCCTCTTCGCTGGTCTCCGCCACTC
>CAYXFZ010000093.1:0-8267 GCA_964464385.1 uncultured Planctomycetales bacterium
CCCCTGTCGCCAGGATGAAAACCTGGTGTCCTAGGCCAGACTAGACGAAGGGGCCGTTCCCGGGAGGGACCCGGGGAAAGCGGCGAAGAGGATAGACCGGGGGTTAAACCGGGTCAAGTGGCAGAGGAGAGGACCTCCAAAGTGGCGGCCAGGGCATGAGTTTCGGCAACCAAAGTTCCCACGATTCCCTGAGCTTCCAACCACTCCGGAGGCAGAATGGGCAGGGTGTAGGTTTCCACTTCGAAATCCGAGAAGTCGGCGGCTCGGGCCTCGGTCAAGGGTGAGCGCCAATCGGTGGCGGCCAATCCTTGACCGTATTCCGGGCGATGGATGGGCACATGGCAATGGATACGCCATGGGCCGTCCTCGGCCGAGGTGTCAGAATCAAGCAATGCATCGGCCAAATCCGGCCAACTGCGAATCGTCTCCTGGCCATGACCGGCCCGAACCTGATGAAACCAAGGATCCTCGGCTAGGGCAGACAAACGAGCCCGGCAAGCGGGATCATGGGGATCTTGAGCAATCAGGGCACTGGACACCTGAATTTTGGCCATGGGTACTTGGGCCTTGGCCAAAGCCGCCAATACCTCAGGGGCAGACTCCCCCACAACCGCGCTGTGGCAAAGATCCCAACACAGGCCAAGCCGACGCTCTTCGACGGTAACATCCGCCAGAACTTCGGCGGCCAACCACCCCGGCAAAATAGCGGCACACTCCAGAGCGCCCTCGGGTTCGGGCTCCAAACCCAGAAGAACTTGAACACCGCTTTTCTCCTCCAAGGAAAGGAAGGATTCTTGGGCCTGGCGCAAGTGGGCCACGGTGCTGCGGTCCTCCCGCGCCGCAACTCCGTAACCCAAGGGACAAGTGGAAACAGACACGGCATCCCCGGGCTGACGCAAGGACACCAGCAATTCCGCCACATCCAAGGTGTATTGCAATCGCTGCGGATCTCGCCAATCGGGAAGAAAGGCCTGCTCCTTGACTCGGGAGCCGTGAAAGCCGGCAAAAGGGAAGGCATTGGCCGTCCAGGCGTCCACTTGGGCCTCATCCAAGCCAGCGCGCAAGGAAGCCAAGCCCTCGGGATTGGCCAAGGTTTCGGCGGTCGCATTGGCCGACAAATACAGACCGAAACCGGGCTGACCGCCGACTTGCTGGGCCCAATCTCGAACCGGACCCCGCAAGGCGGCCAAAACCGAAGTTAAATCGTCACCCGGAAAAACGTTGCCGCAAAGGGCCTGACGCGGGGGTAGCGAACTCAGAGGTTCCACTCCGGGGCGGCGGCCAAAAACTCGCTCTCCATGTTGGGGAAGCGGGACAAGAACCCGGTCGCTTGCAAACGCGCCTTCTCTGGGAAACCAGCGCGGGCCAGGGCAAGCAGCACGGCCAAGCTCGCCTCCGGGTTGGCCGAGTCCGCCAGGAACCAGGCGCGCGCGGTTTTCAACAGAAGGCTTGGGTCGGGAGTTTCTGCCACCTGCGCTTCTTGCCAAGCACTTTGTTCCTCTGACCCGACCCCTCGAGCCGAGGCCTCGACGGCCACGGAACTTTCGCCCGGGCGTTCCACACGGAGGGGCACTGTCAGCAAAGTGTCGTCGCCGTCCTTGAAGGTCAGCGAACCAAACCAAAAACCGCCAGGGCGCACCGAGGTCAAATCCGGGATCCGCGCAAACACCGTGCGCACACCCATGAAGGGAATGGACATGCGACGTAAGGAATTCTCTTCTTGCATGGCTCCATTCAGCGAGGCGTAAAGCGTTGGCGAGGAAGCTTCCCGGCCAGCACGAAGTTCCACCCCGGCAAACCGCGCTTCCAAGGGTTCCGCGCCCAAGGAAGGAAAGGTCAGACGGAAGAGATACTCGCCACGATCCAGAGATCCCAATTCG
This sequence comes from uncultured Planctomycetales bacterium, assembly GCA_964464385.1. Taxonomy (GTDB): domain Bacteria; phylum Planctomycetota; class UBA1135; order UBA1135; family UBA1135; genus CAYXFZ01. The sequence continues at coordinate 1,881 of CAYXFZ010000093.1, forward strand.
GTCTCCCATTCGTACACGACCTTACGCACGACCACATCCCCCCAAGCATCGAAGACCTCCAACATAAGATCTTCCCGAATTTCGGTGGTTTGAATGGAATGCGGGGTGTAAAGACTGAGAGAAGTTTTTTCAGAAAATCGCTCCTCCCATTCCATGATGCCATAGAACATGCCACGACCACCCAATACCGTGGCACGAATGGGATCAGGAATGACCTGCATCGGTACGGTGATGGGCCAAGCAACCCCATCCAGAGATGCCTTCACACTTACTGTTTGGGCCTGCAAAGGAGACTTGATGGCCAAATAACCCACGCCCTGCCCGGCTGGAACCACCCAAGTGGAGGCCTGCGCTTGCAAGCCAAGAAACTCGACTTCGAGAGTGATCTCGGCGGCAACATTGGTGGCCCAACGAGAAGCCACGGTGTATTCGAAGACCGTTCCGGATTCCACGGGCACAGTCTGCGAAGCACTCTCGGCATGATTCAAGAGGAAGCGGCCCCTTGTTTGACGATGGCCCTCAAAAAGGAAGCCACTGACGGATCCGGCGCCCGTTCGATATTCATTCTTGCCGTGCCCGTTTTGGGTCAACTTAACGCGGGCGTGGGTAGCACCAGCTGGAACGGCAAAAAAGTTGCGATCCAATTCTCCGGGCTGAAGGGGAAAGACGTCCCGCCAATCCAGGTTGGTTGTGGTTGAGACTTCATGCGGACGAATGACGGTCACCGGCACGATGATGTCCACCCCACGAGCCGCAGGACCATCAGCATCCTGAAGCAACAAACGGGTGGAGTGCAATCCGGGGGAAAGCTGGGTGGAATCCACGCGCACGACGAACGTACGACCTGCGGCCGAGCTGTAAATGGCCTCTGGGGTTGTGACCCAATCAGCCTCCGATTGGACGAGGAAAGTGCGCAGGAATCTGGACTTCTCGGCATGGGGAGCGTCCTCATCAAAAATAGGCTTCACATTCACGCGCACTTCAAAGGGACGATCGGCTACGGGCTGCCGCACATAAATTCCACCACCAGAGCCATAAGGATTGGCCACAGTCACCGCGTATTGGCGGTCTGCGTGGCCGTACTCGGCCAGTGTGCGAAGAGCTTCCAACGAAGGAAGCATGCGGATGGCGCCGTGCCCTTGGTCCACCCACTGGGCACCCGGCAAGGGCTCGGCGGCCAAGCGCATGGCCCGATAAATTCGATCCGGAGAACGAGGCAGATCTTCGCCCGTCGCAGCACAGAGCAACAAGGCAACGCAACCTGTGGCCTGGGGAGCGGCCATGGAAGTGCCGTTGTAATTCTCCCCTTTGGAACCCGACCAGGAAGGAAGAGAACTGAGAGCAGCACCGGGAGCGGTAAAATCCACACCCAGATCTCCGGTTGGCAACGGTCCGCGGCTGGAAAAATCAAACAACACCGGGCCAGTTGGATCCAAGGAACCGTAGTTCACCTTTTGGGTATCCGGCCAGACGGCAGCGGCAATGGCAAAAGCACCGCGTGCCGTCGCTGGGGCCCCCACCGTGGTCAGGGTTGGACCTTCGTTGCCAGCCGAGGAAACCGTAATGAGACCCCGCCTCCTTGCCTCCTCAATGACCCAAGCATCGGGTTCCCTCCCATCGGCAAAGAATGAAGGACCACCAAAGGAAATGTTGGCCACATGGCAACCGGCCTCAACCGCGTAGTCGAGAGCCTTGGCAATAGAAAATCCACTGGTCGCCCCGCCATATTTTCCATCGCCGATTTTAATGGCCACGAATTCGACGCCAGGAGCAATGCCATTCAGGCGACCGGACTCCCCCTCCCATGCACCAATGATTCCAGCGACATGAGTCCCGTGTCCATTGGCATCAAAGAAGATCAGGGTTTGATCGCCCCCGTTCTCAACGCCCACCGCAAAGTGCAAATCGGCTTCCAAAAGAGTGCCCCAATCACCGCTGTCGCGGAAGGGCCGCAGAGCCTCGTCATCGTCCAATTGAGCATCTTCATTCAAATCCACCAAAACCACGAAACCCTTGGAATCCTCAAAGACCACGACATCATGCACCGGTCCAACGTCCTCAAATTTTTGCCAATGTCGCGTGGTTTCCATTTCCCGCAAACTGGCTTCGCTGGAATCCTCGGGGTGGTCCGCGGCCCAACGAGTGCGGGCCTCTTTCCAATCCCGGCGGCCCTTTTCCCACTTGGAACGGCGGTCGGCGAGAAGTCGTGACCGCAAACCTGCCGGTAAAAATTCGGAATCCAGCCGACCCAAGCGGAATTCCCGATCGGCTACGAACCAGGATCCTAGATCCAAGCGGCGCCCAGAAAGACCCAACAAGAAACCGTCCTTGGAAACGACACGACGACTGGTATCCAAACGACCATCGGAGGTGGCGTCATACCAGTCCACCAACTTGCGTTCGCCCGTCGGCGTGCGTTGCAAAAAAGGATGCCCGGGATCCACGCCCGTGTCGAGCACCGCAACCCGAATCCCGCGGCCATCCCAGTCAGGATGCAAACGAAGAAAAGCTTCGACCCCAAGATCCCGCTTGGGAAGTTGGCCAGCAAGGGCGTCGGTCTGGAGAAGCGAAAAAGAAAGAAGGCTGGGGAGGAGGATCATGGGGACAAGGGTCAGCGAGTGCCAACGGTCCTGCCATTCTATTCAATTTCGGCTTCTTCCTGGGCGATGGCCTCCTCGGGGGACCAGACGTCCTGAGGAACCAGGATGCGCTGGCAAGATCGACAAGTTGCCATAGTTTTCATTGCTTCCGTCTTGGCTCGATCATTCGGCGGAAGATTCATGCCACAGCCTCCACAGGACTGCCCGCGCAACGGGGTGACTGCGCGACCATCTCGAACGGAGAGGATTTTCTCATAGTGCTCCCGTGCTTGACGCACGACAGCTTTCAATAGTTGGCCGCGACTTTTTTCGAGGCTGGCGATTTCTTCCTCGAGTTCGTGCAAATCATCCTGCACACCGGTCTGGAAGGCAGCCAATTCTTCGGCGTGGACATCGACCGAGTGCTGGGCCTCGGTGACCAGCAACTGCAGGCGATCTCCCTCTTCCATGAGGGCCAGAGCTTCTTCCTCCTCGGCGGCAATTTTGTCCCGGAGTTTGCCCGCTTCATGTTGGGCGACCTGAATCGCGCCAGCATCGCGCAAATTTCGGCCTTTTTCTTCCAGGGAGTCAATCCGATCCTGGTGCGAACGGGCATTGTTCTCCAGTTCGCGCGCCCGAGTGAGAGCTTGCTTGCGTTTGAGGGATTGGGACTCCGCCTCGGCCTGGAGCAGCCCTTGCCGGGCCTCGTGCTGACCCAATTCCACTGGCAGACCATCGAGCCGTCGCCGCCGAATGGCCAAACGATCCTCCAGACGTTGCACTTCGACCAATTTGACAAGAGACTCCCGCATCAGGGAAGTTTAGCGATGCGCAAGCAATCGGCGAAGTCAGTCGACAACGACGGCGCCCTCGAGGAAACCGGCGAGTTTGCGGGCACGGATCGGGTGCTGCAATTTGCGAATGGCCTTGGCCTCGATTTGGCGAACACGCTCTCGCGTTACTCGGAAAATGCGGCCTACTTCCTCCAATGTGTAGGTGTAGCCGTCGCCGATGCCATAGCGAAGCTTGATGATCTCGCGTTCGCGGAAAGTGAGAGAGTGCAAAACATCGTCAATACGATCCTTTAGCATGCCTTGACCTGCCCTTTCGACCGGGTTTTCGGAAGTTTCGTCTTCGATGAAATCGCCGAAATAGCTGTCCTCGCTATCGCCGATGGGGCGGTCGAGACTGATCGGGTGCTTGGCAATCTTCATGACGCGATGGGCCTCGTCATTGGAAATACCAGCGGCCTCGGCCATTTCCTCGAGGCAGGGTTCTCGGCCCATGATCTGCAACAGACGCTTTTGCACCGCCCGCAACTTGGACATGGTCTCGATCATATGCACCGGGATACGGATGGTGCGGGCTTGATCGGCAATGGAACGGGTGATGGCTTGCCGAATCCACCAAGTCGCGTAAGTGGAAAACTTGTAGCCGCGACGGTACTCGTATTTTTCGACGGCCTTCATCAGGCCAGTATTGCCCTCTTGAATAAGATCCAAGAAGGACAGGCCCCGATTGCGATATTTCTTGGCAATGGAAACCACCAAACGCAGGTTGCCGGAGGAGAGTTTTTGCTTGGCGTCCTCATAGGTAGCCATGCACTGCCGAACACGGAGCATGCGCTGGGAATAACTTGGCCAGGACTCCAGAGCCCGGCGTCGCATGACTAAGTCGCGCTCTTTCAACTCCGCCCAAGCAAGCTTGCCCTCCTTGGTGGACTTGGCCTTGGGGTCGAATGCATCCATTTCGGCGCGGAGGGTATGCCATTGCCGTTCGCGTTCCTCCAAGAGGCGAAGCATGTCCTGCACCACATCCACCAAAAGATGGAGCTCTTCGGTAAGGATGGCGATGCGGCGTTGACGGGCGCGCATGGCCCTTTGCAAATCAGCCAGTTCTGCGGCCTTCAATTTGGGATCGGCGGCTACTTCCACCATGACTCGGGAAGCGGCGATCAAATCGTTGAGGACGTGAAAATGTCCTTCGAGTCGTTGCTCCAAATCCTGTTTGGTGAGTTCATAGCCCGCACCCCCATCAATATCGGAAGTTCCAGTCTTGGAATCCTCGGCCACCGCCTGCTTCTTCATGCGGCGGTTGTAGTGACAAACGGCAAAGGACGAATTGGCCTGTGCGCTGGGATTCACCTTGAGGGTGCGATCAAAGGCAACTTCAGCGTTGCGGACTTGTTGCAACAAGTCGGTCACGTGCTCCAAAGCAAAACCACTTTCCAAAACCAAACGCCTGAAAATTTTGCGCGAAACTTCTACCCGTTTGGCCAGGGAAATTTCTTCCTGCCGGGTCAGCAGGGGAATTTCACCCATCTGCGTGAGATACATGCGAACCGGATCGTCAATCTTCTCCAAAACGGCGGCGCCAGAAGCGCGCGAACGATCCCCTCCTACGGGCAGGGGCTTGGCCATCACGGCCATCGGCACCGTCAATGCAGGAAGTTGGGCATTTTCATCACTGCCGTCCACCAACCGAATGCCCTCTTGTTCCATGCGATCCAATACACTGTGGATTACATTGAGCCTAGCCTTTGGAAAAGCAGAACTGACCTCGTCCATGGGCAAGGTGCCGGTAACGGCGCCCTTGCGAATCAATGTGTCCAAGGTGGCGAGGGTGGCTTTGTCGAGTTCTTGGCTGATCATCCAGATTGTTGGGAAGGGGGCTGGGGATTCCGAACCCTATTCGAAGAGGGGGGGGCGATAGAGGAAACGTCGATTGTACGACGGAGGCCGGAAAGTTCCTGATCGGAGGGGGAATGGCCCGGTTTTTGGCGCATTTTGGCCTCGGCGACAAGGTCCCGATTGCCGGGCAAAGCGCGCAATGCAAAATCCAGGGTCCGCGAGGGGGAATCCAGGCTCATGTGGCGCAAACCATCCAGCCAGCGCTGGTCCTCGGGTTCGGAAAACTGGGTCAAGGCTGCAGGGAGATCCGGGGCAGTGGCGGAAGACCGTTGCTGTCGAATCCAAGCCAAGAATCTTGCCGCCAGCGGTGTTTCCAACTGGAGTTCTTCCAACACCTCGGAATGGAGGGGCCATAGACTCGGGTCAAGAAGAAGGGTGGCCACGATCTCGTTTTCGTTGCGACTCAGGGCTGTTTCGGCGGATTGGAGGGGAGAGGGAGGGGAAACGCTGGATGCGGGAGCAACCGATTTCCTTGGAGTCCGGCCAGGGAGTAGACGCAGGAGAGTGTCCTCCGTGATCCCCAACTGGTCCCCAGCCCGACGTTTCCACGCTGCAGCAATGACCGGGTCGGGGGTGGTCTGAATCCACTCCGCAACCTCCTGAGCTGCCCGCGATTGCACCGCCGGATCAAAGAAGTCCGTTTTTTGCGCCCACGCATCGAGACGCCAATGGAGTATATCCCGTGAATCCTGAAGGATTTGGGTCAGTTTCTCAACCTTTCCGGCAGCCACGAGGGAAGCAGGATCCTCGGAATCGGGCAAAAGAGCGACTTTGACTGGGATTCCCTCCGAAACGAGCACCTTCCCGGCGCTCAAAGCGGCCCTCCGACCGGCCTCGTCCCCATCCAGGAGCAGAATGATCGTGCGGTGAGAACGCCGCAGCATGCGCGCATGGTCGTCGGTCACAGCCGTGCCTAGGGCCGCCACGCAGGCCAAAAAGCCGGCTTGCCGCATGAGCAAAACATCCAAGTTCCCTTCCACCAAAATAAGGGGGTCGTCCTCGGACAGGGAGCGGAGGGCATCTGCCAACAACTCCACTCCGTAGAGCAGACGACGCTTGGGAAACAAGGGCCCCTCGGGAGAGTTCACATACTTGCCAAACTTTTTCTTCTCCGCCTC
>CAYXFZ010000094.1:0-8056 GCA_964464385.1 uncultured Planctomycetales bacterium
CCGAACGGACCTGCCGGAGGCCCGTCCCTATGGTTTTGCGTCGGAACCCGTTTCCCGGGTCGAAATTACGGCCTTGGGCGGCTCTGCTGTGGGCCGGGATTTGGTCGCCTCCCCCTCTGGATTCTTTCTTGGTCCCAGTTTTAATTTTAATGAGAACCTCACCGAAGATTTTGACGTTCTTCTTTATGACGTCGCCGAAAACCCCATGCCCGCGACCGTTCAGGGCACGGCCCTTTTTCGTGGCTTTGTTAGTAGCACCCCTGCCGCCTCAAGTTTGACGGTCGAGGCCTTTGATGCTCGTACTTTGGAACCCCTCCCCAGTGCCATGGTCTATGCCGAGGACGCCGCAAAGGCGGCCTCTGCACCGGGCTCCCGTGGTGAGCAATCGGGGGTCACGGGCACGGATGGTCGAGTGTCCTTGGCCGCTCCAGATCCCTCTGGCAACGGATTGGCAACCGTGACCGTGATTGCCCCTGGCTACCATTCCATCTCGGTTCTAGGAGTGAACAGTTCCTTCGTTTCTCTGCCGCTTCGCGAAATCTCTCCGCCGACGGTGACCGTGTCGGCCTCGATCGCCAACTTGGCCGGCGGCACCATTCGTTTGGGGAGTCCGATCCTTCGGGAGACCAATGGCGAACCCAGTTATGACGCCATTTTGGACCGCAGCTTCTCCTCCATGTCCGGTATTCTCGTGACCCCGGACCGTCCGGGCTGGTGGGTGGGTTTCCATGATGTTCAGCCATTCCAATCCTCAACTTATTACTCTTTGTTCTCTGCTGAACCGCGTTTGCTCTTGGATGCCACGCCGGGAAGTGGATCGCCGCAGGTATTCCCTGCCATGGCCTTTGTCCAGTCCAGCAATGCCAGCGCCAGTACCACGGATTTCATATACGAAGTCACGACTTTGACCACTGGAAATGGATTCGATCTACCTCTGAGTGCAAGCACCCTTTCCACGGTGTCTCTCCTGCCCGGGGTGGCCGGCGTGGCGACGACTGGAGTGGGTGAGATCCAGGGAATCAGCGGGGCCGCGGAATTGGAAGTTCTTTTGCAGGTGGCTGCTGAGGGAATTGGCGCTACGGTTGACGAAACCTTCCTCCAGCTTTGGGCTGCGGATTTTGATGGGGATCAGGCCATGACTCGCTCTCTCCAGGTGGCAGAATCTGGTGGGGCCATTGTGAATGAGTTGGCTCTTCCTGGGGTCTCGATACCCACCGGGCCCACCTCCACCGTCACCTTTCCCTCGTTCTCCCTGACCTTTACGGACACCTTGGACAATCCCGGGGACTGGTACCACCTCCGCTTGGCCGACAATGCTTCCCCTCCCGCCGAGTGGGATTTCTGGATGCCGAGCCCGGACTCGAATTCCGACGACGATTCCGTTATCCTTCCTGGGCTTGCTCCTGCGGAAACCTTGGGTTCGGATGCCCCTCCTTTGCAGGTGTCGGCGGGTAGCACTTGGTCGTTCCAGGTTGAGACCTTGCAGATGCCTGGGTCCTTCGCGGCCGAGGGCACTTTCTTTGCTCAGCTCTTTCGCGACTGCCTGGCTTGGTCGCACTCGGTCTTCGGCACCTCCTTCCCTGTCCAATGAAACTTCCTCACCTGATTCCATTGCTTCTCGTTGCCCTGGCACCCGCCTGCCAACTTCCCGTGCTGAAACAAATCGAGAACACCGAGGCCATGGAGGCCTCTTGGGCCGCCCATCGCTATAGCAACGTCTTCTCCCAGGAATTTCCCGGAGAAATCGCCGTTTTCCCTGTCCTGGACGAGACCTCCTCGAAATTGATTTCCCTGGATCCCATCCGGGAGGCCCTCCGTGTGGGGCTCTTGAATCGTGGCTTTACGCCACTCGCGGACCATTTTGTGGATCAACGAGCCCAGACCCAAACGGCCTCTACCTTTCAACTGGAGGAAGCCTCCGCTGCCGAGGGCCGAATCCACTCCTGGAATTCCACCTTTGCCCGGGATGGGCGGCTTGCCTTCGACCTGGAAATTACCTTCTTTGATGCCCAGGGCCAGATCCTCGCCAACTTGCGGTGGCAGGACCAGATTCAATTGACCCCGGCCGAGTTCTCCTCTTCTTCCCCCCAGCTCCGGGAAACTTTGCTCTTGGCCCGGATGGTGGATCTTCTCTTCGCTGGCTTGCCGGATCCGCCGCCGCTGGACTGAGGGTTTTCCCTCTCCCGCCCTTTCGCCCAACCCGCAACTCCCCAGGATTTCGGGTTCTGCTATGATGCCCCCGACCCACATCCTGGAGAACCTCTGTTCTGGGATTCGGGCTTCTTCCTACCGACGGCCCATAGGAGGTCCAGATGTCCGTCACACAACAAGAAAAAACAGCTTTAATTCAAGAATTTGGGCGTCAGGCTGGTGATACCGGCTCGCCCGAGGTACAGATCGCGGTGCTTACGCGTCGCATCTCCAATTTGACTGAGCACCTGCGCGCCAACAAGAAGGACGTGTCCACGCGACGCGGTCTTGTGGCGATGGTCTCCAAGCGAACTCGCTTGTTGACCTACCTCAAGCGCAAGGATCCCACCGCCCACACGCGGATGCTGGAAACGCTCGGAATTCGCGGTTGATGAGAGCAAGCGTGGCCATCCGGCCGCGCGTCCTTCACGGTGCTATCGCCCGGATGGCGACCACCTTCTCCCTTACGGAAACGAAAAAAACAAAATTGGCCTGCCGACGAATGGCAAGGCCCTGCGGAAAAAAGAAACAATGACCATCTCTCAAAACTCGGCGACCCAGTCCGTCTCTCGCGAGATCGCTGGCCGCACCCTGACCCTAGAAACCGGTTGGATCGCCAAACAGGCGAACGGCTGTGTGATTGCTTCCTATGGCGAAACGGTCGTCATGGCGGCGGTCGTGGATGGCGGTCCTCGCGACTTGCCTTTCTTTCCCCTCACGGTGGATTACCGTGAAAAAACCTACGCTGCCGGCCAAATCCCCGGCAACTTCTTCCGTCGCGAGGGCCGTCCCAGCACCAAAGAAGTGCTGGCGATGCGCATGACCGACCGTTCGGTGCGTCCCATGTTCACCGAGGGTTACGCCAACGACGTCCAAGTGATGTCGCAGGTGTTGTCCTACGACCAAGAGAACGAACCCGAAACTTTGTCCATGTTGGCTTCCTTTGTCGCCCTGCACATTTCCGATTTGCCCTTTATGGGCCCAATGGGTGCGGTGCGCCTGGGTTATGTTGACGGCAATGTGGTCGTCAACCCGCCGCATAGCATTCTGGAATCCGAAGCCAACCAATTGGACATGACCTTGGCCGCGACCAACGATGCGGTTTGCATGGTGGAAGCGGGCGCCCACGAGCTGCCGGAGGCCGGCGTTCTGGAGGCCCTGCGCTCTGGCCATGAAGTCTGTCGGGTGATTGGCGAAATGGCCGAAGAGCTCCGTCAACTGACCGGCAATAAGCCCAAGATGGAAATCGAGGCTCCCGCCAAGGACACCGAAACTCCCGCCAAGGTGCTCGAGCACTTCGGGCGCGAGCGTTTCGAAACGGTGTTGCTGACCTCCGGCAAGCACGAGCGTTATGCCGCTGTGGATACTCTTGTGGAAGAGGCCATTGCCGCCCTGGCCCCGGACGAAGAGGACGAAAATGCCCAAAAGATCGTGAAGAGCGCCACCAAGAGCGTTCTCAACGACGTCGAGCGCAACATGACCCTCAAGGGCAAGCGCGTTGACGGTCGCGGTCCCAAGGACATTCGCTTCATCGACATCGAAACTCGCTTCTTGCCCCGCACGCACGGTTCCACCTTGTTTACGCGTGGCGAAACTCAGGCCATTGTGGTGACGACCTTGGGTTCCTCGGATGACGAGCAGATCGTGGACGACCTGCACCATGGCGATCACAAGAATCGCTTCATGTTGCACTACAACTTCCCGCCCTACTGTGTTGGCGAAACTCGCCGCATCATGGGCACTTCCCGCCGCGAATACGGCCACGGCATGTTGGCTGAGCGCGCCCTGCGTGCGGTCATGCCCGACTACGAGGCCTTCCCTTACACCGTTCGCATTGTCTCGGACATCACGGAGTCCAATGGCTCCTCGTCCATGGCCTCGGTCTGTGGCGGTTGCCTTTCCATGTTGGATGCCGGAGTGCCCCTGAGGGCGCCGGTGGCCGGCATTGCCATGGGGCTGATCAAGGACGGCGACGAATACGCAATCTTGTCGGACATCTTGGGCTCAGAAGATCACCATGGCGACATGGACTTCAAAGTCACGGGAACGGCCGCGGGCATCACGGCCCTGCAAATGGACATCAAGGTCCAAGGCCTCTCGGATTCCATCATGGCCGAAGCCTTGGAGCAGGCCCGCGAAGGGCGCATGCACATTTTGGGCAAAATGAATGAGGCCCTGGAAGCTCCTGCGGAAATGTCCCCTTATGCGCCCATTAACATGGGTGCTCGCATCAACCCCGAAAAGATTGGCTTCTTGATTGGCCCCAAGGGTGCCAACATCAAGAAGTTGCAAGAAACCTACGGTGTCACGGTCAGCGTTGTCAATGACGAGGGCGACATCCAAGTTTCGGGTACGCCCCTCGAGCGCGTGCAAGCCTGCATGGACACCATCAAGGAGCAACTCCGCGATGTCTTGCCTGGCGAGCGCTACAACGCCACCGTCACCAGCATCAAACCTTTTGGTTGTTTCGCTGACATCGGCGGCGGCAAAGAGGGCATGTGCCACATTTCCGAATTGGCCGATGGCCGGGTCGATGAAGTGGAAGATGTCTGCAAAGAGGGCGATCAGCTGGAATTCATCGTCGTTTCGGTGGACCAAAACGGCAAGATTCGCCTTTCCCGGCGCATTGCCATGTTACCGGAAGATCAGGTCGAGGCCGCCATTGCCTCGGCTGCGAAGCCGACCGGTGGGGGACGCCGTGACGGTGGTCGCGACCGTGGTGGTCGTGGCTCTCGAGATCGTCGCCCAGAACGCTCCCGTTCCTGAGCCTCCTTGTGGACGAAATCGCTTGGGAAGCACGAAACTTGGTGTTTCCCGGGCGTTTGAGGGGCATTTGGCAAAAAAACCGGAATTTCCCTCAGACATCCGTGGAACTCGGCCGTTGTTCTTGCGTAAGATAGAACTCATTCCGGGGGGAATCATGCTGTCCTGTTGTCTCATTCTGTTTGCGGCCCCGAGCTTGGCGGCTCCGGTGGTTCTTCCTTTGGCCCGTTCTGCCGGAATCGGAGAGGATTCTCTCCAGGGGGTCGAAATAACGGGTCGCGTCTTCTTTGGCGACAAGGCCTCATTTGACCCCGATGCTGGCGGTCGCGTGGGTACCTTGCGGGCCAAGGACGTTTACTTGAAAATTCCTGCCTACCGCCGCATTTTAGATGAGGATATTGACAAGGACTCCGCCTTGGGCAAGAAATTGATCAAAGAGGCCACCACTTCCTTTAGGAAGGGGGTTCGCGCGGCCTCCCGTCATGGCAATTTGGTGCTGGTTGTGGAGGAGGGCGGAATTCAGGGCTACCCCACCTCGGACATCACCGCCCGTGTCATCGAAAGCCTCTGATCTTCGACCTGGTCCTCTTGGTCTAGGCTGGATCCCGGCTCTGGGATTCCTACTGATTTTGTTTGGTTTGGGCTCTTGCGCTCAATTTCGGGCTGTTCAGTCTCCGGAAATCCCGGCTGGAGTTTCCAGCGAGGCAGACTTGTCTGCCGAGGCGACTCCCGAAGCAGTGGGATCCGTGGCGGAATCGGTCCTACCGGCCGAGGTTCTGGCCGTTCCTCTCACGATCGAGGAGAGGTTTCCGTACATCCGCTTTTTGCGCCATGGCGACCAAGATTACTCTGCCTTCTTGGGAACTCCTGTTGGCTTTGGCGACCCCATGCTCAAGCATGTGACCCTTTTTTGTGACGGCATTGCCAGTGGTGCCGGCAAGGTCACGGTCTTGGCCGGAGCAGGCACCTTCTTTGCCGGCGACGTCAAGGCCGCACCCTGGGCCGCCGGCGGCACCATGAAGCCCGTCGAGGACATTCTGGTCGTACGAGGATCGGAAGATGTGATTGAGGAGGTACTCGCCTTCGTGGACCTTTTCTTCAACGGCGGGCCGCAGATCGAAATTCAAGCCGAGATTTTTGAAATTACCAATACCGATCTCTTTGAACGTGGGGTCAAGTCCAATGGAGGCCTGGTGCAACAATTGGGAGAGGTGGGCGGCGATGGTTCCGGCCCTTTTTTCCGTGGCATTGGGGGTGGTTTTCCGGCGACCAACATTGGTGATTTCTCTTCCAGCGGGACCGGAGGTATTTTTTCCCTGGCCTTTTTGGACGACGACATCCTGGTGGATGTTTTCCTGCAATTCTTGCGTTCTGCCGAGGGCGTGGACATCGTCTCCCGTCCGCGTGTGGTCACGCGCAATGGAGTCCCGGCCAAGATTGATTCTTCCGAGGAGATTCCCTACCTCTTTGCTAGTACCATCAGTACGGCCACCGGGATTACAGGGCTGCAAGTGAAGGAAAAGAAAGCCGGCGTGAGCCTTTGGGTCCAGCCCTTTCTGCTGGGCAATGACACCATCCATTTGGTGGTGGAGGCCTCGGCGAGTCGCATTGGCCGCAGTTTTGATGTCGGTACGGATTCCACGGGCAAGGCGATTTCCATCCCCTCCCTGAATACCCGTTCTGCCACCGCTGCTGTTTCCGTCCGCAATGGAGACCGGGTCTTTATAGGCGGTTTGCGCTTGCGTGAAAAGCGCAAGAACATCGCCAAAGTGCCCATCCTTGGGGACATTCCCATCTTGGGTCTTCTCTTCTCCTCCGAAGAAGAAATCGAGGCGGATACGGAAGTGATGTTTGTCATTACCCCTCGAATCAAGACTCGCTCTCCCTCCATCTCGCAGTTTACTGACGATCTGTTTGATCCCTTTGCCGACGATACGTTGCCCTAATCGGCATGGTTTGGTCGGATGGAAGAAAAAAGGGTGGGCCAGCGTCGCTAGGATGAGAAAAGAACATGGCATGAGAGCCCAGAGTCCAACCCGGGGAAATCGGCGGCAACGGGGGGTTGTTCTGATCTTGACCCTCTTCGTGATCTTGATCACTTATGCCCTCGTGGCCCAACTGACCTTGGGGACTTCGGTTGCCTCCCAGGTCACAAGGAATGTGGCCAATCGATTGCAGATGCGCTCGGCTGGGGAGGCCGCTGCGGACCAATTTCTTTCCTCCTTGCGAGACGACCCCTCCGTGGGTGGCCAAGGGGGATTGGCCGGAATTCCTTCGATGGGGTTGGGCGAAGCTGCCGAAATGTTTAGCCAAGGTGGCGCTGGCGGAACATTTGCTGGTGGCGCGGAAGAGGACCAAGGTGAAGAAGGCGAGGAAGAAGAAAGTGAGGAGGCCGATTCTTGGGAGGACACTTGGGCCAAACCCATGCGCATCGTTTTGGGCGACATCCAAATCACGGCCCGGGCAGAGGACGAAAACGGGAAATTCAATCTCTTGAGTCTGATGGACCCGGATGAGGAACGGGCTGAATTGGCCCGCGAACGCTGTGAGCGGATTTTGAACCGTCTGCGAGATGATTTTGATGACGATTTGGCCCCGCATGAAGCTGCTCGCCTCACCGAAAACATCATCCAGTGGATGAAGGCCGATACTCGGAACGACCAGTCCTATCCGGTGGCCTTGCGGCACTCGTTTTCGGAAGAACATCCCCGTGCCCTGATGTGGACGACGAAGGAACTCCTACTTTTGGATGGGGTGGATGAATCCCTGTACTTCGACCAACTCAGGGAGGACAACCGCATGGCTCCTGGCCTAGAGACGGTATTCACGGTTTGGACTTCGATGGCCTTTGACCCGGCCGGGCACGAGGAGAGCTCGGAATCTCCGGCGGTGGACCAAGCAACCCAGGAGGGAGATTCCTCTGCCGAGGAGAGATCCCTGCAGAGTCAAAGCGGTGCCCAAACTGGCGTGGAAGATCTCGGCTTGGGATTGCAAGGGGGATTGAAAGGTGCAGATTCAAGCGAGGCCGGTATTGGCGTGACCCTCAACTTGAACACGGCCCCTCGGGCCGTCCTGGAGGGCATGTTTGCCGAACACGAATTTC
>CAYXFZ010000095.1:0-7942 GCA_964464385.1 uncultured Planctomycetales bacterium
ACCTCGAGCTGGATTTGGTTCCACCCTGCAATCCGTTGCCGATCTGAACGGAGATGGCATTGGTGATGTTGCGGTGGCCGCGCCCGGGAGTTTGGATGATTTTGGAGAAGTCTTTTTCTTGGATGGCACAAATGGCCAAATTCTCGGTCGTTGGATCGGAACCATTCGTGGAGGAAGATTTGGAAATTCTCTGGCCGAAGTTGGCGATTGGGATGGGGACGGCCGATCGGAACTCGCCGTCGGATCGCCAGCCATTTTCGCAGGCCAATTGCAAGTCCGAGCTCTGAATGGTTCCATCCTGGCCACCCTAGCCGGAGATCAGCCCGGGGACCGCTTCGGCGCAGCGGTTTCCAATGCCGGAGATCTGGATGGAGATGGCACCGAAGATTTCGTCGTTGGCGCACCCGATGCCCTTGCCGGCCGCGGCTCGGTTCGCTTGCACCGTGGCGGAACCGCGCAACGGATCGAACTGCTGGAGGGTCAAACTCCAGGAGGAGGTTGGGGCGCGGCCTTGGCCCGGCGAGACCCGCACGGCCTGCAAGCTGGATTTATCGCCGCAGGTCGCGAAATTTCCCTTCATTTCGGACCCAGCCTGAGTTTGGGTGCCCCTGCTCCGGCACGCGTGGTTTCGCAAAGTTTTTGGTTCCGCTGGTCCTTGGGTCTGGGTTGCGGTTGGTCCAGTTTTGCTTGGACTCCCGGCATGTGGTGGTCCTGTTGGGCCCCTCCTGCCTGTTGGCCTCGGATGGCCTATGGATACCCCTGGTGCCGAAGTCCCTGGATTTCTTCTTGGCGCCGTCCTTGGTTGGGATGGTATTGGGGAAATTGGGCCTGCTGTTCCTGGTGTGGATCCTGGTCTTGCAATGGTGGCTGCTCTGGCTGGGGCCATGGCGGCGGATCCGGAAATCAAGGGGGCGGTGGTGGCGGCGGCGGTGGCGGTGGCGGTGGCGGTGATGACGAGGGCCGCATCCCCCCCGAATTGGCGCCTCCCCCCCCTCCTCCTGGCACCCTCGTGTTGTCCGGCTTCAAGCCCAAGCCCATCACCCTCGGCAAGAACCGGGGCAGTGGAAATTCCCTTCCTTCTTCGGTCGTCATTTTCGACGCCGGGCGAGGCTCCAATGGAAAAATCACCCCACCCTTGGGGCGGCAGACTTCTGGAGGAAGTGCCACGTTTTTCCGCGGCCAAACTTCCTGGAACCCACCCAAATCAAACGTGATTTCTTCTTCGTCGCGTAGCCCAAGCCAAACTCGAATCCGAGCGAATCCGCCCATACCACGGACACGAAGCATCTCGCCCAAGCCAAATATGCGGACGGCGAGGCCGAAAACAAAAACTCGCTCGGCAGCGCCAAAAACCCGCACCCAACCTTCCAAGCCTGCACATTCCCGAACTTCCAGGGCAAAAGCGGGTCGAGGTACGGCCGGGACCGTTCGTGCCGCCCGTTCCAGCAAGAAGGGCCGCCGACCCTGAGCGGTGATGCTGCCAGAATGTCCTTTCCTTAGGACGCCAGCCCCAGGGCCGTGCGCAGGAGCCGGGCGCGGGCCGCATCCCTTTCCTCGGGATCCAGCGGGACCCCAATCCGCGCCTGCAAATGGCCGGGTTGGATCTGGAAAGAATTTTTGAGTAGCAAATGGGGATCGGGAATCTTCAATGAGGAATCCAACTCGGCCAATGCGGCAAGCCGCAGCAGACTCAAAGCCTCCAAAGCAGCAGCCGTGGATAAAGAATCGGACTCGCGCAGAGTCTGATAAGAACGTTCTACATCTTGGAGTAATGACTCCGCTCGCGCGGATTCGCTAACCAATGCATGGCGATTGGCCCGCTCACGGCTAATGATCTCAGAGGCAAACGACGCAACTTGCTGAATTTGCACTTCCACCGTAGTGCCCAGGGTCCGCTGATTGCTGATTTGAAAGAAATGCCCTAAGGCTCGACTCCCTTCACCGTGCACACCACGCACGGCCAAAAAAGAACTCGTAGCCGCCTTGAGAAGTTGATCCATCTGCTGTTTGCTGCGAGCCGTCGCCGGAAGGTGGAGGAGAAGGCTGGCACGGAGCCCCGTGCCTGCGTTGGTGGGGCACGAGGTCAAAAAACCCCAACGGGAATGACGAGCCAAGGGGAAGCGGCGCGCCAACTCCTGGACCAAGGGACGGGCCACCCGCAAGGCAACATCCAAATTGGAACCCGCAGAAAAAGCCTGCACGCGAAAATGATCTTCCTCATTGACCAACATTCCCAGGGCTTCTGCTGGATCAAACAACAACAAAGTTGGGCGAGCGGCATTGAGTAAATCTCGGGAAGCCAAAGATCGCTCCACGAGGAGGTCCCCCTCGGACGGATTCAATTGATTGGGTTGAATCCAAATCCCCTGACTGACCAACTCGGACAATCGCTCGCGGGACTGACGGCGGAAACGATCCGCCTCTCCAGAATTCATCCGGTGCGGGAACGGAAAGCCAATCACATTGCGTGCAAACCGGACCCGGCTGGCAACCACGACATCGGCATCTGGACCACCCGGCATGAGCCATGCCGGAGATTGTTCAACGAGGGGTTCCAACCGAGCGTCCATCGCTCTGGATTCTAGGGCTTAGAGGATGGTCTTGCCGAAGGCGGAAAGAAGCAAGTCTCGCACCAACTCTGCGGTTCGGTTGCCATCGTCCAAAATTGGATTCAGTTCCACCGCTTCACAAGAAAGCATCCGTCCATCGTCGGCAATGTTTTCCATCATCAGGTGGGCCTCCCTAGCCTCGATCCCGCCGGAAACTTGGGTTCCGGTGCCGGGCGCAACACCCGGATCCAGACCGTCCACGTCAAAACTGAGATGAAAGCCGTTCGTCCCGTCGTTGACAAACTGCAAGGCCTCGCCAATCACATCACCCATGCCGCGTTCATCCAAGTCACGCATGGTGAAAGTCCGGACCCCGGACTCGATCACGACCTTTCGCTCGGCAGCATCCAAATCTCGAATCCCTATTAAGGCCACATTCTCGGGCCGAACCTTGGCCCCATCTCCGCCTATTGTTGCCAATTCCGGATCCCCCAAGCCCAAAAGATGGGTGAGCGGCATGCCATGAATATTGCCCGATTGAGAAGTTTCCGGGGTGTTCATATCAGCGTGCGCATCCACCCAAATCAAACCGATGGATTGATCCCGTTGCCGATACCAGGAAGAAACTCCAGCGACAGTGCCCATGGCGATGGCGTGATCCCCCCCAAACACGAGCGGAAATCCACCCTCATCCAGGACACCCCGAACCCGTGCACACAAGCGGGTACAGACGTGTAAAATTTCCCGGTGGAAACGCATTGTTTCGTCCTCAGCGTCTCGGGTTTCCATGGCCGGAACCTGCACATCCCGTTCTCGGCCAACCTCAAAACCCAAACGACGCAATCCATCCGCCACACCGGCGACCCGGAGAGCGCTCGGACCCATGTCCGTTCCCCGGCGGCTGGCGCCAAGATCCATGGGCACGCCCAAGATTCGAATGGAAGCTCCGGGGGAAGGCATGGCTAAACGGGTTGAGCCCCCAAGACTTCAATGACCTCTTCGGTCCTGGCCTTCATCACTGACAAGTCATCCGATTCCAAATTCATTCGCAAGAGAGGTTCGGTATTGGAAGGACGCAAATTCACCCACCACCAACCCGGCTCCTTGCCATTGCCAAAGGCAATTGTGATCCCATCCAAATCCGACTGTTGCCCAGAAGAAAAATGATCCTGCAAAGTGCCAATGGCAGCTGCTTTGTCCTCCACCTGAAAATTCACTTCACCGGTGGAGTGATAACAACGCAAGTCATCCACAAGTTTCGAGAAAGGATCCTCACTCCGCGAGAGAATGTTCATCACCGAAAGCAGGATGATTTCAGAATTATCCGCGAACCAATTGTCACGGAAGTAATAGTGGCCCGACAGTTCGCCGCCGAAGGGGGCATTGTGTTCCCTCATCCTGGCCTTCAAAAAACTGTGTCCCACTCGCTCTTCAACCGGCTTGCCTCCTAGAGAACGAATCGTTTCCGGAAGAATCCAAGAGGAACGCAGGTCATAGACAATGGCCGCGCCCGGTTCTTTGGCCAGAACTTCTCGAGCAACAAGAGTCGTCACAATATCGTTTCCGATGGGTCGTCCAAGTTCATCCACAAAGCAACAGCGATCCGCGTCACCGTCAAAGGCAGCTCCCAGTTCCGACCCAGTCTTCTGCACCAATGAACAGAGATCCTCAAGGTTGGCTTGATTCAATGGGTTGGCTTCGTGATTGGGGAAGTTTCCATCCAACTCAAAGAAGAGCCCGTGATGCTCCACGTCGGTCAATCGTTGCAAAAGAGGAGGAAAGGTATGGGCCGCCATGCCATTGGCAGCATCGGAGGCCAACTTCATGGGCCGGGCCAAATCTCCCCATTTCAAAACATGATCCAAATAAGCCGACAAAACATTCACTTCCTCCAGTCCACCCCGTTGCGGGGCCGGGGCTGGTTCGTTCGGATCCGTAGCCATGCGTTCCAAATCCAGAATGCCGTCATCGGCCGAGATGGGTCGCGCCTCTTCCCGACACAACTTCAACCCCGTATAGGCCGATGGATTGTGGCTGGCCGTGATATTGACCCCGCCAGCAGCCTGCAAATGGCCGATGGCAAAATACAACTGAGGAGTGGAACAAAGGCCGGCGTCCACGACATCCACCCCCCCCATCCGCACGCCTTCCATAAAGGCACCCTGAATTTCCGGCGAACTGTCGCGCATGTCACGACCGACTACGACAGGACCCCTTCCCAAAAATTCCGCGTAAGCAAGGCCAATGCGTCGGGCCAGAGTTGCATCGATTTCCTTGCCGTAAAGACCGCGAATGTCGTAAGCCTTGAAGACGGACATCGTGTATCAGGTGGGAATCCCTGCGCCCATGGTTTCTTGGAGGGCAACGGAGGCTCGATCCAGGTCAGAATCCCGAATCTGGCGATGCGTCACAAAACGGAGCAGTCGCTCACCCAATGCAAGGGCCAGGATTTGGCGATCCTGAAGTGCAGCCTCGATCATGGGAGCATCCAAATCCGGATGATCCACCTCAATCAAGAGGATGTTGGTGTCAATGGTTTCCTGGGCAAGCGAAAGCCCGGGGATGCCCAACACCGCTCCGCCAAGTCGGCGTGCCCGAGCATTGTCCTCGCCAACACGATCCCAGGTCTCCTCCAGGGCAACCAGACCACAGGCAGCCAAATAGCCAGATTGGCGCATGCCCCCACCCAACCATTTTCGCACGCGACGAGCTCGTTCGATCATTGCACCACTTCCCATGAGAACACTTCCAATTGGACAGGAAAGCCCCTTGCACAAGGAGATGGCTAGGGAATCCGCCAATTGGCTGTAAACCGCAGGATCCACTTCCTGTTCAGCAATCGCATGAGGCAACCGAGCGCCGTCCAAGTGAATGGGCACTCCGGATTCCAAGGAGAACTGTCGAAGTTCCTGCAAATAACTCAGGGGCAGGATGGAACCACCGGAAAGCAAGTGCGTTTGTTCGACGCAGATCAAACCCGTGCGAGGCATGTGGACGGAAGGCGGGCGAATGACCGTACTCAATTCTTCCACTGGCAACATGCCACGCTCGCCGACAATGGTGCGAACATGGGCACCGGCCACCCGGGCTAGGCCCCCACCCTCGAACTGGAAGATGTGGGCGTCTGACTCCACCACGATCTCCTCTCCCGGCTCGATTTGAGAGGCGACCGCACATTGGTTGGACATGGTCCCCGAAGGAAGAAAAAGGGCGGCTTCAAAACCCAGCAAACTGGCGAAACGACGCTCCAGAGATTGCACCGTGGGATCGTCGCCCAAAACATCGTCACCGACGGAAGCCGTCGCCATCGCCTCCAGCATCCGCGCCGTCGGCAAGGTCACCGTGTCGGAACGAAAATCGGCGAAGCGAGTTTCGCTCACGTCAAATTGCGGACGAATTGATCTACGCGACGCATACCCTCTTCGAGAACAGGAATGTCTGCGGCGTAAGAAAACCGAACATATCCCTCACCTTCGGAACCGAATGCCGTTCCAGCCAAGGCTGCCACACCCGTTTCTCGAAGGAGACGATCCTGAAAATCATCCGAAGTCAGACCGGTGTCTCGAATGTTGGGAAACACGTAAAAGGCCCCCCGAGGCAAGGGACAATGCATGCCGGGAATAGCGTTGAGCAAATCCACGATACGACTGCGCCGCTGGGAAAACTGGCGACACATTTCGGCAACCGGGCCGGGATCTCCCTCCAGGGCGGCTATGCCAGCCAACTGGGTGAAGGAGGCGGTGCAAGAATTCGAATTGACCATTAAGCGCGTCACCGCCTCGGCCAAATCTGGAGGCATGACCCCGAAACCCAAGCGCCAACCCGTCATCGCCCAAGTTTTGGAAAAGCCGTCCAGCAAGATGACCCTGTCGCGAAAGTCGGGGTGGGAAAGCGGGCTGTAGTGCTCGGCACCGTCATAAAGAAGACGACCATAAATTTCGTCGGTCAAGATCCAGACGTCAGGGCGGTCGCGCAATACATCCAGCAGGGCTTCACATTGTTCTTTTCCCAGAACACCGCCGGTGGGATTGCCTGGCGAGTTGAGAACCACCATTTTGGTGGCGGGAGTCAGTCGGGCGGCAATGTCCTCGGCATCGGGCGCGAAATCGTTCCTTTCGCGCAGAGGATAGAAAATCGGGCGGGCGCCCGAGAAGGAAATCATGGACTCGTAGATCGGAAAGCCTGGATTGGGGTAAAGGACCTCATCGCCTTGTTCGCAAAGGGCAAGAAAGGCATAGAACATGACCGGCTTGCCGCCGGGCACCACAACAACTTGTTCGGAATCGACCTCGACTCCTCGCGTTTCCCCAACCCAGCGGGCAATGGATTCCCGAACTTGCGGCAGGCCTGCAGCAGGGCCGTAATGGGTCCAACCTCCGCGTAGGGCCTCGACGGCGGCCTCCACGACATGGGCCGGCGTGTCGAAATCGGGTTCGCCAATTTCCAGGTGGATGATGTCCTCACCCTGGGCCTCTAGGGCCTTGGCACGAGCCAAGACCTCGAAGGCCGTTTCGGTACCCAAACGGGCCATCCGAGAGGCCAATTTCAGCCGGGGGAGCGTCTTCAACATCAAAAGCATTCTAACCGAATGTTCCCTCTAGGTGACAATCTGGGCCGTTCCCGGTGGTTATTTCCGGCATGCCGCTTGCTACCCTTCTCGAGTGCGGCAAAGTTTCCTTCTTGCGTCTCTACTGAGCCTGCCAGCAACAGCTTGTGGGCCGGTCCCCGACCTTGTGGTCTATTGCTCTCTGGATCAGGTGCATGCCGAGCGCATTTTGGATTTGTTTGAGGAACGCAGCGGCTTGCGGGTGGACGCCCAGTTCGATGTGGAGGCCAACAAAACGGTCGGCTTGGTCAACCGCCTCCTTGCCGAAGCGGACCGGCCCCGCTGCGATGTGTATTGGAACAACGAGATCGCCCACACCATTCGTCTCAAACATGCCGGTGTCACCGAGGCCTACCAGAGTCCAGCCGCTGCGGATATTCCCGCTACTTTTCGCGACCCGGAAGGGCACTGGACCGGCTTTGCGGCCCGCGCCCGGGTCATCCTTTTTCGCCGAGATCTCCCCGGGGGAGCCCGTCCCCCACGCCGCATTCAGGATCTTTTGGCGGCCGAACATGCCCCCTATGGCGGCATGGCAGCGCCCCTCACCGGCACGACCCTGACGCATTTTGCCGTACGGAGTCTTCGCCTCGGGGCCGAGCCCACCCTACGTTGGCTGACCAGGGCCAAGGAGTCCGGCTTGCATTTTGGTCCTGGCAATGCCTCCGTCATGCGCCGCGTCTGCGAGGGAGATTTCGGTTGGTGTCTCACGGATACCGATGACGCCGAGGCCGCTCTCCGCAATGGCTACCCAGTGGAATGGTTGTTTCCGGATCAGGGCGAGGGAGAA
>CAYXFZ010000096.1:0-5436 GCA_964464385.1 uncultured Planctomycetales bacterium
GCGGCGGGTATTGGGGCCGCGGGACGGAAACCCGCATTTCGTAAACCGCGCCAGCGACCATGCCTGACATCTGCGCCCGGAGACTCAGTGGATCCAGTGGGTCCGAGTGCAAACTCGCAAATCCGGGATTTCCCTGAAGTGCCAACTTCGGGCGCCACTCGACGGAGCCCCGGGTAAGCCAAGCACTGCGCAGGCGAAGAGTGGCCCATCCAGGACCCCACTCGATGCGCGGATCGTGTTCCCAGAAAGCAGGTCCCCAGGAAAGCTCACCTAGGGGAGAAAGGGACAGGATGCGGCCAGCGGAGCCAGGGACTTGACGGCGAAGTGGCCCCGAAAAACCCCAACCCTCCGGCGTCCAGGCAAGACCGGATCGAGGAGATTCCCATTCCCGGACCGAGATTGGGCGAAGTTGGAAATCGAAAATCTGAATGGTGGTACCGCCGTGGTGCAACACAGCGACTTGGCCCGTGGCCGGATCCCAGGCCAACCCGAGAGGATCCGGTAGCGGAGGCTCCTCGGCCACAAAGCTCGGGGATACCTGCAGAAGGAGACAGGCCAACAGAAGGGACACGGCGGAATCCTAGAAGAAACTCGAGAAGAGAAAAGAGCTGGCGGCGTATTCTCTCCCTCCTGACCCCTAAACTGGGTTCGTTTCCATGCGATTTCTCCTGCTCTTGTTGTCTTTGGTTGCCCTGGCGGTAGTAGGCCTCCTTTTCTGGCATGGCGAAGGAACCCCTCTGACTCCGGATCGACCCGTCCTTGCCGATCCGACGCTCCCCAGGCCTCAGGCCGAGGCCAAGTTGGAAACCGATACCCAGGACCGAATTGCCGAAAAAGATTCGATTGCCGACACCCTTTTGATCCGGGTGTTGCGCGTGGACGGCAGTGTCCCGGAATCGGCCACCATCCACATTTTCCCTTGGTCTGGAGAAAATCGAAGAAAAATTGCTCCGCGCGGGCGCGTCTTCCTACCGCGGGATGGTTCTGGCTTTGCCATTGCCGCCCTTGCCGAGGGCATGTGGTCCAAGCCCATGCAAATGGACTCAACCGAGAGGAACGGGCGAGACGAATTGGTTCTTGCCCTCGAGATTCCGGCAGGTTCTTTGCGAGTTTCGGTCGTGGATCCCATCGGCCTCTCCGTCCCAAATTTCACTGTAGATTTGGAATGGGCTGGCCCTCTTCCTGGAATCGCGCCAAGTTCTCTTTCCGTGGGTGGCCTTCTGCGCAAGGGAATTTCCAATCCAAGCTCTGGATTTTTTTCTGATCTTCCCCCCGGCAATTGGACGGCGACCGTGCATGTCCCAACATTCCCCGACCGGGTGGCCTCCGCCACCGTGGAATCCGGACAGGCCGCGTCTCTTCGCGTGCAACTCCAAGCTGGCGGCAAAATCCACGGAATTGTGCGGGACACTTCCGGCCAAGCCTTGGCCGAAGCCCAAGTGTTTTTGTTGGCTGAAGCCTACGCCAGCTTCGCTCCCTTCCTGCCAACGGATGCCCTCGAATCCTTGGCACCCAGCGGAGGATTGGCCCGCACGGATGAACATGGTTTCTTTTCTCTTGGCCCCCTGGATGCAGGCACTTGGCACCTGAGTGTCGTGGCCAAGGGCTATTCTTCCCTCCAAGTCCCGGCAATCAAAATCCTCAACCAGGAAAGCCAAGATATGGGCATCCTCCAGCTCAAGCCTGGAGGCGATGTCCATTTTCTTCTTTTGCGCCGCGAAGAACAGACCCCGGTCGAGGGCGTGATTGCCGAATGGCAAGTTTCCGATGGAACATCCTGGCTCAATTCCATCCTTCCTGGAAACGAGCTGGAAAGGAAAAGCAATGCCGAGGGTCGCTTGACGCTCCCGGACTTGCCAGCCGGCGAAGTGAGGGTTCGGCTGGCCATTCCGGGACTGGCCCCACACCTTTGGACTGGAGATCCGTCCTTGACCGAGTCCTTGCAAACCATCCTCCTGGATCCTGCCCTCGCCATTCGTGGCCGCGTGGTGGAGGCGGGGAACGGACAACCCATTGCTAACGCGAGGGTGTCGGCTTCTCTCCAAGCAGGCGGTTTTTTCGATGGTCTCCTTTCGCAAGCCGGAAATCGCTCTCGGGATTCTTCCCAATCCAATGAAGAGGGTGTTTTCGTGATTCCGGACCTGGCCGCCGGGGAATGGCGGAGGGTTGGGCGCCAGATGTTTCGGCAGGAATCCTGCTTCAAAATGGGGAAGAAAATGCTCCCGTGGAAGTGCGTCTTCTGCAAGGTGCTGAAGTTCGTGTCCTGGTTCTGGATGAAGATGGGGTCCCTGAAGAAGGGGCGATTGTGACTGCCATGAACTATGGAATCTCGGGTTCCCTCGTGACGGAGCAAGCCGATGAAGAAGGTCTCGTCGTCCTGAAACACCTCCCCACGGGCACCTGGCAACTGACCGCGATTTCCGAGAACATGGCAACGCAGGCCCTCTCAGCAATCTCGGGAAGTTTCGCCGGGCTGGAAACACGCTCGACTTACGTCCTTGCCGAGGAAGGGGGGCGGCATGAACTCACCTTGGGTGGCCTCATCCCTCGGGCCTTGCTACAAGGATTCGTGACTCGAGGTGAGGAGTTGGTGGAGGGAATGACGGTCCTCTTGACCGGGAGTTCCGGCATGAAAAGCACGCGCACGGATGACATCGGATTTTATGAAATTGAGGACGTTCCCGTAGGCAACTGGATGATGATGGTAGGCAACTTTGGCATGATGGGAGGAAGCGGATGGATCGGTTCCCTGGATATTGAGTCCTCCGGCTTGATTGAAAAAAACATTGAAC
The DNA here is from genome assembly GCA_964464385.1 of uncultured Planctomycetales bacterium. Lineage (GTDB taxonomy): Bacteria > Planctomycetota > UBA1135 > UBA1135 > UBA1135 > CAYXFZ01. The sequence continues at coordinate 2,793 of CAYXFZ010000096.1, forward strand.
TGCCCAGTGGATCCATCCTGGTTCGGGTCCTTGCTGCCGAAAGTGGCTCTCCTCTGGCCAACATCAACGTCGCCTTGCGGCCCGCGATGGGCACTTCGGGCGGCGGGTGGTTGCCAACGGATGCTCAAGGGGAGGCCCTTTTCGAGACTCTGCTCGAGGGCGAGTATGTCGTTTCCGTGGGCTACTTGGCCATGCCCCTCTTTGGCAATGCTGGTGGCCGTGGCGCGGCCATTGCCGGTCCATTCCACTTTGATGGAACCAGCCGCCTCGAAAAACAACTACGCCTCGGCTTGTCTTGTGGTTTGGATTTGCGGGTCACGGATGGCGGCGGCGCTCCCATCGCAGGCGTCCATATTTTTCTTCTGCATGCTGATGGCCAACCCTTCCATCAGATTTCCACCCAAGAGACTGACTCTCAGGGGAATCTTCGCATGGATGGCCTGCCAGCAGGTTCCTTTCGCGTCCTTGCCCGACACGCCAGCGGCCAAGTGGAGACCGCCGTCCAACTCACCGAGGGGGTGACTTCCAGTCTGAACCTCTCCTTGGATCGTGGGTGCACCTTGCGACTCCAAATCACGGACCAAGCCGGCTTACCCCTGCGCGGGATTCAGGCGGTGGCTCTGGACTCCAGAGGTTCCCCCATCAGTGCGCTGTATTCCCTCGACCATGCCATGTCCTTGGGAATGTCCTTTTTCCAAGGTGGAGAACAAATCCTGGGACCTCTGGCGCCCGGCTCCTACACCCTGCTCCTGAGTGATTTTTCGGGACAATCCACGCGCACTCCCTTGGAAATCCCTGCTGGACGGTCGGAGCTGGTCTTGACCTTGCGCTTTCTCCCCGAACCCTAGCCAGAAACCGGCCAACTTCTCGTTGCTGATCGTTCAGGCTGCACCCGCTCCCTTCCCCGGCGCCGGCGAAATTTCCGCCCTGGCTTCGGCCTTGGTCTGGGGCACGGCCACGGTCTTTTTCGCCAAGGGATTTCGCCAAGGCCGGCCCATGGTCGCCGTTCTGCACAAGAACTTGGTCGGCCTCGCCGTCCTGGGTCTGGGCGCCCTGATCCTGCGCCTGAACGGGGCCCTCCCCACCCCAACGTCGGCCCTTCCTTGGCTCCTTGGCTCGGGGGCCATCGGCCTCGGGCTGGGTGACTTTCTTTATTTTGTTGCCATAGCCCATATCGGGGTCGGACGCACCCTCATTTTGGGCATGAGTATGCCGGTTTTGAATGCCATCCTGGCCTGGCTCCTCTTCGGCGAAACCTTGACCCCAACGCAGTGCTTTGGGGTGGTCGCGGTTGTGGTCGGCGGATGGGTCGCCGAATCTCGAAGGATTGCGCGTAGTCGGAGCGACACCGTGGGCATCCTCGCCGCCCTAGGCTGTGCCTTGGCCATGGCAATTGGCAACCTCCTGACCCATCCGGGCATGGCCAATACCGGCATGGTGTCCGCGGGTTTCTGGCGCCTTCTCGGAGGTTTCTTGGGCCTCCTTCCTCTGTTTGCTTTCCGCGGGCGCCTCAGACAAACTTTCTCCGCCGCCCTTACCAAAAAGACAGCGCGGCTTTTCCTGATGCCCTCCATTCTTGGCACGGGCATCGGCATGGCCTTCGCCATGGGTGCACTGAAATACACCAAACAGGGAACGGCCGCCACCCTCATGGCGACCACTCCCCTTTTCTCCATTCCTCTTGCCGCTTGGCTCCTTGGCGAACGGGCTGGATGGCGTGGCTGGTGTGGTGGTGCTCTGGTGTTCGCCGGCCTGCTCTTGGTGGTTCGGGGCGGCTAACTTGGGCGCCATGCTGCGGTCCATCCTCCTGGCCTCCATCGTTCTGGTCGCTTTCTGGGCAACCCGTGCAGGAGTGGAGGGCACCACTCCGAAGCGACTCAAAATTGAGTGGTTCCAGACCCTCCAAGATGAAATTGACATCGCCTTCTTGGGATCCAGTCACATTTACCGCCAAATCGATCCGGCGGCCTTTGACCAAAGTTTGGCCGCAGCCGGGCATTCCATGCGCTCCTTCAACTTCGGTGTCCCCGGGATGCGCCTGCCCGAAACCCACCACATGGTCCAGCGCATCTTGGCCATGGAGCCGAGGCAATTGCAATGGCTGATTCTGGAAGCGGGCGCCTTCCGAACCGATATGGATCTAGAAAATGATCTTTCCGACCGCCAGGTCTATTGGCACGATCCCGCTACCACGACCCTTCTGCTCCGGGCCATTGCCCAGGACGCGACCCCTCTTCTCGACCGGGGTCGGCTCGGCTGGCGCCACCTGGAACACGCCGCCTGGAAGATGGGCAACTTGGGTCGTGGGCCCAAGGCCATGGGGGCCCTGTTCTTTCCCCATCCCGTGTCCTTTCACGGCCAACCGGGGCTGGGACAAAATGGCAATGGGTTCCTGCCCCTGAATGCGCAAAAGAACGAACCCAATTTTCGCCGTCGCCGCCAAGAATTTCTGCAGGATCAAGCCGGCTACATGGCCGCCCGTCGGGCCTTGAAATCTGTTGGGGATGGCGGCCCTCCCCCACCCTTCTTGGCAACCGTCATTCGCCGTATCCAAGAGGATGCCGCCCACCATGGAGTGCAAATCGCATGGCTCTTGCACCCTGGCGTGGAACGGGAACCGGGTTGGCGCCAACTTTCGGAACAA
>CAYXFZ010000096.1:5446-7936 GCA_964464385.1 uncultured Planctomycetales bacterium
GTTTCTCATCTCCTCCGCTTCGACGAGCCAGAAACTTGGCCGGAGTTGTATCGCCCCGTGCATCGTTTTGACCTACATCACTTGAATGCCAAGGGTGCCAAGCTCTTTTCGGCGGAACTCGCCGAGAAATTTCTTTCCCTCCTGGATCCCACGCAGGACTAAGGCATGCTCTTTACCGAGTTTCGCTTCCTGTTGTTCTTCGTGCTGGTCACGACCGTTCACTGGCTCCTGCGTGGCAACACATCCCGCAAACTCTGGCTCCTGTCCGCCAGTTACACCTTTTACGCGGCTTGGGATTGGCGTTTTCTTTCTCTGATCTTGATTTCCACCTTGGTGGACTGGGTGGCGGCCCGGGGTATGGAACGCACTCCAGCCCGGAAACGGCGGTGGCTATTGTTATCCCTCGTCGTCAACTTGGGCCTGCTTGGTTTCTTCAAATATTTTGGATTTTTCGTCGAATCCGCCACAAGTTTGCTCGCTTGGCTGGGCTTTCACGCCGACCGTGCCGCCTTGGAAATCATTCTTCCGGTGGGCATCAGTTTTTACACCTTCCAAACCCTGTCCTACACCTTGGATGTGTACTTCGGGAAAATCAAGACCAGTAAAAATTTATTGGACTTGGCCCTCTTCGTTGGATTCTTCCCTCAACTCGTAGCCGGCCCGATTGTTCGGGCTCGAGATTTTTTGCCGCAACTCCAAGTTTCCCGACAGTGGAAATCCATCCATAAACGCGCCGCAGCTTTTCTTTTCTTGACAGGTTACGTCAAGAAGGCCTGCATCGCCGATCACCTTGCACCAGCCGTCGATTCTTGGTTTGCCAACCCCGGCAACTTTGATGCCGCAGCAGCATGGACTGCCACGATTGGCTACGCCATTCAAATCTACGGTGATTTTTCGGGCTATTCCGACATGGCCATTGCCTGCGCTGCATTCCTGGGGTACCAGCTGTGCGAAAATTTCCGTCGCCCTTATCTGGCCAAGAATATCCGGGACTTCTGGCGTCGCTGGCACATCAGCCTCTCGACTTGGTTGCGAGACTACCTTTACATCCCCTTGGGGGGTAGCCGTGGTAGCGGGTTGGCCACCCCACGAAACTTGATGTTGACCATGCTCCTGGGCGGACTTTGGCACGGCGCCGCCTGGACCTTTGTCGTCTGGGGTGCCTTGCACGGTCTGGCCCTGATCCTGTACCGCAAATGGGATCGCTCGGTTTCTCCCCTGAGCACGAGTCGACGCATCCTAGCTCCTTTGGCACCCCTATTCACCTTCCTTTTCGTCTGTGTTTGTTGGATCTTTTTTCGGTCCTCCGATTTCGCCACGGCATGGACAGGCCTGCGGGCGTTTGTCCTCTTGCAGACCAGCGGCACCCAAACCCTTTCGGCCCATTGGTGGTTGTTGTTCCTCGCCTTGTATCTCGCCCATCGTCTGGCGGAATCCGGCAAGTCGGCGCGTTGGATTGCCGGCATGCCCGCGCCCTTGGCTGCCTTGACTCTGGGTATCGGTGCGGCTCTGGCCCTGGCCTTCACCGCAACGGATTACCGCCCCTTCATTTATTTCCAGTTTTAGGCGCGTCGCTACTCTGTCGCCCGTGTTCCGCCGCGTTTTTGTCGCCAACCGCGGGGAGGTCGCCGCCCGCGTGGTGCGTGCCTGCCAAAAGTTGCAGGTGGAATCTGTTGTGGCCGTTTCCGAGGCCGACCATGCGGCCGGCTTCCCCTATCTCCAAGAAGCGGATGAGGTGTTTCTTCTAGGCCCAGGCCCGGCCGTAGATTCCTATTTGAAAGCGGAAGAAATGGTGCAGGCGGCCCGTCAATCCGGTTGTTCCGCCCTGCATCCCGGCTGGGGTTTTCTGGCCGAAAATTCCTCCTTCGCGGCCCTCTGTGACGACCATGGAATCCAGTTTCTCGGACCCTCTCCTTCCACCCTCGACCTTATGGGGCGCAAATTGCCAGCCCGACGCGCGGCCGCAGAAGCTGGCCTGCCCGTAGTTCCGGGCTCCGATTCCCCCCTGGCCGATGCCACGGAAGCAAGAAAACTGGCCCAACAGGTGGGCTATCCCATTGCTCTCAAGGCCGATGCCGGCGGCGGCGGTCGTGGCATTCGCCGTTGCGACACTCCGGAAGAAATCCAAAGTGCCTTTGACGAAGCCTCGCGGGAAGCGGCGGCGGCCTTTGGCGACGGATCTCTTTACTTGGAAAAATATTTCGAAGGAGGACGCCACATTGAGTTTCAAATCCTGGGCGATGGCCAGGGTAGGGCCATTCACCTTTTCGACCGCGAGTGTTCGGTCCAACGCCGCCATCAAAAATTGCTGGAAGAAGCTCCCTCACCGGCCCTCGATGACGCCACCCGGCACTCCATGGGTGAGGCCTGTGCTGCCGCTGCCTCGCATTGGTATTACTCCGGTGCTGGCACCATGGAGTTTCTCCTCGACGAAGCGGGCAAGCTCTGGTTTCTAGAAATGAACACCCGACTGCAAGTGGAGCATCCGGT
>CAYXFZ010000097.1:0-2442 GCA_964464385.1 uncultured Planctomycetales bacterium
TGATCCCTAACCCATCATGACTGGAGCCACTCGAAGACCCATCATCGTGCCCCCGGGCAGTCCACCTCCGCCGCCGCCCCCATCCCGCCCGGCCGGTGGGGGACCACCCGCTTGGCGCCCGCCCAAGGGTCTCATTGGCGCCGCCATTGGCCTCGTCTTTGTCATCATTGTGTTGGTGGCCGCCGCCATTTCGGGCCGCGGCGGTTTCGTCGAAATCGGCGATACCCAGGTCGCTGTCCTAGTCCATTTTTCTTCTGGCGAGGTCGAACTGGTGACCACTCCGGGCTATCGCCTCTTTCCCCCCTTCTTATCGCAGGCATACATCTTCGACAAGTCGCCCAACAAATTTGTCATGGAGGGGGATCGCGACCGCAACTATGACCATGTGAGTCGCCTCACCGTGCGGGCTAAGGATGGCTCCAACTTTTGGTTTGAAACGCTCGAGATTCAATACCAACTCATTGCCTCTATGGCCCCGGAGGTTCTGGCCGATTCCGGCCCTGGCGATTCCTTCAAGGTCCACTGGGTGAGGGCCTTTGCGCGCTCGGTCCTGCGGGATGAATTTGGCCGCTACTCCACCGAGGAAGTGGCCGATCCCACTTCTTACACCCAAGCGACCATGCGCGCCACCGAGCGCCTCAACGATCTCTTGCGGCCCCACGGCGTACAAATCGTGCAGATCATCACGCCCAAACCCAAATTTGAAGATCTCTACGAGAATGCCATCGAGGATCGCAAGGTGGCCAATCAAGAGGTCGAGCGTCTTCGTGCCCGCGGCGAGCAGCTCAAACGCGAACGAGAACGGCGCTTGGCCGACATCGAGCGCGACATGGCAACGGAATACGAACAACTCCTCGGCACCCTCGAGGCCGAGCGCATTAATGCCGAAAAAGATCGCGTGCGCTTGGAGAAATCGGCGGACGCTTTCAAGGTCAAGGCCCTAGCGGACGGCCAAGCTGCCCTGCAAAAAATGCGCGAGGAGGCCCGTGGCCTGGAAGAACAGGCCCGCAAGGAGGCCGAGGGCATGCGCGCGCGCGTCGAGGCCCTGGCTGCCGGGGGGGCCGTGCTCGTCCGCGAGGCCCTCGCTGAAAAATTGGCCCAGATCCGATTCGAGGTCGTGCCCTTCCAAAGGGATCCGGCCCCGGTGCGCATCGAACACCTGGGCGCCACGAGTTCGGGTCGCACTCCAGGAGCCAACCGATGAAGTATCGCATTCCCATTTTGATCCTGGCCCTGCTTCTGCTGACGCCGGCCATCTTTGCCCTCTTTTTCAAGCGCGTGCCCCCGGATGTCATTGGCATCAAGCAGTCACGTTGGGGCGGCGGCGGAATCCAGGCTCTAGACTTCGGCACGGGCTTCCACTTGGGCGTGAGTGGCTATCACCTTTGGCACTTCCTGCCCCGCCGCACCCACTTCATTCACTTCAGTGAGTCCCGGGGCCAAAACACCGAGGTGGACCTCTGGGAACCCCCGCAGCAAATCAGAACCCGCGACAACAACGTGGTCACGGTCGATCTCTCGGTGCCCTACCGCATCAAGAATGGCGAGGCCAACACCATCATTTCTGATGGTCTCAAGCACGGCTATCGCGACCGGGTCAAGTCCACCGTGGAACGGGTCCTGCGCTCCGAACTTTCCAGCCTCTCTTCGGAAGACCTGCAAAACACCGAGCTCCGCATCCAACGGACCGAGGCCATTCTGCCGATTCTGAATGAACAATTGGCAGAGTTTCATGTCGTGGCACAAACGGTTCTTGTTCGCCGCTTCCTCTTCTCTTCCGAGTACGAACGAAAATTGCAAGAGAAACAGTTCCTGCGCCAAAAGGCAAACTTGGACGTGGCCCAAACCCATGTGGCCAACGAAGAAAAATTGGTCAACCAGTTGGAGAAACAAATCAAGGCCGCTGAAATGGCCCTGGAAACCAATTGGAGAAAAACTCTGCAAGAGAAGAGTTCCGAATACGAAGGCCTCTTGGCTGAAATTTATGCCTTGGCCCAAGTTTATTCCGAGCGCACTCGCGCCGAGGGATCAGCCGGGCAGGTCATTTCCGAGGCCGAGGGAAATTTGGCCCTGGCCCGGGCCGAGGCCCTGCGTCAGCGCCTCCGCACCGCTGCCCTGAGCAATCCGGGCGGGGATGTACTCATCGCCCTGCGGGCGGCCGAGAACATGCAAATTCCCTCGGTGACCTTGGATGGCCAAGATCCCTCGGTGCCCATGCTCCTGGATCTCTCCCGCATGACCGAGCTCCTCCTCGGGTCCCCGGCCGCGGACTGATCCTTGGGTTTGCTCCGCGCCTTGGCGCAGAGACCGGCGCTAATCCTGGGTGTTTTTCAGGCTATCCTGGTGGGCTGGGCCTTTTCCTCGACGGGTCTCTACGGGGACGACACTTCTTTCTTGCTACGTTGGATTCCTTCTCTGGAATCCTGGCAGGAGTGCTGGGCC
>CAYXFZ010000097.1:2452-7689 GCA_964464385.1 uncultured Planctomycetales bacterium
CATCCCCGCAAGTTTTCGGGATTGGTTTGGGCCCTTGCACCGGCCGCTTTCCTTGGCCACTTGGCGCCTGGATCACTTGCTCTTTGCCGAACAGTGGCCCTGGCATCATGTCCACCACGCGCTCTGGGCCGGGGCCCTGACGGGCTGTTTCACGGCCCTTGCGCGGGGCCTCGTCCATACCTTCTTGGGGGATTGTGGCGAACGGTCCGCGTGTCGGGCCGCCTGGTGGGCCGGGCTCCTCTTCTTGGCCCACCCCGCGCATGTCGAGACCTTCGCTTGGTTGGCGACCCGCCATGATTTGGTGTTTGGCGCTTTTTTCTGCGCCGCCCTGCTGGCCAGTTTGCGCAGTTTGCAGCCCGTGGCGAAGAGTGTTGACCCTGCCCAGCGCAGTGCTTGGTGCTGGTCCGTTTTGGCCGCGAGTTTGGCCTTTCTTGCCATCCAAGCCAAGGAGACTGGCTATGCCTGGTTTGTCCTCCACCCGGCCCTGGTCTGGTTTGGGCACCGTCGCGGCCAGCTTGAAATTCCCCATCTCTGGCGTCTGTTCTTGCCGGCCGGGGTCGCCCTGGTAGCCGCCCTGAGTTTTCGTTTTGGCACGCCAGTGGACACGACCTTGGTGGCGGACGCCTCCCAGCGTGGGCTCCAGGCCCTGACCTGGGCCGCGCAAAATTCCATTTTGCCGCAAGAGCCCCGCCTCTTTTGGGATCCGATTCCCCTGGAGTCGGGACTTTGGCCCCTGCTTCTCCTGATTCTGCCCCTGGTTGCGTTCCGTTGGTGGCGCTCTTCATCGGCTTCCCTCGTGCTCTTTGGTGCCCTGCTATGGGTCGCCACCCTAGCCCCGACCTGGCCCGTGGCCGTGACCTCCCTCATGAGCACGACCGTGGCCGATCGTTATTTGCTTTTGCCCGTGGGCGGTCTCTTGATTGCTCTCTTGCCGATCCTTGTCCGCTGGCGTCAAAGTTGGCTGTTGGCGGCCTTGCTCCTCTTGCTCTGGATCCCCACGACCCTGCGTTACGCCGCGGTTTGGGCCGGCCCGGCCCGGGCCTTGGGTCTGCAATCCGTGCGCTTGGCCCCCGATGCCGTCGAGGCGCGCGTGGGGGGCATTGCCCGGGCCTTGCGTGCTCAAGATTTGGTTGGCGCCCAAAAGATCCGAGATTTCCCAACAGACACGCTCCGATTGGATCACCCTTCCTTCGCCCGAATCCATCTCCTGCTGGCCGTGGAAGAGGGCCATTGGAGCGAGGCCCGCAAGCAAGCCCAATGGGCCGTGCGGGCGGATCCCCAATCGCCGGACCGCTGGGCGGATTTGGGCCAAGTGTTGTGGCGGGCCTTCCTGGCCGAATCCCGGGCTGATGCCGCCTCGGGTGGGGGCGGCCAAGCCCCGCGTTCTTGGTTGGAGGATGCCTCCATGGCCCTGACGCGTTCCTTGGAATTGGATCCCCGCAGGGCCGGTGCGGCCCTTCGGCTTGGCCACGTCCAAGCATCCTTGGGTCGGATGGAGGCCGCTCGCGAGGCCTTTTTGATTGGCAAGAAATATGGGGGCCGCACGGCCGAGGGGCTGGCCTCGCAGGAGGCCCTGCGTCGTTTGGATGAGAGAGGTAGCCCGTCCGTTCAAGAGCGCTGAAGCTGACGTACCAGGCGTAAGACCTCGGCCCGTTCCACGACGCCGAGGTATCGGCAGGATTTGGTGTTTTCCATGACCACGAGGGCATTGTCCTTCGTTTCGGCAAAGGCCGCGGCGGCCTCGGGAAGACGGACATCGGCGAGGAGGGCGGCATCCACTCCCTCGGCGGTCGTCAATCCCTCGGCAATGACCAAACGGGCCGAGCGCGGGTCATAGGCCAACTCTTCCAAATCATGCAGGCGAATCACGCCCACCAATTTGCCATCGGCGTTCACAACCGGAAATTGGTTGAAGCGGACATGATTGGCGTAGCGCAAGATTTCGTCCAGACCGGCCCCGGCCGTCAAGGGTTTCACCCCGGGACGGAGCAGCGAACCCATGGTCATCTCGGCCAGGAGGTCCTGCGGGGGTGGCCGGCGACCACGCATAAGATTGGCAATGGGCCCCAACCAAAGGAATCCCCGGTCGCGGTCCGCGTCGCGCACCAGCAAGTGACCAATGTCCACCTCACCGGCAGAAATGACCACGTGGCGCAGGAGTAGCGGTCCGACAAGTTCAAAGAGGACTACGGCGCCCAGCACCACGTTCAACAATTCTTCGCTGAGTTGCGGGTCGTATTCGGCAACGACCCGAGCGAGGGCAATGGCCGCACCGGCCTGACACAAGAGCCCCAGGCCCAGGGGTGGGGTCGTGGACCGATTGGCGGGGCGGTCCTCCAGACGGGCGGCGGCCAAACCCGCCCGGGCCCCCAAAATTTTGCCGAGCGTGCGTCCCAACACGTAGAGCCCGGCCACCAACCAGTGATCGGCCAGGAGAGCAAAATTGAGGTGTGCACCCGATAGTACGAAGAAGGCGACATAAGCAGGTTTGGCAAAGGCACCCATGGCCTGAACAATGGGTTCAAAGAAACGGGAACGATTGGCCACAACCGCACCCGTGACCAAGAAGGCCAACATGTGCGGCACCCCCGCCAATTTGCAGCCCCCGATGGTCAGGAGAAGGACGGCCAGGAGCGGCAGGGACCAATCTCCATGGCCAGCGCGATCCTGCAGAAAAATCAGGGCATGGCCAGCGACCAACCCCACGATCAGGGAACCGAAAGCATCCCAGGCGACGTCGCCCGGTGCCGCATCGGCACCCGTCGCGAAGAGGAGCAACATGGCCGCCTCGAAGAAGAGCACGGCCCATACATTGGAGAGCGCTGTGGCTAGTTTGATGGTGGTCGTGGCCGGGCCGCGTGCCCCATATTCATCCAGCACGACCACGGTCGTGGCCGGGGCCACCGCCACGGCAATGACCCCCAGGAGAATGGCCCCGGTTGGGTTCGGAAATACGGTCAAGGTCAGGGCACAGACCAATCCGGCGGTGGCCGCGGATTCGATCGCCGACAAAAGAAAGAGTTTGCGCCAGGGTGGGCCCGTCCGCCGCGGGCGAAACTGACCACCCAGGACAAAGAGTACCAGGGCCATGGCCAGATCATTCACCGGGGAGGACATGGAGAGAACATGCACCTCGGGCAGAACATCAAAGCCCCGCGTACCCAAGAGAATGCCGGCGGCCAAATATCCGGTCACGGTCGGCAGATGCAGGACCCGGGCTAGGGCGCCGGCGGCCGCGCCACCCACCAAGAGCAGGCCAAAGGAGAGCAGGATGCCGGCAGAAATCAATGCGCTTCGGCCCAGTCCTGGCCCGTGCCAATTTCGACCTGCAGCGGAACCTTGAGTTCGGCCACACCCTCCATTTCCTCACGCACCAATTGGGTCAAGGTCTCGACCTCCTCTTGCGGACAGTCGAAGAGCAATTCGTCATGCACTTGGAGGAGCATTCGGCCCTCCAAAATCTCGCGGTGCATGCGTGCGTCAATCTGGATCATGGCCATTTTGATGAGATCGGCGGCCGTGCCCTGCACGGGAGAATTAACGGCTGCATTGGCCGCAGCGGCGCGCAAGCGACCATCCGCGGATTGCAACTCCGGCATGGGGCGACGGCGCCCAAACAAGGTGCGCACTTCACCGTCCTCCTCGGCCTGTGCCAGGGTGGCATCCAGCCACTCCCGTACACGCGGCATGGCCCGAAAATAAGCATCAATGAACTCGCGGGCCTCGCCGAAGGAAATCTTCAATTCGCGGGCCAAACGATGCGGTCCCATGCCATAGAGGATGCCAAAATTAATGGTTTTGGCCCGATTGCGCATTTCCGGAGTGACTTCTTTCTCGGCCACGCCAAAGACCAGACCGGCAGTGCGCGCATGGACATCGGCGCCGTCCCGAAAGGCCTTCGACAAAGTGGGGTCATCGGCCAAGTGCGCAACAACGCGCAATTCGATTTGAGAATAATCGGCCGAGAGCAGGGTCCAACCCCTTCGCAGGGGAACAAAGGCCCGGCGAATCTCGCGTCCTTCCTCGGTGCGGTTCGGAATATTTTGCAAATTGGGGTCATGACTGGCTAGGCGTCCGGTGGCCGCCCCGGTCTGCAGAAAACAGGTGTGGATGAGGCCCGTTTGCGGATGAATCCACTTGGGAAGGGCCTCCACATAGGTGCCCCGCAACTTGGCGGTGCGCCGGAAACTCAAGAGAGCGTCCACAATCGGCAGACCCAAGTAGGGCTCTAGGGCCGCGGCACTCGTACTCCATCCCGTTTTTGTTTTGCGTGGTCGTTTGACCCCGGCCTCTTCCTGAATCCGCAACTTATCAAACAACAGGGGCCCCAATTGCTTGGGGGATTGGAGGTTCAATTCCTCACCCGCCAAGTCAAAAATCTGGGCCTCCAGGGAGGCCATGCGGGCCGCCAAGCGCCGATCCATTTCGGCCAAGCGATCCGGGTCCACCCGTACGCCCGCACTTTCCATGCGTTGCAGGACTTCCATGAGGGGCATCTCCATGGTGCGGAACAACGCTTCGGTTTCCGCCTCCTCCAATTCCTTTTGCATGAGAGGGAACAACTGCCAAGTGTTCTCGGCATCTTCACAGGCATACCGGGCCACTTTTTCGATGGGTACCTCGGCCATGGTGATCTGGTCCTTGCCCTTGCCAATCAATTCCTGGGTGGCAATTTTGCGGATGCCCAAATAACGCAGGGCCAGGGCATCCAAATTGTGCGGCGAGAGCGGGTCGGCCAAGAAGTGCGCCAACATGGTGTCGAAACCCCAACCGCGCACCGGGGCCCCGGCCCGCTCCAACACATGGGCGTCATACTTGCCGTTTTGCCCGACCTTGGGAATGGTTCGATCGGCCAACACGGGCGCCAAGAATTCCACTGGCGTTTCTTGCTTGGGTCCGAAGAGGGGCGGATTCAAGTTGCAGGGGACATACCAAGCCTCGCCCTTCTGCCAGGAAAAGGACATGCCGACCAATTCTGCGCGCAACGGATCCAAGGACGTAGTCTCCGTGTCCACGGCAAAACCACCACTCTTCTGCAGACCGTCGCGCAGTTGCACCAGCATTTTGGTGGTGTTCACCAAGTGATCCGTGCGCTCCGATGCGGGCGACCCTTCCGGTTCTTTCCCAGTTGTCGTGCCGGACGAGAATCGCTCTGCCAAGGAATTGAAGTTGTGTTCTTCGCAAAAGGCGCGAACATGCTCCTCGTCCTGCGTCAAAATTTTCCAGGAGGGTGGATC
>CAYXFZ010000098.1:0-7401 GCA_964464385.1 uncultured Planctomycetales bacterium
CGCCGAAAAGTCCAAGACGCGGCGCCACTTGACCGAGTTTTGGATGCTGGAGCCTGAGTTTGTCCACGCCGATTTGGAAAAAGTCTGCGCCTTGGCTGAGGGCATGGTTCGGCAAGGCATTCGCGATGTGTTGGAACATTGCGCTGTCGATTTGGCCGCTCTGGAGCGCGACCCGGAAGTCTTGCAGGCCTGGGATCGACCTTGGCCCCGGCTTCGCTATGCCGAAGCGGGAGAGATGTTGTCGAATTGGCAAAAAGAAGGGCGCTATGTGTCCGAATTTCAGCCGGGTGATGATCTAGGTGCTCCCGATGAAACCATCTTGGGAGAGCACTTCGGCTGTCCGGTGATGGTGACTCACTGGCCATTTGCCGTGAAGGCCTTTTACATGAAGCGCGATCCCGAGGACGAGTCCTTGGCTCTCGGCGTGGATGTGATTGCTCCGGTGGCTGGGGAGATCATTGGTGGTGCCGTGCGTGAAGATGATTTGGATGTGTTGCGTGCCCGAATTCAGGAACATGAATTGCCGGAGGATGCCTTTTCCTGGTATTTGGATCTTCGCCGCTTTGGCAGTGTTCCGCATGGCGGGTTCGGCATTGGCTTGGAGCGCACCGTGGCTTGGCTTGCCGGAGTGGAGCACGTGCGCGAGTGCATTCCTTTCCCGCGCACCATTCAGCGTCTTCGCCCTTAGTGTGGCGTCAGCGCAATGATGCGCTGTGATTCGGCGGCAACTTCTGGATGGCGCAAAGCCTGCCGGAGAATCTGCAGGGAATGGGGCAACAACAGGGCGACGGCAAGGCGCGAAGAATCCTGGCTGCTGCGCATGAGGGCGGCCACTTGACGCGCAAACTGTTCCTTTTCGACCGAGGGTGCGACCTTTGCTCGGGCTGCGGCGGCACCAAGAGCAGCCGGAAGACGGGACTCCAGCGCCGCCAGTTGTTGAACCTGTTTTTTCCAGGGCGCATTGGGTTCGAAACCGCAGGCTTCGCCCAAGAGGGAGTCCAAGGTCAGCACCAAAATCCGCTTGGGGAGTTCATACCGGCCATCCCGGGGCCAAGTTGCCCAAGGAGCATCTTCGTCCCATGCCGTGCCCGTGCGGAGGATGGAGCGGGCGAGGGCCCAGGCGGGACGGCACCCGCTTTCCAAAAGGCGGGCACAGGCGGCCGCCCGCAAACTCAAGGGGCGAGTGGCATCCAAACTCAATTCGGCCAAGGAGGGTAGGGTGGATAGAGGGACGCGGTGGGGCGCCAGAATGCAAGGCAAGGCCGTGGCCTCGACCGAGCGAAGCAGACCCTGGGTCAATAATCCGGCGGCCAATGGGGAGTCAGCCAGGCAGCCAGCAGCTGCTTGCGCAAGGGCGCGAACCGCAAAATCTCCCATATGCGGAAGGGCCTTGGCCCAAGATTCGGGCCGCTCCTGGACTTGTTCCCGAAGCCACAGCCGCTCCTCTTCTTGCAAGACCCCATCCGCGATGCGTTGCTGCAGGGCTTGAACCTCGATATTTTGGAGGAGGGGCTCCTGAAGGGTCAAGGCGAGCAAGAAGAACATGGCTTCGGGGAGGATACGCTGTTTGCTGTGGGCATTTCTTCCATCATCCTCGGGACCTTGCTTGCCGCCGGTTGGCAAACGCCGCCCGTCTCGCTCCATCGGCCCTTGTCGGATCCGGACATGAGCAGTCGCTGGGAAGCCATCCAGGAATTGGCGCGGGGCGGAGAGAATTGGCGGAGCTGGATGTTGCGTGAGGCAGTGCGAGGAACACCGATGCAGCAGCGTGCCTTGCTGTTGTGCTTGGCATTGGATGGTTCTGAGGAGGGTTTGGCCGTCATTCGCAGGGTTGCTCGCCCGGGTTCTCGAGCCGACCCCGAGCGCTCTTGGGCCCTGCTCCTGCGTGGGGCCTTCGATCCGGTTGCCTCCACCGATGCCCCAGCCCTCTTGAAGAAACTGTCACTTCCCTTTGATCGGGATTGTTTTCTCGTGGGATTGTTGGGCCAAGCTACAAGTTGTCCGGATCTGCATGCTTTCTTGCCAACACGCCGGCGGGGCCCTTCGGAACACGCTGCGGTTTTGCATGTCCTCAATGCCTTGTCCGGCCGGGCCGTTTCCTTGCCCGACAAAGAGGCCAGCGCGCCTCACTTGGCGGCGGGATTGATCGTTTCCATTTTGGATGGGGTGGGCTCCTGGCCCACTGCCCGCTTGCAAGACCCCACTTTCCAGAGCTTGGATCCAGTTTGGATCCAGGCCGCTCGCCGGGATCCTCCGCGCGGTCTCAAGGATCTCCAGCAATCGGGGATTGGGGCCGGGAGTGGCGCCTTCGCCATGGTGATGCACGAAGTGGATCCGGCCCGAGTTGGCATGGTGTTCGATTATTTGGAGGAGCGCTTGTCGGATCCTCGGGCTAGGCGTTGGTTGTTTGGTGCAGCTGGGGATCGCGGATGGGCCCCGCCCTTTCCAGAGTCTCCTTGGGAAGATGCCCGCGCCGGCGGTTTGCTGCGCCTTGCTTTGCATGATCCGACCACGGCCGCCGGGGCTGCTGCCGCGGCTAGGTCCGCCGCTCGCAAATACCTCGTCTCCCAACCAAACCTCTTGATCTCTTGGCCCGCTGCGGCCGTCCTGGCGCTAGCTCCGGAAGAGGAAGATCTTGTCTGGCTCCGCCAGCGAACGGAGGGGGCCGAAGGAAGCAAAGCCGAACGCATGCACTTCATTTGGCAATTGGCATCGGGGAGGGCGGACGTGCGAGGACGGGGGAAATTGCTCCGCGCTTGGTCGCGGGAGTTGGGTATGGGCCGCACCGATTTCTTTGCCCATCAACTCGGGCGCTGGGCCGTTCTCTATCTCACGAGCGGCAGTTTGGCCACCGAAGATTCTATGGATTGGGCTCGTTTCGCCGACCCGTTTCAGCAAAAGAGGCCCCACCCTCCAGGGCATGGGCTTTGGCTGGATCTCCTGTGGGTCTTGGAAAAGGACTTCCCTTGGGATTTGAGGAGCCTCCGAGTGCCTTAATGCGGGAGCCGGCTCAGGTTGATTTCAATCGGTTTCGGGCTGGAGCAGGCCTTCAATCAAAGCAAGCTGCTCCGGCGTGTTGACGTCCAAGAAGGGTCCCGGATCTCCCCGGATTGTGACATCCAAACAACGATCGGGTTCTCGGTGAACAAAATCTCGGAGGGGTTGGCTAGGGGACAAGGCCAGGATTTCCGCAATGAGGGCCTGACCGATGACGAGCGGGTGGCCGCCGCGACCTGCCGGTGTCTTGGGTCGAACCATTTGCGACGCAGGTGTCGGAAGACCCCGCCAAGCGGCAATCAACTTTTGAACGACTGGGGCCTGGAGAAGGGGAACATCGCAGGGATGAATCAATACGGCTTCCGTTTGGGTAGGCAGGGCAGCAAGGCCGCTTTGAATCGTGCCGGTGCGCTCCTGAGCCAAGCCTAGGTGCAGGATTTCTTGATCGGCGTGGGAATCCCCGCGGGAAGCGATGGCCTCCTGAGCAGCGGGACTCAAGAGCAAGAGCACCGCGTCACAGCCGCCGCGACGTAGAGCCGCAATCAAGCGCGGCAACATCCACCGTCCTTGCAACTTCAGTGCGGACTTGGGATAGCCAAGCCGACTCCCGTCTCCGGCAGCCAGCAGGAGGCCGCAAACGAGGGGATGGGTTTGAGGTGCAGGATCTACCATCATGTTTCGTTGAGAGCGGATTCGATCGTTGTCAGGCCCCAGGAAAATTCTTCTTCCGTGGTGGCTAGGGGCGGGGAAAGCCGCAACAAACCGCGGGGCGCGCCCAAGTCTATGCAAGCCGGAGCAGAACATTGCAAGCCACCGCGGGTAAGCAATCCTCGTTGCGCCAAATCCAATTCCAAGATCTCGGATGGGATGGCTCGCGGTAAAAAAGACAGAATGGGGAGTCGTTGATCCCAAGTGGTTTCGGCAAGCGGAAACACCTGCACATCCGGCCGCCTGCGCAAGGAATCTTCCAAGTGGGCCAACCCGTGGCGCACGGAGCCAAAATCCGGAAGGCCCGCGTGCAAACGTTTCAGGGCCGCACCTAGGCCCAAAATGCCGGGCAGGTTGGGAGTTCCGGCCTCCCAAAGGGTGGGCGTTTCGGTAGGCATGTCCAAAGAAGCGCCATGAGTGCCCGTGCCACCGGCCAAGAGCGGATCCGGGGTGAAATCTGGAGCGCAGAATAAAAGGCCAATACCCGGGGGGCCATGCAGGCCCTTGTGGCCCCCGGTGGCGGCCAAGTGGACACCCCAAGCATCCAAGGAAAGTTCAACTTGGCCGGATGCTTGAGCCAAATCCAGCAGAATTCGGGTGCCGGATGCCTGGGCCAGATTGCAAGCCTCGGCGACAGGCTGGACCGTCCCCAAAACATTGCTGGCCGCCGTCAGCACGAGCCAATCCGCACCGGAGAGTTTTTTCTCGAGTTCGGAGAGGCGCAAAAACCCGTGGGCATCAAATCCGACCTCACGAATCTCCAAGGATCGCTCTCGCCGCAGTCGTTCCAGGGGACGGAGGACGGAATTGTGCTCCAGTCGCGAAGTCACGACGACTGCATCGGCGGGAACGGAGCCGGCTAGGGCAAGGTTGAGAGCTTGGGTGCAACTGCTTTGAAAGGAAACGCGATCTGCTGCGCCGAAGCCGTGCAAGCGTCCGGCGGAAGAACGAATGGCCAAGATGCGCCGGGCCATGCTGCCATCCCCGCCCCGTCCTGAAGGCGGCGCAACCAGGCCCTCGGCCATGGCGGCCGCGACCTCCGGGAGATTGGCCCGACTTGAGGCGGCCCGGTTCCAGTCCAGGGTGCGGGGCATGCCGCAGGATAAACGTGCCTTAGGAGCCAAACACCTTGGCCACCATGCTTCGAGCCCGCCCGGAGTCCTCGGTGCCTCGGACCAAAGTTCGCCCGTCTGCAAAACGAATCAATTCCAGATCCTCTACACGAACGCGAAGATGGTGCGTTTCCGATTGCACAGCACCAAGTTTGTCGGCCAAGCGCCGGGCCATTTGGGCAAGGTCGCAAGGGGCGTCGCTGGGAACATGGACCGCGTTGCCACCGCAGAGGGGCTCAGCTTTGGGTACAAGTCCGGCCTCCAGCCAAGGAAATTGCCGTTGCTGGCAACAAGGACATTCAGGATCCACTTGGCTTCGCAAGGAGCGCAGTTCTCCTTGCCAAAGATCCAGACAAACGTAACCCGGAAAGCATGCTTCGGCATGTCCCGTGAGGATTTTCAGGGCCTCGGCGGCGGCATGGGCCGCGACGGCGGCGACGGCCGGGCCCAGGACGCCAGCCTCGCGGCAGGTTGGGGCGTCCTCGCCGGTGGGGGGAACTGGCCAAGTGCAACGCAAGCAAGGCCCATTGGGGAGATGGGCCCCGGCCATGCCATGGGTGCCCACGACACCTGCATAGACCAAGGGAATGGACTCGCGCACGGACCAATCGTTGAGGAGGAAACGAGTGCTGAAGTTGTCCGTTCCATCCAGGACCAGATCTACCCCGGCCAGCAGATGGGCTGCGTTGGCCGAGTGGAGGTCCTCCGCCAGGGGCCCCAACTTCACGTCTTGGTTGGTGGCGCGAAGGGCCTGTTCGGCAGCAATGACCTTGGGGCGGCCAGCTCGGGCGTCGTCCTCCCGAAACAAACTTTGCCGTTGCAAGTTGGTCCACTCGACCACGTCGCGATCTATAAAACGCAACTCGCCAATTCCAGCGCGGACCAAGAGATCGGCCAAGGTGGATCCTAGGGCCCCAACCCCGACCAAAACAGCCGAGCTTTCCCGCAAACGGGCCTGACCTTCGGCGCCAATCTGGGACAGGCGCGTTTGGCGGTCGTAGCGGGAGGAACTCGGCATGGTGAGAAGTGCGAGAGGGGGGACTCGAACCCCCACAGGTTTCCCTACGAGGTCCTAAACCTCGCGCGTCTGCCAATTCCGCCACTCTCGCAGAGGGGATTGGGGTGGGTAACGGGATTTGAACCCGCGACCCCCAGAACCACAATCTGGTGCTCTAACCAACTGAGCTATACCCACCACGCGGACGGACATTCTAGGAGTGCTTCGGGACATCGCCAAGAGAAGACGCAAGCGAAAAAGGGATTCTGGATTAGCCCAGTGGCGCGCCCGGCAGGACTTGAACCTGCAACCTGCGGATTAGAAGTCCGCTGCTCGATCCAGTTGAGCTACGGGCGCGTCCGCGGGCAGGATAGCCCAGACCGGGTTAACCTGGAACCCTACCCGGCTTCCACGTCCGCTTCTCTTGCCCATCCCATGTCCTGGTCCGTTTACGTCCTCGTCTCTGCCGACCAATCCCGGACCTATGTCGGGGTCAGCACGGATGTTCCCCGGCGCCTGGATCAGCACAACGGACTTCGACCTGGCGGAGCCAGGGGCACTCGGCGTGGTCGTCCGTGGTCCGTGGCCTCGGTGTTTGGTCCCTTTGCCGATCAATCTGCTGCTCAAGCGGCCGAAGCTCAGGTAAAGCGACTACCCGGCCGATCCCGCATGGACTGGAAGAAGGGAAAAGACGGGTAGGATTCAGGGATGGATTCTCAAGTCGCCGCTCCGAATCAAGTCTTGGAAGTGTTTCGCAAGGACTACCGTCCCCCTCCTTTTTGCGTGGATCAGGTGGACTTGTCCTTCACCTTGAGTCCAGATTTCACGCTTGTGGAGGCGCGTTTGGAAATCCGTCGCGCCGGCGAAGAAGTCGACTGTTTTTTGGATGGCGATGACTTAAAGCTTCTGGAGCTCCGCTTGGATGGTCATCTATTGCGGGAAGAGGACTATCACTTGGACGCAAAAGGCCTCACTCTGCGAAATGTTCCGGATGCATTTGTTCTGGAGTCCAAAGTTAGCATTCGACCTCAGGAGAACACCCAGCTTTCTGGCCTCTATCGTTCCAGCGAGCTTTGGTGTACTCAGTGCGAAGCGCAAGGCTTTCGACGGATCACGTTTTATCCGGATCGTCCCGATGTCTTGGCCCGCTGGCGCGTTCGCATTACGGCAATGGAAAAGGATTGCCCCATTCTTCTTTCCAACGGCAATCTACTAGAATCCGGCAAGGAGGCCGATGGGCAGCACTTTGCCGTTTGGGAAGATCCTCACCCCAAGCCTTGTTATCTCTTCGCACTGGTCGCCGGCAAGCTGACCAGGATCCAGGATTCCTTTGTGACTACCTCCGGTCGCGAGGTGGAATTGGCCATTTGGTCCGAGCCGGGCAACGAGGCCCAACTTTCCTGGGCCATGCGTTGCCTGCAATCCGCCATGCGTTGGGACGAGGATCGATATGGCCGTGAATACGATCTTTCGGTTTACAACATCGTTGCGGTTGGAGATTTCAATGCCGGAGCGATGGAAAACAAAGGATTGAATGTTTTCAATACGGCGTATGTGCTGGCAGACCCCGATACGGCCACGGACGAT
>CAYXFZ010000099.1:0-7178 GCA_964464385.1 uncultured Planctomycetales bacterium
GCCTAGATAAAAAGCATCGGCAGTTTTCTTGCGCCCGACTTGATTCCAAAGGGCTGGGATTCGTTTGTCCAAGGCTGTTCTGCTTGGAAGTGGATCCAACAGAGAACCCCAAGATTCCATGCGATGGACAGCAATGCGCAGAGTTTCCGAATTGGGATGTTCCTTTAAGAGGAAATCCGTCAGGTGAGCCAATTCCGTGAGTTCACCGCGGCGGGAAATTTCCTCTACGATGGACAAGAGGGGAGGTGCGGGTTGGGACTGCAGCCATTTTTGCCAAGGGCGCGGGGGCTTGGCCTCCACCTTGGCCACGGGATCCAAGGCACAATCCAGCATCCCGAAGGGGGTCGTGATGGCGAAGTCGCCCACTTTGGGAGGGGTTGAGGATTCCACTCGAAGGCCGTCCTGCGTCGTAGCGAACCAGACCGGTTCCTGGACAACCGAAAGAGCAAGGAGGGCTAGGCTAGCGAGCATGTCCTAGCCTACCCTCTGGTCGTCGGGTTGGGGCGAGGGCAAACTGGGGGTATGAGTCAAACTCCCTTGCGCTTGGGCATGGTGGGTGGCGGTCCAGGCGCCTTCATTGGCGCGGTACACCGCACCGCGGCTGCCCTGGATGCCCAGTTTCAATTGGTTGCCGGTGCTTTTTCTTCCGATGCAGAAAAAAGTGCGGCCATGGGGCGGGAATTGGGTTTGGATGCTTCCCGTGCCTACCCAGACTGGAAAGCCCTGATGGCGGGAGAGGCGGCCCTGCTCCCCGAGCAGCGCATTCAGGCCGTGTCCGTCGTGACTCCCAATCATCAGCACCTCGGCCCAACCATCGCCGCCCTGCGAGCGGGCTTCCCCGTGATCTGTGATAAACCACTGACGACATCCTTGGCATTGGCCGAGGAAATCGCTACCGCTGTCCAAGAATCCGGTTTGCCGTTTTGTTTGACCCACAATTACAGTGGCTACCCGCTCATCGCCGAAGCCAAAGAATTGGTGGCTTCCGGTGCGATTGGCCAGGTACGAAAAGTGTTTGTGGAGTATTTGCAAGGCTGGTTGGCCGATCCAATCGAACGCGAGGGGCAAAAACAGGCGGTATGGCGAACGGATCCAACGAAGTCCGGCCCTGGTGGTTCCTTGGGTGACATTGCTACCCACGCCTTTCAGTTGTTGGAGCATGTCAGTGGAGACACGGTTGCGCGAGTTTTTGGCAAAGCGACCACTTTTGTCGAAGGGCGCAGTTTGGATGACGATGCCATGGTCTTGTTGGAGATGGCAGGTGGCGCCAATGGTGTGCTTTGCAGTAGCCAAGTTTGCGTCGGCAAAGAGAACGGGTTGCGCTTGCGAATCTTCGGCACCGAGGGCGGCTTGGAGTGGCAACAAGAACACCCCAACGATCTTTGGGTCCACCGAAAAGGAAAGCCATCGGAACTCCGTCGCGCCGGCAATGCCTACTTAAGTGCTACATCCCAGGCCGCCGGTCGCATTCCAGCAGGACATCCGGAGGGGTATCTGGAGGCCTTTGCCAATCTTTATTCCGCATTTGCTCAGGCCGTTCGCGGCGAACAAGGCCCCAGTTTTCCTGGTATCCTAGAAGGCCTTCGCGGCATGCAGTTCGTTGAAGCAGTTTTGGAATCTTCATCTGCAGATTCATGGATCCCTCTTGCCCTGCCCTGAACCGGGTAGTTTCTGTCTGTTATGTTAGTTCGGGTTTGTTTAGGGATTCAACCGGAACAATGCGGCGGAGCTCACGAAGGCCTGTTGGTTGCCGAGGGCGAGCGCACAAAGGGAATAGTCTCGGTTGAGCCAATGGCTTTGAGCGAGGACACCCGCTGGTAGAGAAAGGGTAATCGAGGCTTGCCCCGCGCTGTCCAAAATTCCGCGGCCATTGGAAAATAGGCCGATGCCCTGGACTGAAAGTTGGGTTGCTTGAGTGGGCAGGAAAGGAGCAATTGCCGAAATTCCTGGAATCGCAGAGGTTCCACCGGGGGCGCCGGCCAAAAGGCGGAACGGGGCGTTGGCTGCAGCAAGGCCCAAATCCAATTGCAGGGAAAGAGTGCCGCCGGTCGTGGCCGAGAGGGAGGATGGCGTGAGCGTCAGGGAGTTGGCGGCACCGATCACCCGCGCGATGACCGAGGAGCCACTCAGCCATAGGTCCCCATTCCCTTCCACAGCAAGGGGCGCAACATTCCCAGACAGGCTTGGCCAGCCACCGGGAATGGAGTGCAGCTGCGGGGAAGACCAGCCGAGGTCGGCGATGCGCGGTATCCAGGATCCCCCAGCGCTGCGTTGAGCTACCAGAAGTTGGGTGCCTGAGGCTAAAAGGAGGGGCCAAGCGACTTCCTTTCCCGGACCCGCAACGAGACGAGCTTGTGGTCGCAGGAAACGACCGGTGCCGCTAGCGCGGTCGGCACTCCAAATCTTGGAGGTGCCGCCCCGATTGCTAGCGAACCAAAGGCGCAGGCCATCAGAAGAAAGAAAAGGCGTGCTTTCACCCGCGCCGGTATCCAACTCGGTCATCAAGATCGGTTCAGCGAAAGAGGCCGTGTTGGTCGCTCGAGATGTAAGCCATAGGCGTTCGACGGTTTCTCCCGGGGCCACCGCCCCCAGGATTGCGGATAACCCATCCGCACTCGGAGCTAAGGAACGCAGATCCCAGCCGGGACTGAAATTATCAGTTTGGGCTACTGGAAGCTGAAAGGGAGATTGGGAATCGGTTCGCGAAGCAATGTAAACATGAGGAATTCCCGCCGAATCTTCGCCCAACAACCAGCCACCGAGTCCATCGGAGGCGAGGCGCAGGGATCGAGCACCGGCGAGAGAATTCAAGTTGGAGTCTGCTTGCGGATCATTCCAAGGAGAAATGGGAGCGGCTGCAATCGTCAATTCCGAAGGAGGCCAAAGCGTGACGGGTCGAACCCCGTCATCCACGATGACGCGCAGGCGATCCACGCCCGTGGTCATGCCGGGTTGGATGTCCAAGGTGTAGGTTCCGTCCAAATGATCTGTGACGCCTGTCAAGGTCGAACTCCCGGCGGAACTTGCATCGTGTTGCAAGGAAAGAAGTGCCCCGCCGTTACTGAGAGGGGTTCCATCTCGATTGCGCAGATCCACCACCAACTGCACAAGAGCACTGCCGGGAGCAACCACTGGCGCGGATACAAACACATCACTCTGATAGGCATCCGGCCGTCCGATTTCGACGGCCGCCCAAGTGAGGTACTGTTGCCGCAACGTGATCAAGGGATCGGGGTCACTGACGTTGGCAAAAGCAACGTTAAGAGCCATGTAAATATCTCCTTCGGCACATCCCGTGGCGGTGCAGGATTGGATGGGATCCCCGGGTCGTCCGATCAAAAGGGTCGCGATATGGGAGCCCTTCCAGGTTCCCGGTGGAGGAGTGCCACAACTGTCGGGATAAGGGACGGAACAAGAGCAGCGGCCATCTCCACCCATGGAGTTGGCGGCATCCATGGCCGTCAGAAGTCGCTCGGCCAGTGGGCCCGTGGAGTCGCGTAAGGCGGCCTCACATAGAGTGACAACCCGTTTACCAGCAAGTCCATTGCCCTGAATGGCGTACACCAAAGACCCAACTCGCCCAGAGCGGCCACCCTTCCAATCAAACGTGAATGCTCCAGAATAAGTGATGGCATCTCCGCGAAGAGAAACGATTCCAATTTGGCGGAATCCTTTGTTCCGATCTTGGTCCTTGATGGCCTGCAGGATCTCGTCCACCGGCGTTCCACTCTGCAGCAATTGCCAGTTGAGCAAACGATTGGTTCCCGTGACGTCCACGGCGGACTGGTGGGCGGCCGCTCCAAATTCAGGAACGAGGACGGGTACGGAAGCCCGCAGGTCAAAATTGGTCAGGCAGGTCGCCGTGGCTACGGCAACTTCGCCCGTAGCAAGATCCACGACAACGATGGACCAGGTCGCCCAAGTTTGCGCGGAGAGCAAACAGCAGGCGAGCAGGGTACTGAGGGGGCGGAAGAACCGACGCACGTCCTTTCAAGTATGCCCCATAAAACGGAAAAGGGGGGGCAACTCTAGGATTTGGATTTCAGGAGGGCCTGGATCGCGGAATCGTGATCGGCGTAGCGGTAAGCACGCCAAAGACCGCCATCCGCACCAGGGCGGCCGCCTGGTCCCCCATCCCGCGCGCCAGGCCGATTGCCCGGTCTGCCATCAGGCCCGCCTGGGCGTTCGCCAGGGCTCCGGCCCCAACCGGGGCCGCGTCTTCGAGGACCTTCGGCGCCACCCAAGTGCTCCTTGGGGATGCGATATTCCCAAACCCGTTCGCCTTCTGAATTCACCTCGAACATCCATCCTTGTTCTCCTGAAGCAATCAAGGTATTTCCGTCGGCGAGCCGAATTGCTCCGGAAATATGGCCGGAGAAAAATTCCCTCGGTCGTTTCGCTTGGTAAGTCCAGTTGGCAGCAGCTGGGCCAAATGGAAGGCCGGCCACGCGGACGAAACCCTCATCCACCGTCCACGGTGGAGTGATTTGATCCACCGAACTGAAGGGCACGGCGCCACGGCCCTGACCATTGTTGAAAACGGTTAGGTCACCAGCACCCGGCATTCCTACGGGAATCCAGCGCACATCATGCTGGGAAAAAAGTTGCTGATCCTTTTGTCCTCCCAAGCCATAAGTGGCGGGATTACCCCAGCGCCAAAGAAGATCACCGCCCTTCCCAAATTGGCCGCCTTCCGAGCTGGCCGCTTCCTCCGTAGTTGTGGAGTGATCCAATACCCATATTTCCGACATGTGGTGAATGGAAAGGGCAATCAGGTCCCGTTCTCGGTTGTACGCCACAGCATTCGTGTGCAACCAATCTGGGCGCATTTCGGGGCCGTTGTCTCGTCGGTTTCGGCTGGGTTCGGGAGCGGGATGGGCCTCCTCTTCTTCTTCCCCGATGTAACCCAAACCTATTAACAGTTGTTCTTCTTCCTCGCGAATGTGCTGAGGGCGAAGGTCCATGCCGCCAAAGTTGATGTTGATGCGCTCGGGATGTTCCGCAACCTTGCCAAAGTGGGGGAGGTCCGGATCGGCCTCTTGAATGAGGTGATCCCAAGCGTGCCACTCCCAAACGATTTCGCCACCCTGGGGAAGAGTGGGCCGAATTTCAACCAGGAAGTCGGGCCACATACCCTGCTCTCCCAAAGAAGCAGGGTCGCGCCCGGCGGCGATGGCCTGCGCTGTGCTTCGGCGTTCCCAAGCAATCAGGAGAATGTTGCCGTTGGGCAGGACCTCAAAATCGTGGTGTTGGAGGTGTTCCTCGTTTGAGAATTCAAAGGACCAAAGGATCTCGCTGTCCGGTGCCAAGCGTTCCAAGCGACCTCCTTCGCCGCCGCCATGAAAGATTGGGTTGTCGGTGCGGACAGCTCGGAGCAAGGAGCCATCTGGGAGCAGATGGGACTCGTGGCCAGGGGGCCCGGATCCTCTCCAGTGGTGCACGACGATGCCGGCAGAGTCAATCAACCAAGCGTCGGGCGTCCGAATCGGGTCATAGAGTGTGTAGCCCGAAGCCGAAGCATCGGTGAACTCTTGGAGGGCGAAAGCGAGGAGAAGAGGGACAAACATGCAAAACCAACCCTACTCCACCCTACCGTTTCTGGAAACTGGCCAGTTTCGCAGGGTGAACCAGAAGCAAAAGTTCTTTTTGAGAACATGAAGGTGGGGACAGAAAGAACCTCAGTCCTTACCCTGGAGGCCATCTTGTTCCCAACCCCTATCCCCCAGCCGCTGTTGAGGAAACCTGTGACCCAGCGAAGGTGGCCAGTGTCTTGGGCGTTTGTTTGGGCCTTCTTTTCGTGCTCTTCTCCATCTTCGGCGGATTTCATTCTCGTCGGAGGTCGGATCCATACCTTGACCGAGGTGGGCGTGGTGGAGGCGATGGCTATTCGAGACGGCCGCATTCTGGAAGTGGGTAACTCTCCGCAAATCCGTCGCCTTGCGAGTACTAGGACCCGAGTGCTGGAATTGGATGGTCGCCCGGTTTATCCCGGCTTCGGCGATGCTCATGCCCACCTCCTTGGCGTAGGAATGGCGACCGAGGTTTGGACTGACCTCGTGGGAACCGCCTCCTTGTCCGAGGTGATTTCCCGCACGGTTCTGCGAGCCCAACAACTCCCCCCGGGAGCCTGGGTTCTGGGACGTGGTTGGGACCAGAACGATTGGGAAGACAACCGCTTCCCGCACCACTCTTCCCTTTCCACTGCCCTGCCGGATCGCCCGGCCCTCCTCTTGCGCGTGGATGGGCACGCACTTCTTGCCAACGAGGCGGCTATGAGGGCGGCCGGTGTCGACGAGCGAACACCCGATCCTCCCGGTGGTCGCATTCTCCGGAATTCGGACGGAGGGCTCACGGGCGTCTTTTTGGATGGGGCCATGGCCCTCGTAAGCCAGGCCCAGCCTCCACCCAATGCCGCGACTCTGAGAAGAGCCCTCGTTGCGGGCATCCAGGCTTTTCACTCTCAAGGATTTACCTCCGTGCACGTGGCCGGAATTGATTCTACCGCCTGGAAAATCCTCCAGGAGACGGCCCGCGATGACGTCCTTTCTCTTCGTGTGCATGGCATGATCGAGGGATCCGACGTGGACTTTTTGCGCCAACAATTGCAGCGAGGGCCGATCCTGGATTTTGAGAACCGCGGAGTTTTGGCCCTCAGTTCCATCAAACTTTATGCTGACGGGGCCCTGGGGTCTCGCGGCGCCGCCCTGCTCGAAGATTATTCCGACGATGCTGGCAATCGTGGTCTTATTCTGACTTCCGAGGAAGATATCCGCAGGATCACCGAACAAGCTCTTCGCTCCGGTTTTCAGGTGGGCACGCATGCCATTGGGGACCGGGGCATTCGATTTTCATTGAACGCCTTTGCTGCCGCGCGGGCGGCCGTTCCCCAAGCGAAGGATCCGCGACTCCGCATCGAGCATGCTCAAGTTGTGCACCTGGATGACATCCACCGGTTCCAGGAACTTGGGGTGTTGCCTTTGATGCAGACGCAACACATGGTCTCCGATTACCCTTGGTTCTTGGATCGAGTAGGCAAACAACGTGCCAAAGGGGCCTATGCTTGGCGCCGCTTCCGCGACGCAGGCTGCATCCTTCCTGGAGGATCGGATGCTCCGGTCGAGCGCGTGGATTTTGCTGGCCAGTACTTGGCCGCCGTAGCTCGTCGAGGCCATACCCAA
>CAYXFZ010000100.1:0-7159 GCA_964464385.1 uncultured Planctomycetales bacterium
ATGTGTTGCAAATTCGTGGAGGTTTATGCCGAGTGTTCTATTGAAGAGCTCACCAAGCGAGACGTCAAAGGACTCTACGCGAAGGCTCTTTCGGGAGAAATCAAGAACTTCACCGGCATTTCCGATCCTTACGAGGCTCCGGAAAACCCCGAAATTACAGTCAACTCGGAAACCCAAACTCCTGAGGAGTCCGTGGCCACCATTCTGGGTTACCTGGAGACCCAAGGTTTGATTCCGGCTGGCGAAGCCGCCTCTGCTTGAACGAGTTGAGAGAGGGCCCCTTTCTTTGAGGAGGGGACCCTCCTTCGTATCCTGCCGAGCCACGATGGGTCGCGCACCCCTTCGCCTACTTGCTGCTGTCGTTGCTGTCGTTCTGGTAGCAGTTCCGGCGCCTGCCGCCGTTTTGCCCACTCCCGCCTACATTGGGCCTGGAGCTGGTTTTGCAGCCCTGTCCGGCGGTTTGGTCCTGGTCGGTGCTCTTTTCCTGGCTGTGATCATTGCGATGGCTTATCCCATCAAGATGGTGAGCCGTTTTTTGACCGGCAAAGGGCGCATACCCGGCCCTATCAAGCGGCTGGTTATCCTCGGTTTCGATGGCATGGATCCGGGCTTGGCCCAACGCTTCATGGACGAGGGCCACATGCCCAAAATGAAAGCTTTGGCCGAAGAGGGGCACTTTGGGCCCTTGACCACTTCTTATCCATCGATGTCGCCGGTGGCCTGGTCCAGTTTCTCAACCGGAGTGGACGCTTCCCGTCACAACATTTTCGATTTTATCACGCGAGACCCGTGCACTTACTTGCCTGTTCTCTCCAGCACCGAAATTCGTTCTGCCGAGAAGTCTCTGTTGCGCTTGGGTTCATTCAAGTTGTTCCCCAAGGAATCCGCCAGTATTCGATTGCTGAGAAAGGGGCGACCTTGGTGGGCCTACTTGGGCGATCAAAAAATATTTTCCAACATCATTCGTGTTCCCATCACTTTTCCCGCCGAGGAATTTCATGGTGCTTGTTTGTCGGGCATGTGTGTCCCGGATCTCAAGGGAACCCAAGGATCGTTCACCTTCTGGACGACGCGCCCCGAGGGTGCAGTCGAGGCCGGTGGCGATGTTTTGACTGTGGGTCGATCGGGCAATACCCTTCGTTGCAGCATCGTGGGTCCTCCGGATGCTTCCTTGAGCGGCAAGGATCCGATGCGCATTCCTATGCGCGTGGAAATCCAGGAAGACGAGAAGGCCATTCGTTTGCTGATCGGCGCCAAAGGAGATCAGCAAAATTTGGATCTCGGGGTGCGTGAGTATTCCCCTTGGGTTACCTTGGAATTCAAATCGCGAAAAAGTAAGGCTAAGGTCACCGGGATTGCGCGCTTCTATTGCATGAGCACGGAACCGGAATTTGGGCTTTATATGACACCCGTGCAAATTGATCCGGCCAATCCGGCCATGCCACTTAGCCACCCCGAGGTTTACAGCATTTACTTGGCCAAAAAATTGGGTCCGTTTGCGACCCTGGGCTTGGCCGAGGACACATGGGCCCTGAACGAAAGGATTATTGACGAGGAGGCCTTTTGGAAACAGGCCCAGCTCATTTGGGAGGAACGCCGGCGCCAATTGTTCGATGCCTTGCAAACCACGCGCAAGGGGTCGGTGGTCTGCGTCTTTGATGGCACGGACCGTGTTTCCCACATGTTCCACCGCTACCTTGAGCCGGATCATCCAGCAAATGTCGGCAAGGATACCGAATGGGGTAAGGACAAAATCGCCGAAATCTACGCCCAAGCCGATCAAGTCGTGGGAGAGGTGCGCGCCAAGCTGAACCCCAAGAAAGATCGTCTCGTCATCATTTCGGATCATGGCTTTTGCCAGTTCAAACGTGGGGTCAATCTAAATGCTTGGCTTCGCGATCACGGCTATCTGGTCTTGAAAGAAAATGCTCCGGTGGATGAAGCCTCTGGCAAGTCCATATCGCGTGACTGGTGCCAGGATGTGGACTGGACCAAGACGCGCGCTTTTTGTCTCGGCTTGACGGGTATTTTCATTAATCGCAAGGCCCGCGAACGAGATGGCATCGTTGCCGAAGGCGAGGAACTCCAAGCTCTCAAGAAAGAAATTCAGTTAGGCCTGATGGAGTTGACGGATCCTAGCAATGGCAACAAGGCCTTTCGCGAGGTCTTTGATGCCGCTGAGATTTTCACTGGGCCTTATGTCTTTGAGGCGCCGGATCTATTCGCCGGCTATGTTCGCGGCTATCGCAATTCCTGGAACTGCGCCACCGGCGCCTGCCCAGCCGAAACCTTTTCCGACAACACCAAGTCCTGGTCAGGCGATCATTGCATCGATCCTCGCGAAGTCCCTGGAGTGATTTTCACTGATTCCCCGATCGCGGTCGAAGACCCCGACCTCATGGATTTGGGTCCTACTGCTTTGCAATTGTTTGGGGTCAAGACCCCACGTCAAATGCAAGGCCGTCCTCTCTTTGACACGGAGGATTCCCATGCGTCTTGACCAATTCATTGCCCTGAGTTTGCTTTGCTTTGTGGGTTGTGGGGAATCCGAATCTTATGCTCCCCGTGTCATTGTCTTGGGGGTGGATGGCCTGGACCCGGACATGGTGCGGGATCACATGGCCGCAGGTCGCATGCCTCATTTTCAGGCTCTTGCCGATCTTGGCGGGCTGACCGATCTTGGCACTTCTTGGCCGCCACAGTCCCCCGTGGCCTGGTCCAACTTCATCACCGGTGCCGACCCGGGGCACCACGGGCTTTACGACTTTGTCCACGTGGACCGAAGCAATTACGGCCTGGCCACTTCCATGACTCGGGACAAGGAGCCTTGGCTGGACTTCAACTTGTTCGGCCTGCCGGTTCTGGCCGGTGGAGGAAAGGAACAATTACGCGAGTTTCCCGCGTTCTGGGATGTCTTGGCCGATGCCGGCGTGCCCGTTTCCATTCATCGGATCCCCGCCAACTTTCCCTTGCAGGATCTGTCGGACGCCGTTGTCTTCCCGGATATGGGAACGCCCGATCTTCTCGGTGCCGCTTCGGGTCGCGCCAGCCTTTGGTTTGAACGATCTGATTTTGCGGACGCTCGAGGTTGGTCGGTTCGCTCAGGGGGTTCCTACACCATGCGTGCCGTCAGGGCAGAACGTGAGTTGTACTTGGATGGGGACGGCCACGGTGTCCTTCCCTTCGACGACAAACTCATGGGTCCGGCCGACTCCAGCACCCCGGTGCGCTTTCATTTGGATCTCACGGGCTCCGCTCCCGCCCTCGGCGTCGAACTGGGGGAGGATGGCCACGAAGAGGTCAACATGGCCTCCCTGGGGGATTGGAGTGATTGGATGCCCATGACCTTTGCGGATGCTGGCAATGTGTCTGGCTGGACCCGCTTTTTGTTCCAGTCGGCCGATCCTTTTGTGGTGTATGCCGCACCGGTGCAAATGGATCCGTTTTCACCGTCTCAGCCCGTCAGCCAACCGGAATCTGCCTCTGCGGATTTGGCCGAGGCCATCGGCCCCTACTACACCCAAGGATTTCCCGATGCTTACAAGGCCTACAAAGAGGGCCTATTGGATACCGGCGAATTTCTTTCCCAGTCCGATACAGTTTTCGTGGAGCGTGTGGACATGTTGGATTGGGCGCTGGAGGAGTTTGACCAAGACGGTGGCCTCCTTTTCTTCTACACCGGCTCCTTGGATATGCGTTGCCACATGCTTTGGCACTGTGCGGATGCCGATCACCCTCACCAGGAGCCAGCCGGGGACTACGACCAACTCCCAGCGGAATATTCCCGTCTCCATGGTCGTGGCCTCAAGGATTACGGTGGACTTTCCTATGGCGAACAATTGGACCGCACTTACTTTCAAGTGGACGATCTCTTGGGATACCTCATGGCTCAAGTGCAAGAGCGCTGGCCCGATTGCGAAGTGATCGTCATGTCCGACCACGGTTTTGCTCCCCTGCACCGGGTGATGAACATCAATGACTGGTTGGTGCAAGAGGGATACCTTGTCCTGAATGAAAAGGGGGCAAGCGGATCCATTGCTGTTCCGCATGGCGAACACGGTGAAATACTATGGCAGGATTCCTTCGTGGATTGGTCACAAACGCGCGCTTATGCCGTGGGTTTCAATGGCGTCATTTTGAATCGTGTGAATCGCGAGCCCCATGGCATTGTCGAGGCTTCGGCTGCCGACGCTCTTTTGACTGAAATGCGAGCCAAACTGCAAGCTTTCCGCGATGAGGATGGTGCCGCTGTTTTCCAACGAGTGTTGCTGGCTTCGGAGGCCTTTGACTCCCGGGGTGCCCGCTTTTCCCTCGCTCCCGACCTGCAATTGGGCTTCTCCCTGGGCTATGGCGCCTCCGACCCTTCCGCCTTGGGAAAGGTTTTGGGCGGCCCCATTCTGGAGGACAATGATTCCCGTTGGTCCGGCTCTCACTTGATGGACCCCGATGTCGTTCGGGGTACTCTGGCTTGGTCCCGCCCGGGCGACTTAGCCCTCAAAACCCCCCAACTCACGGATGTCACGGCCACGCTTTACGAGTTGTTCTCTGTCGAACGACCCACATTCGTGGAAGGCACATCCTTCTTCCCAATACCCTGAAACCAAGATTCTGACCATGTTCGGTGGAAACAAAATCAAACTCAATAAGGACATTCTCGAACGCTGTCGCAAATGCGCCGAAGTTGCAGGCTATGCGTCGGTCGAAGAGTTCGTCGAACACGTTCTCGAAAAGGAGCTGAAGCAGATCGAAAGCGCCGGCTCTTCCGACGACGCCATCACCGAGTCCCTCCGCGGTCTCGGCTACATCAGCTGACCCTTGCTCGGGGCTCTGGTCGTTCTCGCCGTCTCGGCGTTTTTCATCCTGGTGACCCTTGGGTCCCCTGGGGTGCTGAATGTTTTGTTCGATGGCTTGGACCTCGCCTTGGGCTGGGCCGGCCCTTTGGTAGCGGTGACGGTAGTTTCCGCCATCACCGGAGTCCTATTCATTGCCGCTTTTCCACACATCAGCGCTCAAGGGTGGATCGTCGCCGTCAAGGATCGCATCAAGCACAATCTCTTGGGCATCCGCATTTTTCAAGATGATTTGCCGACTGTGGCCCGCGGGGTCGGTGGGTCTCTCAGTTGGAATTGCGTGTATTTGGGGTTAAACCTTTTGCCCATGGTGGTCATGGCTGGCCCTTTCATGGTCGTTTGGTTCCAACTCAATGCCCTCTATGCCTACGACCCCGTGGCCCAAGGCGAGGAGATGGTGGTGGTGGCCGATCTGGCCCCGGGCGTCCCCGCAGCTGAAATCGCGATCGTCCTCCCTCCACATGCCGAATTGCTGCAGCGGGTCAACATGGTCGGCAAAGTTGCCCTCCGCCTTGGTGCTGTGAAGGAGGGCCAAGGAAATCTTCGTTTCGCTTTCAAGGGCCAGGAAATCAGCAAGTCTTTCCATGTCGGCTCCGCCCCTCGGCGCTTGGCCAGGATCCGTTCCGCCGATCCCTGGGGTGGATTTTTTGCGGCCCGAGATCCCATTCTTTATTTCGGTGAACCTGTCCTGGCTGCCGATTCTTTTCTTGTTCAAGTTCAGGTGCCCTACCCAACGCGACCCCTGGGTCCCTTTCCAGGGGGAGAAATCCCCATCATGGTCCTTTTCGTGCTGGTTTCATTGGCCGTGGGTTTTGGTCTGAAGGGCGTTTTTGGGGTCGAAATTTAGGGCGCATGGCCGACTTTGCGATAGGCTGAGGGTCTATGGCGGACCTGCCGCAACCCACCGGGATGGAGCCTTTGTCAGCAAGGAATTGGGATCCGTGAGCCAGGCTCACATGGGAGGTGCCGAGCCGCAAGATCGAGTTCGCTAGGCCATCCATTCTGGTGTTGCCCTGGAAGATGCGGTCTTGGCCGAAATCTTCGAGTATGGGAAAGAAGAACACCAAGCCGGACACGAATTTCTGGTCACTGCCGATCTCTTGGCCTCCATGGGGGATAGTCTGGTGGCCCTTGGCGATCCAGAATTGGCCCTAGATTTCAACCAACGGGCAGAAATCTTGGCTACTTCCTTGTTTGGCGAGGATCACACTCTCAGGCGCCGACTGCGGCTTATTTTGGAGAAGTGATTCTTTTTTCAGGTTTGATCTCGAGCTAAGGGAAGCGTTTCTATCCTTTCTGCATGCAGTCGCATCACCGGATCCTCCTGGGCATGGCTTTGGGCGTTTTGGTAGGCCTGGGCCTCCAATTCACCATGGAGGCCCGGAGTCAAGTGGGCCTGGAAATTCGTCCTGGGGCGAATGCTTCTTGGGAGGTGTTGTCATTGGACTCGAATGGGCCAGCGGCCGGGAGCGGGCTGGCTGTCGGTGATGTTCTACGGGATCTGACTGGGCCAGATGGTTCTCAATTGTCCCCGGATCTGGACGGCCCGGACGCCACCGCCTGGCTGACTTCCTTCCAGCATGGTCGCCGCTTGACCTTTCTCGATGCTCAAGGGGATGCCCGGTCCTTGGGCCTGATTTTGCATCCCGAGTGTGATCGAGCTCGCTGGCTGGCTCCTTTTTCTGTTGTGGCCGACATTTTCATGCGGCTTCTCAAGATGCTGATTGTTCCCCTGATCTTGACCAGCATAGTCACCGGGGTGACGGGAATTGCTGGCGGCAAAGAATTTGGCCGCCTCGGTGGCAAGACTTTGCTTTGGTATATGACCACATCTCTTCTGGCCATCCTTACCGGCCTGTTGGCGGTCAACCTCTTTCAGCCGGGAGTCGACGCGGAACTTGGGTTGGCCATCCCCACCACCTTTGATGCCGCCCAAGGATCCGGCTTGGGCAATATTCTGCAACGCATGGTGCCTCCCAACGTGTTTGCAGCCTTGTCAGAAAACGGACAGATGCTCCAGGTCATTGTTTTTGCCTTGCTTCTTGGATTTTTCATCGGTCGGACTCCGGCGCCGCACGGTCCTCGTATCCGAGATCTCTTTGCGTCCTTCTTCGAGGTCATGATGCGCTTGGCAGGTTGGGTCCTTTCGTTGATTCCTTATGGCGTGTTTGCCCTGATGGTCAAGGTGGTGGGGGAGACTGGCATGAGTGTCTTCAAACCCTTGTTGCTCTTCATGCTGATTGTTTCCGGAACCTTGTCGGTGCATGCACTCGTGACCTTGCCTCTGCTCGCGCGCCTCGTAGGAAAGT
>CAYXFZ010000101.1:0-6815 GCA_964464385.1 uncultured Planctomycetales bacterium
AGGAGGGAGACCAAGAGAGAGGAGGCAGAGGAGGGAATGAAGCACCGAACCGACCCAAGAATACCCCAAAAAAACCACCCCTGGAAACTGGCCAGATTCGGTGGGTCAGTTCCGCCCGAAACACCTTTCCAGGAAGGGTTTTACGCGCTTTTTTGCTCCCACCCCTTGGCCTGGAGATCAAAGACCTCTAAGTGCTTTGTTTTGGAGTGGTTCGGAAACTATTGACCCAGCGAGCTTGGCCAGTTTCCTAGGGGGTCAGGAGAGGGCCGTTCGGAGCCGGGGCAACGCCGCCCGAATGTCCTCAGGACTCACAGCGCCGACGCTCACCCGGAACCAGCCGTCCTCCAGGTCCTTAGGGACCCCAAAGGCGGAGAAGGGAATCACCGCAAAAGAAGCCTCCTTGAGAAGGTGGGCGCGGATGTCATCACTGTTCTGGATTTCCACCCCCTCGGAAATCTTGTGTCCCTTGAGATCAAAGCGCACCGACATATAAATCGCACCTTGAGGCTCAATGAAGTCCACCGGAAGGCCCTCGGCACGCAGAGTCGCGAGGACCTCGGCTAGCACATCCAAGCGGGATTTTGCTCGCTCGACCATTTCCACGTCCCAGGACTCGATCAGCGAGCGGTTGCGGAGGAATTTGGCCGTGGCGGCCTGAACGGGCTTGGGCGCCCAAGCCCCAACGTGGGTCAAAAAGGCGGAGATTTTGCGACCGAAGGCAGGGGGGCCAAACATCCAACCACAGCGGAGTCCCGTGGAGGCCATGCCCTTGCTAATCCCGTCCGTGTGAATGACATAAGGGGCACATTCCGGGACCCATTGCACGGGGGAACTGTGTTCATGCCCAGGGAAGACCAGCGAACGATAAATTTGGTCGTAGAGGAGCCAAAGAGGTTTTTCTCCGGCAGTCTCTCGGCGCTTGTTCTCCTCAACCAAAAATTTTCCGAAGGCTTCCACTTCGTGGTTGGGCATCACACCACCCGATGGGTTTTGGGGCGTGTTAAGAACGACCATGCGCGCATCTTTGAGATGAGGTTTAAGCAGATCCAAGGTGGGTTGGAAGGCGTCCTCCGGGCGGCATGGAACACCGATCAAGTTCACTTGCGAAGTGGATTGGTAGTTGTGGTTGTTCCAGGAAGGGAGCGGGCAGACCACCGTCTCTCCAGGGTCACAGAGCAGGCGGTACGTGGAATAGAGCGTGGGTCGGCCCCCACTGACAATGACAATGCCATCCAGCGGATACTCCATGGCCTGCGTACGCAGAATGTGTTCCCGTACGGCCTCGCGAACTTCCCAACGACCCGACGGAGGCGGGTAATTGGTCCGCCCCTCATCCAGGGCCAGTCGAAGTCCTTCATCCAGGGCCTTCGGAATCGGAAA
Organism: uncultured Planctomycetales bacterium; assembly: GCA_964464385.1. Classification (GTDB taxonomy): domain Bacteria; phylum Planctomycetota; class UBA1135; order UBA1135; family UBA1135; genus CAYXFZ01. The sequence continues at coordinate 1,381 of CAYXFZ010000101.1, forward strand.
TTCTCGGGGAGAAAAATCTCCTACGGTCATGTCGGTTACGGCAACGCCCCGACCTTGCATTTCGCGAATTTCTGCGGCGATCTTCAGGATGGAGGAACCCACCATTCCTTTTGCCATATCCGACCACCCACGAGAAAATTCAGCTTCTCCGCAATCCTTGGGAATGCTGATTTTTAGGGGAGGGGAACCCGTTTTCACCTAGGGATTCTACTTGCCCCAAGGAGTGGCGTTGGTCCGGTCAATGCGGGCCTCCCAGCGGTCCCGCAGTTCGGTTTGGTCGGATTCCAACTGAACTTCGGCGCCTCCCAACCACATGCGTCGCACACGACCAGTGAAATCCAAAACATCCCCTTCAGCCAGAAAGAAATTGGCGGCTTTGCCCACCTCAATCGAACCCGTGAAAGAGTCCACCCCGAGGACGCGCGCCGCTCCCAGAGTCAGAGCGTGCCAAGTCGCTGCACGGCCGAGCCCGTCGGCGCCCGCGGTTGCCGCCTGATAGGGGAGGTTGCGAGAAAATTCTGGGTCGTTGGTGCGCAGGCCGACTTCGCAACCCGCTGCGGCCAAAAGCGATGCGTTGCGGTAGGCAGAGTCATACGGGTCCGAGGGGGCACTCGGCAGAGCGTGCACCGGCCCGGTCACCACCCGAGCGTGATCGGCGCCCAGGAATCCGGCCACTTTCCAACCGTCTTTTACGCCGGTCCAAATAACATCCAAACCATGTTCGAGGGCCCAACTTCGAGCCGTCATGATTTGGGCCACTGAGTTGACTTCGATCATGACGGGTTTCTCGCCGCGCAAGTAGGGAAGCAGGGCCTCCAAGCGGCGATCTCGGGCTAGGAGATCCTGATCTTTGGTCAAGGCTTTGGTTCGTCTCTCCCCATAGGCGAGGGCCTTGGCAAACAAGACGTCCAACTCCTCCAAACTCTTGGGTCGCTCCGGTTCCTTTTCTCCCTTGCTCGATTTCACCGAGGGAAAGGCGAGGACAAGGGCAAGATCTTGGACCACCACCAGTTCGGGGGTGATGTCGCCGGAGAGTTGGACCAGCGCCGCCTGCCCACGGATTCGCCCGTCCGTGGGGCGCACCAAGACATGGCCCACTCCGTTCAGTCTCGTCACCGCGATATGGCGGCTATCCCCATGGATTGCCGTAGCCACGGAGAGGTCAGGATGATCCTGTCCGGTCTCGCGGTCGTCGCGGGCGGATCGGATTGCACCAATGTCATAAAGGCCGGTAGAATCGCCTGCATTCAAGAAAGTGGGGTACAAGTGCAGGCCACCGGCATCCACGGAAACAGTATGGGCAGGAATGGGCCGCCGCGGAGCCTCATGTCCAAGCCACTGAATGCGACCATCCACAACCAAGATGGATCCCGAAAATGGATCTGCCGAGATCGGGTGAATGACGGCGTTGTGGATCCAGTAGGCCAGGCCCTGCCCGGCACGAGTCCAAGCATTCCAGGCCTCGTCAGAGTTGGGGTCATTCGCTGCCGTTTCGGAACCCTCGGCAAGTTGTTCGGCAAATTCCCGTAAATCCTCTGCGTAACGATCCCACAAAGAATCTCGGGCCACATCTCGCTCGAAGAGAGTGCGTCCCCGCGCCAAGGTCAGAACGCAACGGGACCAAGTGGAGAGGGGCGGACCGTCAAAGGCAGTGATGGTGCCATGCTTGCCCACCTCCAAACTTCCTAGCTGATCTTCCACGCGCAATTGTTTGGCGGCATTCAGGGTGCACAACTTCAGGCATTCTTCCACTGAGAGCCCCCCGTAGCGCAGAGATTTTCCGGCCTCCGTGTTGAGGCGACGAATCATTTCGGAAGAATCCGAATTGATCGTGGTGGTCACACCCGCCTTGGTCATCAGGGCAACGTTCCAAGGGATGGCATCCCAAACTTCGAACTTGTAGGCCCACCAGTCGGAAAATGTGGAGGCCATGGCACCGAAGGCCGCCAATTCTGAGGCCACTTTGTAGCCTTCGAGCACATGCTGGAAAGTAGGGCGACGAATCCCGAACTCTTTGCAGATGTTCAGCATCATTAGAATTTCATCGGCACGATAGGAATGGCATTGCACGTGGATTTTGCCGTCCAAGATGTCGCTCAGCACGTCCAGGCGCACATCGCGGCGGAAGGACGGCAGTCGGCCAGCGGCATGTTCGGCGCGACGACGGGAATAATCTTGGGCGGCAGTGAAGGCACGCCGAAACACGGCTTGCACACCCATTCGTGTGGTGGGAAAGCGCTTACCACTGGATCTCGACCAATTGGATTGGCGAACATTTTCACCCAATGCGAATTTGATTCCCTGCGGGGCACCTGGGAGCAAGAGATCGGCAATCCGAGGGCGACGATGATCCAATTCCCAAACAGCGGCCTGGCCGCCGATGGGATTGGCGGAGCCGTGCAAAGATTGGTTGACGGCCGCACCACCGGCGGCAGCTCGAAAAATGGAGAGGCTCTCGACCTGGATCATGTCGGCGATTCGGCACTCTCCGGTGATGGCCATGGATCCTTCATTCACACTGGCCAAGGCCAGGTGGGAATGAGGATCAATGATCCCAGGAATAATGTGCCACCCTGTGGCATCCAAGGTAGGCACCGATTGCAAGGTAGAAATTTCGCCACCCACAGCCCGAATGAGGCCGTCTTCAATGAGCAAATCTCCGAGAAATGGGGTGCTGCCGTCCACGGGATACAAGGTGCCGCCTTGCAGGAGGACGGTCCCTTCCAGGGGGTGGGCCGGAAGGCGGGTTGCCTTGGTATCCACGGGCCATGCAGGGTGACCTAGGTCGGACTTGGCATCCTCTTTGGTAGGCGCATCGGTCCGCTTGTTTTCCGTTGTTTGGGCGACAGGGGAAGCAGCACTGGCTGAACGCTCCACTTCCAATTCCATTTCGCCAAATGGAGTTTCCAGGGTGCCTTCTCCTTGATCCCCGTACAACTTCAGATGGGCTGTCATTTCCACGGGCATGTCCGGAGGAGAAAAAGTGAAACTTACTTTGCTTCCCGAAAATTTCACGTCCTGGGCCGGTTCCCGGTCGTCCTTATCTTCGGGATCGAACAACAACACTTCTTGACTGTCAGGGAGCAGTTCGGCGCCGAATTCTTGGGGTCCCATGGGGGTTTCCATGCTAATGAGCCACTCGCCGGCCAGACCGAGATCAGACTCCGATTCCTCGGTTTTCTCCTTATCCTTTTTTGCTTCGTCTAGAAGGGGGAATTCCCAACCCCGACCATCGGCGAAAACCCAGGCAAAGTCAGGTTCGACCACATCAAGCGGGCCACGGGAAACCAACACATCGGCGCGACCCAGAGGCCAGGAAAAATCCTGACCGGCAGTTCGAAAGGCTGCCGGTGCCCAGGCTTGAAAAAGATTTGCGGCAGAAAGACCCGCTTCCCGCAACTGTTTCAAGTCTTTTTGGAAGGACTTCAGGGAACCCGAGGGTGCCAAAGCACAGGGGACGCGGGTCTCCAGAAGGCGTTGGAACTGGGCAACCTTTTCCTCGTGGAGCCGCCGGTTTTCCTCCCGCAGAGCATCCGGCTGGCGCCACCATGGCCGCGACTCTTCCGCTTCCATGTCGAGTTCCTTGTCGGTCTTGGGAGGAGTGGGAAGATCCAAAACAAAGAGGACGGAGGCCTGGATCTGGCGTAGGCGGACGGCATGTTTCCAGGCGTCTTCTCCACCCACGAGACGAATCCCGACGCCGGGAGCAAAATCCCGAAAAAGATCCATGGCATTTTCAATCTCGCGGGAATTCCTGGCCAGGACCCAGGCAAATTCACCTGACTTGGGCAAAGAGTCCAAATCGGGGTCGGCATATCGGGGCCAATCGGCGGATCGATCCCGATCCAAAAAAGCTTGGCGCAACACGGCCAAGGAGGCCATTGGGGTGCCGGGATAGTGATCAGCCCCACCGCGAAAGGCCACCACCGAATCCCCCTGCCGATGGCGTAGTGCTTCGCCAAGGGGCCGATCATTGAGTGCGACGACCCCCGCATGGCCCCGAAGGAGGCCGGCATCCGGAAAAATTTGCGCCGTGGTGAAACCCGCCTCGCGCCATTCCTGGGCCTTGGCCGTATCCCACTCCACGCGGTCCGTTGCATTTTGCCAACCCCGCATGAGTTCCCGATCACCAGACTCCATCTGGGGCATGGGGCCGGAGCGGGAATCAGGAATAGGATTGGCGTACGGACTCTCCGAAGAACCCGCAAAGGAAGTGCGGTAGTTGGCATGCAACAAACCCGGGTACAAAATCCATTCCTCCTCGTTGTCGGGGGCGAGAAGAATTGCCCCCAGGGGCGGGAGGATTTCCTGGTCGGGGCCACCCACGGCAATGAGGAAACCGTCGCGCAGAAGCACTTGATGGGGGCCAGTCGGTGGGCCGGCTTCTTGCCAAATCTGTACATCCTGAAGGAAAAAGATTCCGTCCACGGGGTCTTTCCCGCCAGTTTGCAAAAGGTTCAGGCAAAGGATGGGGAGCAGGAGGGCCAACATGGGGGAGATCGTATCCTGCCCCGGAATGAGCACACCCCTGTTCATCCTGAATCTGGTGCTGACCGTGATTTCCCTGGTCGCCACCTTGGTCGCGGGGCGCTCTGCTCGGCGTCGTCTCCACTATTGCCTCGCCGGGACGACCATCGCGCTTTTGGCTACGGCCATTTACCAAGCCGAATTGTTTGGCCGAGATTTCCATTTTGATCCGCTTCGGCTCCGGATCCATCTGACTTGCGCCGGTCTCTGCTTGGCCTCTTTGCCCGGTGTCCTTTGGACCGGGCTGTCTCTGGCGCGGGGCCGGGAGAGTCGCCGGCCTTGGCACAAAAGATGCGTAGCCACCTTTGTTCTCTTGACCTTGGCCGCAATTTGCACCGCGCTTTGGATGTTCTTGAGTGCCGTGCCGCGGCACCTTGAACAAGAGGCCTCCGCTTCGACGGAAACCTTGCTGCTGGGTCGTCCGGACTTACCGCCCTGGGCGGAGGAAAATTTGCGTCACCGGGATCCTGCCACCGATGCTTGGCAAACCGAGGTGCTGCAAGGATTGGCCAATCAGGCCCTGCAGGACATTTTAGGGAATTGGCGCGAGCAGAAAACGATCCCACCTGAAACTTGGTCCCCTGAATTCCGAGGCTCTTCCTTGTTGCGCCCTTCGGCATTGGAGACCGTCCGTGAGATTTCTGGCATGACCGTGCGCGTGGCCAATCCCACCTCCTCATTGGAAGTGAGTTCTCCCCTAGGCCTGACTCGTTCCTGGCGAGATTGGGCCAAGGCCCTGGGTTCGGCGGGTGAGGTGCATGCCAAAGTCAAGACGATCGAAGTGGAACTCCTTGCGGGAGACTATTTTTCCACCCGCGCCCTCGTGTTTTTGTCGCGGCTAGGGGAATCCCCTGCACAGGCCAATGCTGAGTGGAAGTTGATTTGGGAATCCGAGAAGAGGGGGTCCG
>CAYXFZ010000102.1:0-6279 GCA_964464385.1 uncultured Planctomycetales bacterium
GGCAAAGGTGGCCGGCAGGGCCAACAACATGGGATGCAGGCCCGCGGCCACGGCAGCCGAAAACAGCAGCGGCAACAAAAGAGTGATGGAGGCCGTGTTGGAGGTGATTTCGGTCAAGAAGGTCAAAAATAAGGCGACCAAAAAGGCTGCCATTCCCGGCGAGACCGAAGAGACCAAGTTGCCCAGCCCACTGCCCAAGGCAGCGGCCAAACCACTGCTCTCACAGGCCGCCGCCAGAGCAAATCCCCCACCCAACAGGAGCAGAACTCCCCAAGGCAAACGAAGGGTGTCCTCCCACTCCAGCAGGGCGGTGGATCGGGAACGATCCGGCAGAACGAAGAGAAGAGTAGCCCCCGCCAGGGCAACCGTGGCATCGGAAATGGAAGAGGCGATGCCCTCAGGTAAGAGCGAACTCCAACCGGGCATCACCCAAGGCCCAAAGTCCAAGCTTTGTCGGGTCAACCAGGCCACGGCCACGCCCCCAAAGATGACCAGCACCCAACTCTGCGAGGCCTGGAGTTTGCCGAGGGAACGAGATTCTTCGCGCAGAATCACTAGGCCAGGGATGGCCTCCTTACCCACGCGGTGCACGACCCGCACCAACATCCACCATGCCAGCAAGACCAAAACCACGACAAAGGGCAGCGAACCCATCATCCAATTTCCGAAGGAAATCTCGGGTGCCTCCGGAAACCGTTCCCGCATCTGGCCCAAGAACACGGCATTGGGAGCCGTTCCGACGGGAGTTCCCGTACCACCAATGGAGCAGGCATAGGCAATCCCCAGGAGCAGAGGGGGTGCCAAGCGACGAGAATCATGTTTATCCGCGTGATCCAACACTGCCATGGCTACGGGCAACATGAGGATGGCGGTGCTGGTATTGCTAATAAACATGCTCAAAGCAGCGGAAAGGAACATAAAACCCAAAATCAAGGACCGGGGGCGGGCCCCAAACCAGAGAAGAGCACGAGCGGCAAAACGGCGATGCAGTTCGTGCCGCTCCAGGGCAATGGCCAACAAAAAGCCGCCCAAGAAAAGGAGGAGGATGTCGGGGAAATAAAGAGGGGCCACTTCGCGGGCGCTGAGGACCCCGGTCGCTGGCAGGAGAATGGCCGGTAGAAGGGAGGCCACCGGCAAGGGCAGGGCACCAGTCAACCAGCACCAAGCGGTCATCCAGACCACGGCCGCGGCGGCCCGCGCAGCATCCTCCAACTCGACCAATCCCGGCCAATGCGGCACGGACAGAGCAAGAGCGGCACCCAACAGGAGGAGCGGCAAACGGCGACGGGCGGAGGGGGTCTTCTCGGACACTGGCAAGGACGGGACTGCGTCGCCATCCTAAGGATTCGAAGCTCTGCCTTCCCCCCTTCCTCCCATGTCGGCTCTCGACCAACTCTTTGTTCTCGGTCTCCCGTTGGTGCCCCATTCCTGGATGCGGCGCTTGGGATCCCGTTATGTGGCCGGCGAAGATCGAGCGGACGCAGTCGCTCTGGCTCTGCGCTTGGAAAATTCCGGCTACCAAACCACCTGCGATCTCTTGGGCGAAAAAGTTCGACATGAAGAGGATGTGCAGGCCGCCTTGGCGGAGTATCAGTCCTTGGCCCAGGACCTACGCCGCGAAAATCTGCAATCCCATCTCTCCGTCAAACCCACCCAGTTTGGGATCCAACTCAGCGAGGCCCTATGTTTGCGCACGGTCCACACCATTCTCGAAAACGTGCGGCATCCGCCCAGGTTTGTTCGCTTTGAGATGGAAGATTCTTCGACCACCGACGCTACCCTGCGCGTGTTCTCCCAGTTGCGGGCCCGGCATGGCTCGGCCACGGGCTGCGTCTTGCAATCCATGTTGCATCGTTGCGAAGAAGATGCCCGAACTTTATTGCAAGACTCCGCACCCTTGGATGTTCGTTTGGTCAAGGGAATTTATGTTGAACCGCCCGACATCGCCTTCCAAAAAGCCAAGGAAATCCGCGACTCTTATTTACGAACCGCCCAGTCTTTGTTGGCTGGCGGTGCTCGTCTTGCCGCCGCCACGCACGATGAAATTCTCATCGCCGGCTTGGAAGACCTCCTGCAAAATCATCCAGAATGGACCCCGCAATTGGAAATTCAAATGCTCCTTGGGGTGCGGGAGCCCTTGCGCCATTCATTGCGAAAGAGGGGTCTCCCCGTACGGGTGTACCTGCCCTATGGTGCTTCTTGGTTGCCCTATGTCATGCGCCGATTGCGCAAGAACCCCAAGATGGCCCGCTATGCGCTTTGGGGCCTGCTGGGTCGCCGAGAGTCGCTGGCAGGGGCCGAGTCCTCTCCTTCCGGTTCATAGAGCCGCGCTTGAGTGGAGGTTGGTGGCGGAGTGCTGGCCAAATGGGCCAACAACGTAGAGGCCGAAGGGTGGGCAAAGGCAAGAGGAAGCCGAAGCACGCGCAACCGCCGGCCGACCTCCAAGGTTCCCAAGTCGGAACGTCCGAGGGCGGCAGCAGCACGGCGCGTCAGTGCGGCCCACCAAGCTTGCGGGGACCAATGCGTTTCCAGGGCACACGCCAAACGAAACTCGTGAAGAGGATCCAAGACTGAATTGGAGGCCCGCGAATCACAGCCCAGGAACGGAGCTTGGGTCAAACTAAGACCAAAGGAGGTAGCCGGACGCTCAAAGTACTCATGGGTTCCAGGACACCAGACAAGGGAAACTCCAGCCTCCTGCAAGCGGCGCAACTCGGCAATATCCAAATCGCCGCCATGCACGGCCAAAGTTCCGGGTCGCAGTCCGCCGACGGCCGCCAACCAATCCACGGGGGAATCCCACGAACGAGCGGGCAGGGAGCGGCCCCGTTCCCGCAAGAGATCCGCCAGGGGACCCGTGCCGGAACGGAGCAATTCCCGCTCCTCGTCGTGCTCACCGAGGTGCAAGCTCACCTGAGGGAAGCGGGCAAAGACCGCCGTCGCCAAGTCTGGATTCACACTCCAAGGAGCATGCAGGGCCACGCCCGGGGGAGAAGTGCGATCCAGATCCGCCAAGATGCCGGCATGTTCCGAACCCGGTGCGAACACTTCGGGGAAGCGCAAGACCTCCGGCCCCGCCGGATGTCTTGCTGGCGCGGCTCCTTCCGCGGCGGAGGAAAGAACCAGACCACAGCCATTGTGGGCCAATTCCTGCAAACTTTGTTGCACGGATTCTTCTGGTGAGAGTCGGGCCCCTTCTCGCCAGGCCAAGAGTGCACCGGCCCATGCGGCAAAGGAACCCCGGGGCCAAGTGGCACTCGGAGCATCAAAATCCTCAAAGTGAGCGTGCAAAAAGAGGGGCGCGGCGAGCCAAAGTTCGGTGCCAAAATCTTCCTCTGCGCAAGCAAGGGAAGGAGAGGACTCCACCTCCACAATCCGCTGATTTTGAACGGTGATCTTAGGCTGGAAAAGGAGGCGCTTCTCGTCCAGGAGGAGCGCGCCTGGCCGAAGAACCCGCACGGGTGAAGCTATTCTCCTTGCCAAGTAAACTGAAGATCCGTCACCCGGAAATAAGCGGAGGGATCCGAGCCAATGAGCGCAGCCACGATGTCCTGATCAAAGACCAGTTGGAAGCGGAGCATGCGACCCAAGAAGGAACGGAGTTCCTCAAGGCCCCCCGTTGCCGTATTGCCACCCGGTACGACCCAATCGCTGATGGCCGATGAGTCGGGTTGGCCAGAGCCAGGAGATCCCCAACCCACTTGGAAACCGACCCAGACTGGGGTCGTGCCCGGGGTCGTGCTGGTCGCCGTGTCGGAAAAGACCAAGGACTGGGGCCCGGTACCAGTATCAAACTCGCAGGTCAGGGTCCAACTCGTGTAGTCCACCAGAAAAATGGTGTTGGAGGGTTCGAACCAACGGCTGGTCACCCCACTGGAATTAAGGTTGAAGATCCCAACATCCCCGGCACTGCCGGGCATGTTCACGGAAAAAGGAACAAGGTTGGGGAGACCGGGGGAGCCCACCGAACTCAAATCGGTCGCTGCATCCGGGGAAACCCAAGATTGCAGGAGGGCCAAACTCTCGGTTCCGGTCGGCGTCTCAAAACGGACCACGCCGGAACCGCCGTCTCCTCCATGATTGCCCACGGAGCCCAAGCCACCACGTCCCCCATCCAGGAGAATTTCTTCATCAGCATCCGAGTCAATATCCAGGGAACCGCCCGCCTGCAATAGAAGAGCGCCGCCGGAACCACCCCCACCCCCCGCATCTCCCGGAGGACCGAAGAGAATCAGATTGGTGTCGGGAAAGGGAATTTCGACCATGAAATCGCTGTCGCCACCGATACCACCCACGAGATTCACACTACCGGTGATGGAAAGACGGTCCCCGGCGTGCAATTGCAGGGCACCCCCACCGGCCCCTCCACCGGCCCCGGAACAGGAGCGGTAGGTATCCACAGCACCCGCAGTGCTGGTCGGATCGTCACTCCAGGAGCCATGCTGGGAAACGCCGGCACCACCGCCACCCGAACCGCCCAAGAGAAGATTCGAACTGGGATCCAGGGTTTCAATTCCGGAAAACCGCCCTGCTAAATCAGGATCGCCGCCGGCCCCGTCCACAACAAGCCCGGCCATCCGCGCGTCGTAAGCAAATACGTTGTTGTTGTACTCGTGAATCCCAGAGTTCAGATCCGCATCCACCACCGGAGCGGGAAGGGAGAGGCCCAAGGGATTGGTAGAACCCACAGCATCGACCTCACCAGAAAGGCCATCCGTCCAATAACCCCCACCACCGCCGCCCCGACTGCGGTGTATCGAGTAGTTCAAAAATGCCCCCGTGCCAGAATCTTGGTGAGCCGCAATGGTGTGGGTGGCGGCAAAACTGGTATCCAGCATGGTGTCGGAAGCGGGGGGCCAGGCCCAGGTTCCGATGCCACCCCCTTGATCCCGATCCGCGACAATATCGCTTCCCGAGACGAGATCCTCGGGATTCCCAGTCGTGCCCGCGGCCAAGCCCTGGCCATTCAGCCCTCCGAGTCCCTGGCCAATCTGACCATGGATGGAAAGCCAGCGAAGTCCGTGGCTGAAACGAGTGGGATCCGGGCCAGCTGGATCCGTGTAACCCTGTTTCGATTCGTCGAAATAGTCTGGATCGGGGGGAAAGGGCGCACCCAGAGTCTGGGCCCCGTCCAGCAAATACCAAGAGCGGCCGCCTGTACCGCCAGCACCACCGCCGGCATTGCCAGCCCCGGGCTGCCCGCCTACGGCCGAGGAATCCGAAACTCCGGCCACGGACTCACCCGCAAGAACCTCCAACGCCGTGGGAAAATGTTTGCCAAAGTTGGTGGGTGCATGTGCCCCAGAAAGATCCAAGATCCCGTCAACCACCAGCTCACCCCGAGCAAAGAGGCGAAGAGGGTTCAAACCAATGGCCGTCACCGTGACGTTGGCGGGGATTTGCACGGCAGAGAAGGGAAAAACGCCGTCCGTAATGCTAGCCTGGGAACCAAGCACCGATAGAAAAGCAGTTTCACTGTCGGTATTCAAGGTCACATCGACAGTCGGCGCGAACACACCCAATGCACCCGAACCACCCCCTCGGTGCAGGCCGGTATCCGGAATCAGACCGCTATCCAGGGCACCAATCGGGGAGGCCCAGAGGGAAACCGTACTCTCAGTAGCATCTTGCATGCTCAAGGAGTTGAAATTCTCGTTGAACGCGCCGGCAACCAGGCCGCGCTCCGGCAAGGGAATCAAATAATTGCCCGGATTTTGAATCAGCTTTCCAGACAAATCCGCAACTTGGCCGTCCACCCCGATCTGCAGAACCCGCTGGCCTAGCCGACCCCCGGGAAAGGGGGCGAGGGGGGTGAAGGTCAAGGTGGTGAGCAGAAGGTTTTGGTTGAAACTAATCGTCCAAGTTCCTGGCACCTCCACCTCGACTGTCGAAGCTTGGGTGTCATCCAACACCAAAAGGGAAATCGTGGGACTGGTCCCAGTCGTTTCATCCAACAATTGTGCCCGCTGCATCAAATCGTTGAAGACCAACTTCACGGCAAAGGAACTGTTGGTCGGCGGATTCGTGGAGTCGGGAGTCACGACCACGCTCGGGGGTCCCGGGACCAAATCATTGATCCCTGCGGTTGTGATGGAACAGGACAAGAACGTGGTGTTGGGCCGCTGAATCACCGACTGAATGACGGGGATACTCGGCGAGGAATGCAATTGCATCTGGTAGGTCGCACTCTCTTCGAAACCAAAAGTGACCCCGGCATTGGACTCAATCAGAGCGGGACGAAAAATCACCGTGTCATCGTTGACCAAAAACTGACCATTT
>CAYXFZ010000102.1:6289-6559 GCA_964464385.1 uncultured Planctomycetales bacterium
CGGGACTGACTTGATCGTTGAAGCGGAATACCAGATCTTGGTTTGTGGCAATGAGACTCGTGGCACAATTTCCCTTGCCAGAACAACCCAAGGAACAAAGCCTAAGGGCAAAGGTTTGGGCATGAAGTTCCTCGTCACTACTCCCAAAGCAACCCTGCAAGAGCAAGGGCACCAAGACAAGAAGGCCGAGATTGCGGAACATGGGAGGAGGCCACCGAGAGAGGGTAAGAAGCCCTGATTCAGACCCTCAGTTTAGGGCCATCGGACCCC
>CAYXFZ010000103.1:0-6466 GCA_964464385.1 uncultured Planctomycetales bacterium
CTAGTCCAAACACTCCGTGATTTTGGTGAAGAACCGGAAGTGCGTGTTCTTTCGGCTCACCGCACTCCTCAAGAGGCCACTTCCTTTGCCGCTGAGGCCCGCCAGCGTGGTCTGCGAGTCTTGCTTTGTGCCGCTGGCGGCGCCGCCCACTTAGCGGGGGTGATGGCGGCCCACACCACTTTGCCGGTGGTCGGAATCCCCATGGACAACCCTCCCTTGGGCGGGCTGGATGCTCTTCTTTCCACGGTCCAAATGCCGGGTGGGGTTCCCGTGGCCGGCGTCGGCGTGGGTGGCGGTGGACCTGTCAATGCCGCCCTCTTCGCCCTGCGTATCCTCGGCTGCGCAGATCCGGAGTTGGCCCGTCGCCTGCAAGAATTTCGAGAAAGCCAGCGGCAAAAGGTTCTGGCCAAGGACCAGACCCTGAACGACAAACTCAGTTCCTAAGGAACCAAAGAGGAGGGCTCGGTCGAATACACCGGCTTGGCGGAACAAAGGGCGGCCACTTCCTGGCGGATGCTGGTGCTCAATTCCAAATCCTCGGGTGCACGCAAAATGCGATCCATCCAGCCTGCGATGCTCTGCATATCCTCGACATCCAGGCCCCGCGTAGTCACGGCCGGGGTACCTAAACGAATGCCGGATGTCCGCATTGGCTTTTCGGGATCGAAGGGAATGAGATTTTTGTTGACGGTCAGATAGGCGCGGTGCAAAGCGTCTTCGGCCTCCCGACCCGTGATCCCGGGCCCTTGGGGGCCGCGTAAATCCACCAAAAGGAGGTGGTTGTCGGTACCACCAGAAACGAGGCGAAAGCCGCGAGCAGCAAGGCCCTCCGCAAGTGCTTTTGCATTGGCCAAAGTTGCGGCCTGGTATTGCTGAAAATCGGGCAAGAGGGCTTCGCCAAAGGCCACAGCCTTGGCAGCAACGGCATGCATCAAGGGACCTCCTTGCATGCCAGGAAAGACGGCCGAATCCACTTTCTTGGCCCATTGCTCCTGGCAAACCATGGCCCCGCCACGGGGGCCGCGCAAGGTCTTATGGGTGGTCATGGTGACAATATCTGCGTGTGGAATCGGGGAGGGATGCAGACCCGCCGCAACAGGACCCGCGATGTGGGCCATATCCACGAGGAGGTGAGCGCCAGCCTCGTGCGCAATTTCAGCGAAGGCAGAGAAATCCAAAATGCGAGGATAGGCGCTGGCACCAGCCATGATGACCTTGGGGCGATGCTCCAGGGCCAAGGAACGGACTTGATCCATGTCCACGGTTTCCGTCTCTTGGGTCACCCCGTAATGCACGAAGGAATAATGAATGCCGGAGGAATTTTTTGGATGGCCATGGGAAAGGTGGCCCCCATGGTTCAATTCCATGGCCAGGATGGTGTCCCCTGGCTCGGCAAGTGCGAGCAAAGCCGCTTGGTTCGCCTGAGATCCGCTCGAGGCTTGAACATTGGCATGATCGGCCTCCAACAGTTGACAGAGCCTCGACTTTCCAAGCTCCTCGGCTTGGTCCACATGTTCGCAACCTCCGTAGTAACGACGACCCGGATAACCCTCGGCATACTTGTTGGTCAAGACCGAACCCAAGGCCTCCAAAACTGCCGGGGAAGTGTAATTTTCGCTGGCAATCAATTCGATCTGCTCTTCTTGGCGACGAAGTTCATCGGCCAAAGTGCGAGCAACATCCGGATCCTGAGCGGTCAAATGCGGGTGGGATGAGTCCATGAATGAGGCATTACAACATCGCCCCCCTGTCCTGTCGTAGAATTGTGAGGCCATCGGAAATCCCACCCGAAACTCCTTGCTGACTTCCCTCCTTTTGGGGCTGGGAACCAGTGCGTGTGGCAGCGAGGCATCGGCAACTCCCTCCCCCCTCGAAATTCAACCCGCCCTCTTGCAGTTGGATTCCATCCCATTTGGCGGCCGCGCCCAGGGAGCCTTCCTTCTGCGGAACCGCACGAAATCGCCACTCCTGATCCGCGGGATCGGCCCTACCAGTTGCGACTGTGCCATCTTGGACCTCACTCTGCCGGATCGCCCCGGCGCCCCGACCTGGACACCGTCGCCGCAGGGCATGCAATTGGTCCTGGCTAGTGGTGAAAGGGCGCAAGTCAATCTGCAAGTGGATACGGCCCGCTACCGCAATCCTGTCAATTGGAAAACGGGTCGAATTCCCATCATCTTGGAAGAAGGTTACGCCGCCTTGGATTGGGCCCTGAGTGTCTGGGTTCCGTATTGGCTGGAACCTTGGGCCAGAAACTTGCAAGAAGTTGGCATTCGAGAGCAGCCCGTCACCTATTTTTTGGTCGAAGGAAAAGAAGTACCAGATTTCGAACTCTTCCTGCCGGAAGAAACGGATGGTTGGCGGCTATCGGCCAGTCGAGTTCCTCTGCAAGCACCGGTTCGTTGGCGAGTGGATGTCCTCGCTCCCCCGGAACTGCCAGAGGGCCCTTTCGAAAAAATATTTTCCGTGCAAACTTCGGTAGCCGATGGGCCCAATCTTTCCTTTCGAGTCTTTGGCGTGGGTGTCCCCGACCTGAGCTTGAGACCCCAGCGCCTCCTGCTCCGCCCCGACCGAGGGGACCGCAGCGCCAGCGCCCTGCTCCGTTGCCGAGACGCCGCCCTCCGTCTGGATCCGCCCCGGATCTCATTGTCCCCGGCGGCAATCGGGTTGGGCTCCTTGGCTGTAGAAACTCTGCAGGAAGGGAGCGCTTGGCGCATCCTCTTTCATCTCAATGAGAATCTGGGGCCGCTACCCAAGGATTCCTTCATCCTCGTGGAGACCAACCATCCGGAAACTCCCCAACTTCGCTTGTCCTTGCACTTCGTGGAGGCTCGTTCGTGAATTTCCGCCTTGCTCTGCCGGTTCTCTTGGCCACTCTTTTCGGCTTGGGTATTTGGTTTTTTTGGCCAAAGGCCCCCGCTCTCAACGTAGTCTTGATTTCGGTGGATTCGCTGTGTCGAGATCGCTTGGGTTTCTACGGCCACCGACCCGAGTACGCCCCGAATCTTCAAGTCAGTCCGGAACTGGACCGCTTGGCCGAGGAATCGGCCGTTTTTCTCAATGCCTGGAGTACCACCTCTTGGACTCTGCCTGCCCACATGTCCTTGATGACCGGGCTTTCCGATCGCTTGCACGGGGTTGAGGCCGACGACTTTGCTCTGGACCCTCGCCGCCGCACCTTGGCCCAAGCTTTTCAGGATTCCGGTTGGCAAACTGCGGGTTTTTATAGCGGACCTTATTTGGACGGCAAATACGGATTCGATCGGGGATTTCAACAATGGCAATCCGGCATGATGACTCCTCAAGAATTGGCATCCCATTTATCCCAATGGATCGAAAATCGCCGCCTTCGGGGTGAACCCGCCCCCAGTGCAGAAGAAATACGGGGCATTCGGGATCGCGTGTCTCATTGGGATCCTACTTCTACCCGAGTCAATCGAGGAGCTCAGGAATTCTTGCGCCAGCAAAGAAAGGGTGGGGATCCATTCTTCCTCTTTCTTCACTATTTCGATGCCCACTACGATTACCAGCCTGATGCCCTGCAATCTGGCCTAGGACAGCGTTTCGACCCGGACTATCAAGGGGCCATGGATGGCCTGAACTGGTATTTCAACAAGCGGGTCCGGGATCCTTCTCCGCCCTTCTCCCGCCGCATCAGCGAACGAGATTTAGGTCACGTCAAGGCCCTCTATGACGCTGAGATTCACTGGGTGGATCAACACATTGGGAGAATTTTGAAAACCTTGCGGGAACTCGATCTCTGGGACAACACCATCGTCTGTTTCGTTTCCGATCATGGGGATGAGTTTTTCGAGCATGGCATGATTGCCCACCGCTCCACCCTCTATCCAGAACTCACTCAAATCCCCCTTCTCTTGCGCATTCCCGGTTTGGCCGAGGACGGCCGCTCCATTCCCTCGCTGACTCGGATCTACGACATCGCCCCCACTCTCCTTGCCCATGCCGGGGCAAAACCTCTCGCCGAAGCCGAAGGATTGGACTTAGCGCCGCTTTTGAAGGGCACGGAATCCCAAGCTCGCAGTTGCCTGCAGCGCATCCCTGGGGGACCCGACCTACGAGACGGCTGGCGTTCCGATCGCTGGGCCGTTCATCGTGTCTTTGAAGTGGACGCTTCGGCCACCTCCCTTGCCGGAGAAGTCCGTTTTCAAGCCATGCGGAAACCCCCTCACGGCGAGGCCTGGGTAGAGGTCCATGATCGCTGGGAAGATCCAGGCGAGTTGCATCCCTTGCCTCCCGGCGACCCTCGCATTGGCACGGCCTTGGCCGCCTTCCGGGCAGAATTTGAAGCTGTGGAACAAAAGTTCCAGGCTATGTCCTGGTCCTCTGCCCAGTTTCGCTTCGTCGCCAAGCGAGGCGAGGAAGAGGAGGCCATGATGCAACAATTGGGATACGCCGACACCGGCACCATCAGCGGCCGTCTTCTTTTGGGACCTTTTCCCAGCCCCTGAGTTAGGCCGGATCCAAGAAAATGCGGGCCACGCGGCGCTTGCCAACTTGGCAAAGGATGCCGTCTTCACCAATTTCCACCAAGGCGTTGGGGTCCTTCAAGACCACCCCATCCACGCGAACTCCTCCCTGTTCCAGAAGACGGCGGGCATCCGAGGTGGAGTTCGCCAGCTTGGCGGCCTTGAGGAGTTGGGCCAATGGCAGGGAATCGCCAGTCAGCCGCAGTTCAGGAATATCCGTGGGCAAACCGCCCTCTCGAAATCGCTGATCAAATTCAAGGATTGCAGCCGCAGCTGCTTCGTCGCCATGCAGCCAAGCCACAATCGAGCGGGCCAAGCCAACTTTGGCATCCCGGGGATGGCCGGCCAGGAGATCTTGCAATTCGCTTTCCGAAAGGGGCGTCAGAAGAGCAAACCAAGCGGGCATGGCCTCATCGGAGAGGGACATGATCTTGCCAAAAGCATCGTTGGGATTACCAGCCAAGGGAACATGATTGCCTAAGGATTTAGACATCTTGCTGCCATCGGTGCCCAACAAGAGCGGAGTGGTCAAACAAACCTGCGCAGTTTGACTGTTGCGTTCCTGAAGCAATCTCCCCATATGAAGATTGAAGAGCTGGTCGTTGCCGCCAATCTCGACATCCGCCTGCACAGCCACCGAATCCCAACCCTGCATCAAGGGGTACATCATTTCATGCAAGTGAACAGCCTGCCGCTGATCCATGCGTTGGCGAAAATCGTCCCGTTCGAGCAAGCGAGCAACGGTTCCCTGCGCGGCCAACTGCAGAGCTCCGAAAAAATCCATGCCGGCAAACCATTCGCTATTCCTGCGCACTTCACAACGGTCCGAGGACAGATCCACGATTCGCCCAATTTGATCCAAATACGTGGCGGCGTTGTTCTCCACCTCTTCGGTGGTGAGCGGAGGCCGCTGCTCATTGCGACCTGTGGGATCCCCCAAGCGTGCCGTCGCGTCACCGAGGATCAAAACCGGCAAATGACCATGGTCTTGAAAAAGACGCAGAACTCGCAAGGGCACAGCGTGGCCCAAGTGCACTTCTGGAAAAGTGGGATCGATGCCATATTTCACCCGCAGAGGATTGCCGCTCTCGGTGGCGGCCTGCAAGCGCTGCACCAATTCCTCTCCCGTAACCAGGTCACTGGCCAACCGCTGCAATGCAGAAAAGAGGCTTTGGGATCCGGCAGAACTCATGGTCTCCTATTTTGCCTCTGCCGCCACCAATTTTGCCAAGCAGTTCGATCCTTTCGATGCACTCCGGTGAGCCATTCCAGGGCCGCTTCGATGGAATGGGCCCGTTCGCGGTTGGGTGGATTTTCCAACCCCACAATAAGTTCCTGCAGGGCGGGTTCGCGCAAATGCCGTGGGACCAGAGCAGCCGACACCAGGATGTGCCGGTCTGCTGCCTCCTGAGGCAAGGGGATGGCCTTTCGGAGAGAGGCCAGAGGATCCGATTGGAGAGACTTCCAGCCGGAAGGGAAGGCCAGCAGGATGAAAACGCACCAAAACTCGAATGTCCAGAATTGCCGCCCTGGAAGATTCGGGAATTCGCAAGGGAAGGGTTTGTTCCCAGACTTCCCGAGCACCCAAAAACAAAGGATTCATCAGCCGTTGCAGAAGCTGGCGAGCCAAAGTTTCCCTGCCGCCGGTGGGCATCCACTCGGTGACTTCCAGAACCAAATCCAAAAGATGCCCCTGCTCTCCAGCCAGGATTTCCAAACTTTCCGGCCATGGGTTGTCCAAGACCAAGGAAAGGAGAACCTCATCGCCAAAAGTGAAGGGGCCAGACGGTGCGGCCAATCGCAAGGATGTCGCCAGTCGATTTTGCACCGAGGCTGTTTCCAGAAGGAGGATTTCTGGATCCGGCACGACGACCGAGACCGCAGGCTGGATCACTTCCGGAGATGCACCACAACCCAGAGTCAAAACGACCAAGGGCGAAGCGAGAGCACGCCCGAACCCTGCCAGCAGGTTTCGTCTT
>CAYXFZ010000104.1:0-3397 GCA_964464385.1 uncultured Planctomycetales bacterium
GTCGGTGACCACGTTGCGGGAGCGGATTCCGTTGCCAGTCACCGGAATCCGTTGGCGGATGGAAGCCGGATACCCATCCCGGTACTCGTCGTGGAATTTTCGAATGGTTCGAACCGAGGTGGAATCAGAGAGTCGGAGCCAACCATCGCTGGAGCGGGCGGCGTTATCCAGATCCCAGCCGCTCCACTGCTCCGGCGCAGTTCCTGGGCTGGGCCAGCAAACCTTCCAAAGAGATTTTTGCAGTTTCCAGGGCTTGCGACAGATGGAGAAGCCATCCGCCATCTCAGGGCGAGCCCAGATATCGCCCTCGCGAATCCACAGGGTCTCGGCCGGCATGCCGACCAGGCGCTTGACGTAGTTTTGATGGGCCAACAAGGGATACCTAAAAACGACGACTTCCCATCGGTTGGGATCGCGCAACCACCAGGACACCTTGTCCACGAGGACCCGATCGTGAATGGTTCCCGACGCTATGCGGGTCGAAGGATCCAAGAGAGTGGTACCCATGAGGGTGGGCATCATGGACCCGGTGGGGATTTCGTAAGCCTCCAAGGCGAAAACTTTCAGGCCAAGGGCCATGACGATGGCAAACAACGTCATTTCAATGCCATCCCGCACGGGATGCTTGGATTTCTTGCGGCTCTTGCGGCTCTTGCGGAATGCCATGGGGTCAGCCTACTCTTCCGATGACAAGACCGCGAGAAAGGCCTTTTGGGGAACTTCGACATTGCCGATGGACTTCATGCGCTTTTTTCCTTCCTTCTGCTTTTCCAAGAGCTTGCGCTTGCGGGTGATGTCTCCGCCATAACATTTGGCCGTAACATTTTTGCTGAGGGCGCGAATGCTCTCGCGGGCGATGATTTTGCCGCCAATTGCGGCCTGCAGGGCGACCTCGAATTGATGGCGAGGGATTTCTTTGCGCAGTTTGCGCAGGATGACGCGGGCGCGGCGCTCGGCAGCGTCCCTATGGCAAATCACCGAAAGAGCGTCGGCTTCCGTGCCGGCAACCAAAATTCGCACCTTGGCCAAGTTGGCGTCCACAAATCGGGGCTCCTCGTAGTTCATCGTTCCATATCCGCGAGTTGCAGATTTCAACTTGTCATAGAAATCAAAGATGATTTCCGAAAGAGGAAGATCCCAAGTCAGCATGACGCGGTTGGCAGAGAGGTGATCCTGGCGTTGGAAGATGCCCCGCCGTTCGGAACACAATTGCATGACCGGACCGATGCCTTCAATCGGTACCAAGATATGAGTTATCACCCGGGGTTCGCGGATGGCAGTCCACTGTGTTGGATCCGGGAGTTCCCCCGGCGAGTGAATGGTCTTGTCTTCCCCGTCATGGAGAGCAATTTCGTAGGGGACCGTTGGAGCAGTTTGCACGATGTCAATGCCGGATTCCCGCTCCAATCGTTCTTGCACAATTTCCATGTGCAAGAGTCCCAAGAAACCGCAACGGAAGCCAAAGCCTAAGGCATCCGAAGACTCTGGATCGAAGATGATGGAGGAGTCATTCAACTTGAGGGTGTTCAAGGCCGAACGGAGGTTCTCAAAGTCACCCGGGTTGGTGGGATAAATCCCACACCAAACCATGGGCTGGGGTTCCCGGTAGCCTGGGAGTGGACTCGCCTGGTCGCCCTTGCTGACGGTGACGGTGTCGCCAATGTTGACATCTTCCAGACGTTTGATGTTCGAAATGAGATAACCCGTTTCACCAGCCGAGAGGCTGAGCCGAGGATCGGGCTGGGGAATGAACTTGCCCAATTCCAAGACTTCGTAATCAGCCTTGGCACCAATCATGCGTACCCGATCCCCTTTATGGATAATCCCATCCACCATGCGAAGGTTGACCACGATTCCGCGGTATTCATCGTACTTTGCATCAAAAATCAGGGCTCTCAAGGGGGCATTCGGATCCCCCGTGGGTGCTGGGATCTGATGAACCACTTCTTCCAAGAGCGCGGCAACGCCATCGCCGGTCTTGGCTGAGCATCGGAGAGCCGCCTCCTTTTCCAAAAGGAGGACATGTTCCAATTCCTCGGCAATTTCTTCCGGACGGGCGTGCGAGAGGTCGGTCTTGTTGAGGACCGGGATGACGGTCATGTCCTGGTCCAGGGCCAACATGGCATTGGCTACCGTTTGCGCTTGAATGCCTTGGGCGGCATCAATCAAGAGGAGCGCACCCTCGCAGGCCTGCAGAGATTTCTCCACCTCGTAAGAGAAATCCACGTGGCCGGGCGTATCAATCAAATTGAGGAGATATTCTTCGCCATCCACCTTGGTGAGAAGGGAGACCGAAGCTGCTTTGATCGTGATGCCCCGTTCCCGCTCCAAATCCATGGTGTCCAGCATCTGCTCCCGCGACTTTCGTTTGTCCACGGCACCGGTGAATTCCAGAAACCGATCGGCAAGGGTGGACTTCCCGTGATCGATGTGGGCAATGATCGAGAAGTTGCGAATGCGCTCCGTGGGAAAGGGGCGAGACATGGGGAATCAGGAGGGCAAAACTTGCTGAAGGACGTTTTGAAGACGAGCGATGGCCTCGCCACGGTGGCTGACTTCAGCTTTGGCGGCCGCATTCAGGTGAGCAAAACTGCATCCCGAAGCTTCATGATAGAAGAGAGGGTCATATCCAAAGCCGCCCTCTCCTTCCGGTGATTCTAGAATTCGGCCGCGAACGTTTCCTTCCACTGCAAAGAGCAATTGCTCCGGTTTGGCAACTGCGATGACGCACCAGAAGGCCGCACCGCGCTGGTCGGGTGGCGTGTCCTTCAGTTCCTGAAGGAGTTTTTCATTGTTGGCCTTGTCCCGCTCCGGCCTGGGTCGATCTTCCGGGATTCCCGCCCAGCGAGCCGAGTGGATTCCAGGATCGCCGTCCAGCGCATCTACGCAAAGACCGGAATCGTCCGCCAAAGCCCAAACCTCCTGACCCAGCTGTTTCGTAACGACTTCGGCAAAGGCCAGCGCTTTGAGGGCGGCGTTGTCAAGAAAGGACTCACCGTTTTCTTCGACCTCTGGAAGACCCTCGCTTAAGTCAACGGGAGAGAGAATCTGGATGGGAAGATCTTGGCAAAGAGATTCCAACTCTGCCAATTTTGCATCATTGCCCGTGCCAACAAAGAGTTTGGCTTGGCTCACAATCGGTCCGGACGATTGGAACGCAGAGAGCTTGCCGGGAAATCCAAGGGCTCAAAGCGAAAAATCGGTGCTTTCCCGGGCGAGAATTCGCCGAGCAAGATCCGGGATTTGTTTCCTCGTTGACCCAGTCCGTCACCGGAAAGAAGGGTGCGCAGGCCGTGGTCATCAAAGTCGGCGGATCTGTGAATGTGACCGGCAATCAAGGCCGTAGTCTGGATTTCCAGCAAGGATTGATGGATCCATTGCCGTTCCCTTTCTCGGT
>CAYXFZ010000104.1:3407-6448 GCA_964464385.1 uncultured Planctomycetales bacterium
GGGATCAGAGAGCGGCCGATGGGTGAAGACCACCAGCGGGGACAGCAGATCTCCACTCTCAAGGGAAGCCTTTCTTTCGGTGGCGATTTGGTCCAAAAGTTCCCCGCGTCGGCCACCGTTTGCGGGCAGGATGTCGGCGGCGGTGTCCAAATTCAAGAAAGTGACCTCTCCTACAGTGAAGCGACTGTTTCGAGGCCCAATGGAATCTTGAAAGAATTGCCAGCGATTCCGGTGTCCGCCGTGGAAATCGTGATTGCCAATCGCGGTATAGATTGGAATAGGGGAGGCATTCCAGGTGGTGGCGGCGGCGTCCGCGTCGGCATCGGTGTAAGCAAGGTCACCGACATGCAGAATGAAGTGAGCACCAAGTTCGGCGGCGCGTTGGAAACACCAGGCCATTTCATTTTGGCCGCCGCCATCCCCAATGGCCGCAAAGCGCCAAATCTTTCGAGCGGGCAAGGAGACTTGAATGTCCCAAGTGAGCGCCTTCTCGGTCACCCCACTGAAAACCAAGGTGAGACCATTTCGTTGAAAGGTGAGACCCTCGGCCTGGACTTCAGCCTCTGGGTGAATGTTTTCTAGGCGCACTTTGCCCTCCCAACCCTGTGGACCGACCTGGAGCTGAAAGTTTGGTTCCGGGACAAAGGCCCGCAAGGTCGGAGTTTCCTGGTGAGGAACTAAGATGGCGCCAAGGGCGGCCACTCCCAAACCTTCGGTTAAAGTGCCGGCTGTTGGAGCAGACGCCGGTTCCAATTGCAGAGGGGGATAACGAAGACCCCGGTCTTGCAGGAACCCAGCGACCAGGAGGGCGCAGAAGGCAAGGATGAGCAGACGCTTGCGCCAAGACATGAGTTAGACGGGCATGCCGTCGCCAACAGCGGCCTTTTGCAGTTCGGTCAGTTGCAAAACGCCCTGCGTAGCCAAATCGAGAAGGCGGTCGAAGGTGGCACGCTCGAACACGGCGCCCTCGCCGGCAGCCTGCACTTCGATGAGTTTGCCATTGGCAGTCGCCACAACATTCATGTCCATATCAGCCTCGGAATCTTCACCGTAATCCAGATCGAGGAGTTCCTCGCCGGCGACGAGCCCGACCGAAACGGCGGCAGGCCATTCGCGCAGGGGCCAATGAGCAAGCTGATCCCGCCCGGAGAGTGTGCGAAAAGCATCCTGAAGGGCCACGGCAGCACCCGTAATGCTGGCGCAGCGCGTGCCACCATCGGCCTGCAAGACGTCACAATCAATATGGATGGTGAAATCTGGAAAGGCGGAGAGATCCGTTACGGAACGGAGTGCCCGGCCGATCAGCCGTTGGATCTCGACACTACGACCGTCGCGGCGGGTGATTTCCCGCACTTTTCGACCCTCCACGGAGCCGGGCAGCATGGCATATTCCGCAGTCAACCATCCTTCTTTGCGAGCTTGTTGAAAGTAAGGGACTTTCCCCACGACGGTGGCAGTGCAAAGGATTTTTGTGCGTCCGAACTCCACGAGGACGGAGCCTTCAGCGGATTCAGTAAAGCCGCGCTGAAAGCGAACCTCGCGCATTTGGTTGGGGTTGCGGCCGTTGAATCGGGGCATGGCAGGGAGTGCTTAAGGGTTTGGGAGGGGAAGCAATTCTCGAAGGAGGCCCAGGGGGCGACGCCCACTTCGGGACGCTTCGCCCCAGGTCAGGCCCTCCGAAAGGGAGAATTCTAGCAACGGGCCGGAGGGTAGGTCGGGTTCTCGGGGAACACGAATACCGAAGGGGGCCCAGCGGCGAAGCAAGATTAGGCATTCTGCTTCCAGGGCGCTGGGACCGGCATGTTGGAGTTGGCGAAGGCGTCGTGCCAGGCCTAGCAAGATGTCGGCCAGAACAACTTCTCGGGCAAGCTTGGCGCCAATTCGAGCGCAGTCCGGGGGTGCGGCGGAAACATTGACTCCGATTCCCAGAAGTAAAGTGTCTGGAGTCGAGGCCGGGGACTCCGCCAAGATCCCCGCAACTTTGGCCCACGATTCATCCGGTTGGGACAAAAGGATGTCATTGGGCCATTTCAAAGCGGAAATTCCCCCTGAGAATCTGGCACTGGCCGCGGCCACGGCACAGGCGGCGGCCAAACCTGCTGCCAGCGCAGGATCCGGGGAAGGGATGGCAAGTGTGAAACTCAAGTTGCTACAAGGAGGGCCCGACCACCAGTCGCGTTGGCTCCGTCCTCGGCCACCCGTTTGCTCTTCTGCCAAGACCAAAAAACCAGGAACTTCGTTGTTCTCCCTACCTTGTTCGCGCATCCAATCGGACGTGCTCTCGCAAGAAGCAAGGACTTGAAATTCCCGCGCGAGATCACAACCAGCCGGTAGCAAACGTCGAAGGCGAGGGGCGTCAAAGGCCTGGCCGTCGCCGCTCGGCTTCATTCGCTTGGCGGCGTCATCCGATCTCGCAATCGCTTGATGACGTTTGAGTGAATCTGGCAAACTCGAGATTCGGTGATGCCCATGCGTTCGCCAATTTCTCGCAAGGTCAGTCCATCTTGATAGTAACCTTGCAGAATAACTTTTTCTTTGTCCGACAAATGCTTCAGCATGTCCTGCCAACGATCGGAGGAGGCCACTTGGTCGGAAGGATCCACTTCATCGGATTGGCCAATGGCGTCAATCTGTGTCTCGGATTGCGTCGCTGAAGTGACTCGGCGGTCACTGACATTTAGCATGGCACGGGGATGGGCCTTCTTGAGGGCGACGGGAAGGTCGGACTCCTTCACTTCGAGAAGTTTGGCAAGTTCGGCGTCGGCGGGTTCACATCCGTAACGGGAAATCCATTGACGGCGCACCCGATCCAATTTGGTTGCCCTTTGGCGTACCAGTCGGGGCACCCAATCTTGACTGCGGAGGGCATCCAAAATGGCACCACGAATACGGGTGCTACAGTAAGTCTTGAACTTGACCTTGCGGCTGAGGTCAAATTTGGTGATGGCATCCATCAGTCCAAAAGTGCCCTCTTGGGCAAGATCATCTGGATCCACGGATGCCGGAAGATTGACGCACATGCGTTCGGCGATGAAACGGAC
>CAYXFZ010000105.1:0-1680 GCA_964464385.1 uncultured Planctomycetales bacterium
TAGGGCAACCACCATCAAGAAAACCGCCGCCATGACCTCGACGAGGGTAAATCCGGAGGCTGAAAAAGAATACCGCTTCAAAAATCATCCTCGGTAAGAGCCAGGGCCTCGGTGAATCCCTTGTCCACAATGGCCTGTCCGGTCAAGGCCGTAATTCGGGCGGTGTAGGAATAATTTTCGCCAGCTTCATTATCGAGATGAATCCAGACTTCTTGCGACCCACCCAAGGGATCAAAGGCAATCTGGTGCCGTCCCTTTTGAAAGCGGTCCCCGTTGGCGCGAATCAATGCCGCGAAATGAACCCCTCCGGGCAATAGATACCAGGGTAAGCCAACCCGTTCCTCGGGGGTTCCAGCCGGCATGCCCTCGATGTCCCAAGGCGTCAGAATTCGGAAACGATCTTCTTCAAAATCAATTTCCAACCAATAATCCGTGCCGTATGAGATTGCCGAAGTCCTGGCCAAGTCCATCACACTCAAGAGTTGGCGGGCCGCAGATTCACCGCGCGTGCCAGGTAACCAGGAATCCAGTTTGACCGTCATGCTGGTGATGACCAAGGCCACGATCAGAATGACCACCGAGACTTCGACTAGGGTAAATCCGGCGCCAGAAGGGCGGAGGTTCCGCCTAACCTGTTCATTCATCCGAGCGCACATCATCCTCACTGGGGACTCCGTCCGTGCCCAGAGAAACGATCAAAATGCTGCCATCGGGTTCGACGGAGTATTCGAATTCGTTTCCCCAAGGATCCAAGGGTACCTTGCCACCGTCCAAGTAGGGTTGGCCGTTGAGGTCATCCCCGGCCAATTCCTCCAGACGATCGGGGTAACGATGGTGATCTCCTTGGTAGGCCATGCATGCAGTTTTGAAGGCATGGATCTGCATCTTGGCAGCGCCGCGTTGGCCGCGGAGAAGACCACCAAAGACGTTAGGAGCGACGACACTGATGAGTAGGCCGATGATAAGCACCACCACCAGGATTTCGACCAAGGTGAAGCCACGACGGCGGGAGTCAGGAGAGGAGTATTGCATGGTTTCAGTCTAGAACTGTTGGGACAGGCCCATCACGGGCCAGAGGATGGCCAGCACAATGAAGCCGACGAGGACGGCCAAGAAAACGATGAGGAGCGGCTCAATGAGGGAAGTGAATTTCTGGGTGGCCAAGGTGACTTCTTCGTCATAGGCAACACCCACCTGATTCATCATGGTATCCAATTCGCCGGATTGTTCGCCGACGGCAATCATGTAACCCACAAGAGGAGGGAAGACACCGGAAGCCTTGATGGGGCCAGCAATATCGGCACCTTCCAGGATTTTTTCGCGCACGTCCACAATGGTGTTTTCCAAGAGCCGGTTACCAAGAACGGTCCGCGTGACTTCCAGGCCGCGAACGACCGGAACTCCGGAGCGCAAAAGGGTGGCGAATGTTTGGGCAAAGCGGGAGACGGCCTGCTTGGTGATTAAATCTCCAAAGAGGGGGAGTTTGAGCATGAGGCGATCCACGGCCAATCTGCCCTTGTCACTGGCATACCAGAGGTTGAAGAGAAGGGCTCCAAAAATGATGCTAACCACCAATAGCCACCACCAGTTGACCAAGAAATCGGAGGCCCCTTGCAAAATCCGTGTGGGAAGGGGTAGGGCCAAGCCGCGGGACTCCAGCATGGTGGTGATTTTGGGTAC
>CAYXFZ010000105.1:1690-6299 GCA_964464385.1 uncultured Planctomycetales bacterium
ACCATCAACATGGCAACGACCAAAAAACCGATCAACAGCATGATGATGGGGTAGGCCATGGCTGCAGCAACGCGGTTTCGAACTCGGGCTTGGCCCTGCATGAATTCGGACAAACGCTCCAATACCTCGTCCAAACGACCCGCGGCTTCTCCCGATCGAACCATCGACACGTAAAGTTCGTCGAAATACTCGGGGTGCGCGGCGAGGGCATCGGCTGTGGCCATGCCCTGACTGATTTGTTCCCGGATGTCTCGCCAAACCAAAGAGAGCCTCTTGTGGGTCGTCTGGTCGATAATCGCCTGCAGAGCTTCGGTGATGGGAATTCCCGCCTTGAGGAGGGTGGATAGTTGGCGTGTGAAGGTGCTGACTTCCTCCAAGCGTTTCTTGCTGATGGAAGCGCCACTGCCCCGTCCCCGGGCCGCTTCCAAAGTTTTGGCCAAGCGTTCCTGCAGAGCAGAGCGCGGCTTGCCGGTTTTATTCTTGGACTTTCTCCCGGCGACTCCTGTGACCTTGGTCTCGGTAACCAAGAAGCCCCGCCGTCGTAGTTTGAGACGAGCATCCTTGGCGGAGTCGGCATCCATGACGCCATGGGCACGCTTGCCCTTTTGGTCAAAACCCTTCCATTCAAAGATGGTCATGGCCGCGAACCCAGATCAGAGAACGTCCAACTGAGTGACACGCATCACCTCTTGGGCATTGGTGAGGCCTTGCGCTAATTTTGACATTCCGTCGGCACGCAAGGAGCGCATGCCGAGATCTTGCGTCGCTACTTTTTTCAGTTCCGAGGCAGTCGCTTGGCCAGTCACCATGGAGCGGATGGATTCCTCCATTGGAAGCATTTCATAGATCGCCGTTCGTCCGTGGTAGCCCGAATTGAAACACTCAGCGCATCCAGGACTATGGGCCAGCTTTCCTTCCGGGAGTTGCGACAAATCGAAGCCCATTTGTTTCAACTCTGCGGATTGGGCGGCGTCGGGCACTTCCCAAGCTTTACAAGAATTGCACAGAGTTCGTACCAACCGTTGGGCAATGATGAGGAGCAGTGAGGAGGACACGAGGTAGGGCTCCAAACCCAAATCAATCAATCGGGTAATGGTGGAAGGCGCATCATTGGTGTGCACGGTAGAAAAAACAAGGTGGCCGGTGATGGCCGCCCGAATGGCAATCTCCGCCGTTTCCAGGTCGCGAATTTCGCCAACCATCATGACGTCGGGATCTTGGCGAAGGAAAGATCGGAGTCCGACAGAAAAGGTTAAGCCTTTCTTGTTGTTGACCTGGACTTGGGAAATCCCGTCCAAGCTGTATTCCACAGGGTCCTCGATCGTGAGGATGTTCTTGTCCCCCGTGCTGATTGCCGTCAGCGCACCATAGAGAGTTGTGGTTTTCCCAGAACCCGTTGGTCCAGTTACCAAAATGATGCCATGCGGGTAACGAATGTATTGCTCCAGAATCCCGCGATTGTGTTCGTCCAGACCAATCTGATCCATGGAGTAAACCTTGGATGTTTTGTCCAGAAGGCGCAGAACGGCACGCTCTCCCGAACTGGTAGGCACGATAGAAACCCGAACATCCACTTCTCCGTCACCAATGCGTACGCTGGCGCGTCCGTCCTGAGGGAGGCGTCGCTCGGCAATGTCCAACTTGGCCATGACCTTGACGCGAGACAGGATGGCGTCTTGGGCATTTTTGGGAACGGACTCCATGTCATAGAGGATGCCGTCAATCCGGAACCGAACTTGCAGTCGATCCGCGTAAGGTTGAAAATGGACATCCGAGGCACGCAATTTCAAAGCTTGGAAAAGAACAGAGTTGACCAACTTGATAATGGGTGCTTTGTTGGCGGAATCCAGTAAGTCGTCCGACTCATCCAAGTTGGCGGCCAATGCCGCCAGATCGCCCTCTTCCAGATCATCTAGGGCCTCATCCACGCCATCCGCCTTGTGGCGAAAGGCGCGGTTGACAATTTCCGTGACCTCAGCACGGGGAGCCAGGACAAATCGAACTGGACAGGCCAAAAGGGCTACCAAATCGTCCTGGGGATGAATGTCCAAGGGAAAGGAGCAGGCAACGACCAGGGTGCCCTCTTCCTCGGCAATGGCCACCATGTTGTGAGCACGGGCAAATGCCATGGGAACTTGATCCACGAACTGGGTCGGCACCTGAATGCCCTCCAATGCAGCCCGAAATTCCAAATCCAGATCCGTGCCAAAAGCGGCGAGAACGGCCTCTTCCTCCAAGCCCCGCTGAATCAGAACCCGATCAAAGGTCGTGCCAGAACCCGCAGCTTGGTCGCGGAGTTTTTGAAGTTCCGCAGGTTTCGTGCCCGTGGCATTTTCGAGATGGGCAAACAGATCGGGGAGGACGGCGTCGTCGCTCACCGCAGGCCTTCCGGAAGATTGCGGCCACTGCCCTCGGGGGGCACCGGTAGCGGATCCGTGGCCGGAGGAGGAGCGATTGAGGATCCCCGGGTTTCTTCCTCAGAAAGGATGCCGGAGGGAGTGGCAAAGACCGGTGCAGCGAATGCACTCGGATCCAACATGCCGGACTGGGACTGGGAACCTTCGGTCTGGGGCAAGATGACGTCCAGCGGGTTGTCAGCCCGGAATCGAGGGTCAATGCGCCGAACTCGATCCAGACCAATCACATCCGCGGCGGAGGCCTTGCTTGCGACCGAGATGTCATCCAATTCGTCAAAGCCCTTGAGGATTCGCGGGGTGCAGAAAAAGAAGAGAGTGGTTTTGATTTTAGTCTTGGTTTCACTGCCGAACAACCAACCCAAAACGGGGAGATCGGAAAGGAAGGGAATCCCCTGATCGGCAGTGGTGAGATCGTCGCGAACAATGCCGCCGATCCACATGGTGGCCCCATCCGGAAGGTAAACCGTGGTGTCCAAGGTACGCACAGCCTTGGGTGGGGGGATCGTGTCCCCGGGGTTGGAAGCGCCACGGAAGGTGGAGATTTCCAATGAAATACCCAAGCGGAGGTATTGATCCTCAGAAATGGAGGGGCTGATGCTGAGCTTGATTCCGGCTTCTTCGTAGCCAGCAAAACCGGTTGTCACGCCAACACCAGAGGTTGCCTGGGAAGTTCCATACGGAATTTGGTCGGTGGAATTGACGGTGGCCCCCTGATTGTTGGTCACCAGGATGGAGGGCACCGAAAGAATGTTTGCGCTGGTGCTGTTTTGAGCGGCGGCCAGAAGGAAAGGAATGCCATACTGAGATCCATCCAAGATCCCGGCGGTAAAGCCGGCTCGGTTGGGATCCAGGATTCGAGTGTCCAAGGTGCCGTCTCCATCCGAATCCGTTAGCGTGCTCAGCCCCATAGAGGTAAAGCCGAAACCGGTCTGGGTGCCATCCCGCTCGGGGTAATTGACGTTGGCATACTCAAATCCAAGATCTCGAGAGAAATCCTCAGAAACTTCAATGAGGGCGGTTTCAATGAGAACTTGCGGTTGACGACGGTCCAATTTGACAAGAAGTCTTTCCAGTTCCTCCATTTTCGTGCGACTACCCGTAATGAGAAGGGAATTGGTGGCCTCTTCCGCCTCCACGATCAACTCCTGTTCCGCAATTTGCGTGGAAGAGGCCTGGTTGCCAGCACTCCGATTGCGGCGCTCTTCGGAAGTGCGGGCACTGTCTAAAAACCTTTCCAAGGATTCGGCCAATTCCGAAACCGCCACGTTTTTCAATCGGTAAACCCGAAAATGGGTCTCCGGATGATCCACGCGGGTATCCAATTGGGCCACCAGATCTCGAATCAAATCCAACTTGTTCTCTTCTGCAACAACAAGCAAGGAATTGTCGCGGGGATTGGGGACGATTTTGGTTTGGATGGTGACCTGACCGCTGGTGTCGTTGTTGTTGTTGCGCCTTCCCGGCTGATTGGTGCCAATGCCAGGTTCCAATTCTTCCAGCAGATCTTCCAAGATGGTGGCGAGGTCCTCGGCACTGGTTTCTTCCAGCGGAATGCGGATAAAGACTGGTTCCTCTTGGAAAGGCTCGACATCCAAAATTGTGAGCATGCGAATCGCGGCAGCAACGAAGGGGCCAAAGCCCTGTACCAAGAGGGCATTTTCGTTGGGCAAGGGCATGAAGGCGTCATTCGAATTGTTGCCGGTCGACCCCAAGGCCGTGCGCAGATTGACGCCGACGGACTGAGCTTGGGCGTAGCGCAAGCGGAACACGGTGGCGACATAAGTGCCAGGCTTGTCCTTGTATTGCTCGATCTCTTCGGACTCCACGAACAGAGCATTGGGCTTGATGAGTTTATTGCGGGTCGCCTGGGTGTCATAGGTGATGACAATGACTTTGAGGTCACCCGAGCCCTGCTGGACACAAACAAAATCGTGAATCTTCATCAAGATCTGAAAGAAATTGTAAACTTCCGATTTGCGGATCCTTTTGTCGCCGTAAAGAAGGATGCGCTTTTGGTCCAGGAGGGCCTTGGTATTGGCATGTCCGGCCTCGTCTATGGTGAAGTTGTGGCCGGTCCAAACTTGCGCAATCTTGATGAATTGTCGTAGAGTCAGGCCGTCCTGGGGAGACTCGCTGAAGCGAAGGTTCAGCCATTGGCCATCCTCCTCGACCACGCCTTCCGGGATCTGGAT
>CAYXFZ010000106.1:0-6281 GCA_964464385.1 uncultured Planctomycetales bacterium
CTCGCCCGTTCCCTTCAAAGGCCAAAATGTGGGTGCAGATGCGATCCAAGAAATAGCGGTCGTGACTGACGATGAACATACAGCCGGGGTAGTGCTCGATGGCTTCTTCCAGGACACGCGTGGTTGGCAAATCCAGGTCGTTCGTGGGTTCGTCCAGGATGATGAGGTTGCCGCCGACACGGAGCATTTTGGCCAACTGCACTCGGTTGCGTTGCCCGCCAGACAGTTGACCCACTGTTTTCTCTTGGTCCGGACCCTTGAAGTTGAAGCGTGACACGTAGGCGCGACCCTGGATTTCGCCGGCTCCGAAGGCAATGAATTCGTTGCCGTCCGTGATCTCCTCGAAAACGCTTCGGGAATCGTCCAGCTCGGCGCGCCGCTGATCCACAAAACAGATTTCGATTGTGGAACCCCGCTCGATGGTGCCGGAGTCCTGGGTTTCCAGTTCGGCAATGATTTTCATGAGGGTGGTTTTGCCGGCACCGTTGGGGCCGACGACACCAACGATGGCGGCCTGAGGGAGATCCAGACTCAGGTCCTGGAAGAGAAGGTTGCCGTTGTATCCCTTGCTGATTTTGTCCAAATTCAGCACCTTGTTGCCGAGGCGGGGACCGGCCGGAATCACGAGATCAATGTTTTCAGGCCGGAGTTGTTCCTGTTCGTCGCAGAGTTGGTCGTAGCGGTTGAGGCGGGCCTTGTTTTTGCGGCCCCGAGCCTTGGGATTTTGACGCACCCAATCAAGTTCCTTGCGCAGACGTTTCTTGCGTTTCTCCTGACTCCGCTCACTCTGTCCCAATTCCTTTTCCCGAGTTTCCAAGTAGGCGGAGTAATTTCCTTTGTAGGGTCGGGCCACTCCTCGGTCGAGTTCCAGCATCCAACTGGCGACATTGTCAAGGAAGTAGCGGTCGTGCGTGATGACGATGACCAAGCCTTGATAGTTGGCCAAGTGGTGCTCCAACCAGGCTACCGTGCTGGCATCCAGGTGGTTGGTGGGTTCGTCCAAAAGCAGAATGTCCGGGGATTCGATGAGCGTTTTGCACAAGGCCACGCGCCGAGCCTCACCTCCGGAAAGCACGCTGCATTTGCGATCCATAGGAGGAAGCTGCAGGGCATCGGCGGCAATCTCTAGCAGACGGTCCACCTCCCACATGTCATGGGCATCAATTTCGTTTTGGAGGTGTTCGAATTCGGCCGACATCTTTTCCAACTTTTCCTCGTCGGTGACTTCGCCCATCAGGCCACAAATTTCGTTGTAGCGGTCCAATATTTTGTGAATATGAGCAACTGCCTCGGCCAAGACCTCTTGCACGGTCAGGTCCGGCTCGAGATGGGGTTCCTGGGAGACATAGCCCAAAGATTTGCCATTCATGAGGATGCGCCGGCCCTCGAATTCCTCATCTGCACCGGCGAGGATGCGCATCAAGGTGGATTTGCCAGACCCGTTGGCACCAATCACGCCAATCTTGGCATCGGCAAAAAATGCAAGCGTCACATCCTTGAGCGCCTGGTGACGTTCATAGAACTTGCTCACCCCAATGACTTGTAGGGCGTATTCAGCCGGTGTTTCCGTGGCCATGGACCGGGCATTCTAGCCGGGATAGGCCCCTGCATTGGCGGCATCTTGGTTGTGGCTCAAAATGCCTAGCGGGAGGAAGCGGAACCGAAGGGGGATTGGAGGCTAGACTTGGCAGGAATGGAACCGCTCCGGCTTTCCATCGAGCGTGACGGCAAGCGCACCGAAATGACTCTGGAAGGGGACACCCTCCTCCTGGGGCGCGGGTCCGACTGTGATCTGTGTTTGGATGATGCCAAGGCCTCTCGCCACCATTGTCGTCTTGAACGACTTGGCGGAGAGTTGTTTCTGGTGGACCTGGATTCCGCCAACGGTACCTGGATCGAGAACGAACGGATTGATCGTCGACCCTTGGCTTTCGGAGAGTCATTCACCGTAGGCTCGACCCACTTCCATGTGGTGTCTGGGGGACCCGAGGCCCTGGACGCAACCTTGCTGGGTCAGGACGGGGATGGTTTGCAAACCCTGCGCACCATGCTCGCGGTCCTTCGGGTCTTCGGGGGCGAGGATGATTTTCAACATCTTGCCGCCTTGACGGTGGACACCGCGGTCTCCTTGACCCGTGCGGAGCGTGGCTTTCTGTTCCTTTACGCCCAAGGTCAGACCACCCTTGCTCTGGGCCGGAATTTCGCCCGCGAGGAAGTGCCCGCACCAGAAAGAAAAATTTCTGCCACCCTGCTGGAAAGGGCCCTCGCCTCGGCACGGCCCCTCCTTCTTCGGGATGCCGCTTCCGATGGCGAGTTCGCCGGCGTTCAGAGTGTCCAGGAGTTGGGCCTTCGCTCTTTGCTGGCCGCTCCCCTCCGTCATCGCGGCGAAGTTCTGGGCCTGTTGTTGGTGGATCACCGCTTGGCCGGTGGCGCCCTTCGTAGCGAAGATCGAGAGTTGTTGGGGGGCTTGGCCGGGGCCGATGCTGATGCTGTGGCGGCGGCCACCGAGAGGGCCGAAAATGGCCGCCTTCGTCGCAAGGTCTCTCGTTTACGACGAGATTTGGGCAGGCGGGTTTCGCTCGAGGAAAAACCGGGCACGATCCAACAGCGTTTTCCGGGAATCATTGGTTCCTCTTCCTGTTTGGAGGACGTGTTGCATCGTTCCGAACAGGTCATGGGGAGCGAAGTTTCCGTTCTGATTCAAGGCGAATCGGGAACGGGCAAGGAACTTCTTGCGCGGGCGGTGCATTTTGGTTCGCCGCGCGCGGGTCAACCGTTGGTGGTGGAAAATTGCGGTGCTTTGCCGGACACCTTGCTGGAATCCGAGCTTTTTGGTCATGTCAAGGGTGCATTTACGGGTGCGGATCGCAACAAAGCCGGTCGTTTCGAGGAGGCCGATGGCGGCACCTTGTTTTTGGATGAAGTCGGCGAAATGTCCGCCGCCATGCAACAAAGACTCCTACGGGTCTTGCAAGATGGTGAAGTGCGTCGCTTGGGTTCGGAAAAAGTTCAGCGGGTGGATGTGCGCGTAATTGCTGCCACGCATTGTGATCTGATGGAGGAAGTCGCCGCCGGTCGCTTTCGGGAGGATCTTTACTATCGGCTGAAAGTGGTTTTGTTGGAAATGCCTCCTTTGCGCGAGCGGGATCAGGACATTCAGCTCCTGGCTGAACATTTCCTGGCCACCGAGGCGGAAAATCTGCAGCGTCCTTTGCGTCCCTTGAGTCCCCCAGCTTTGGCCCGCTTGTACGCTCACCCCTGGCCCGGCAATGTTCGTCAATTGCGGAATGAAATCAAGCGTTTGCTTCTTCTTGGTGAGGGAGAGATTACGGAAGAGGATTTGTCGCCCGAACTTTTGGAGGATGGCGGCCAAGGATCCTCGGGTGGCACCCTGCCAGAGCAAGTGGAGCAGTTGGAAAGGAGCGTGATTGGTGCGGCTCTGCGTCGCTATCGAGGGAACCGTTCGCGGGCTGCTGAGGCCCTGGGTTTGACGCGTTACACCTTGGCGCGGAAGGCCGAGAAGTTGGGTTTGTTGAATTCGGATGGACCGGATTCGGGTGCCGCTCCTTGAGCTTTCCCGAACTCCCTCCCGGCTGGACCTTGGTGCGCTCCTTGGGGCGGTCTTCCGTTTCCGATGTGGTCTTGGTCCGCGATGCCGAGGGTCGTGCTCGGGCCCTCAAAATTTTACGTCCGCAAGTGGCGGGGGATCCACGGATTTTGGCCCGTTGGCGTCGCGAGGCACGGCTTCTGGAGGAAATTGAGCACCCCAATCTGGTGCGATCCCATGGCACCCTGGAGTTGGGGGATCGGCTTGGATTGCTCCTGGAATACATCGAGGGACCCAATCTCCGCCAACGGTTGGATCAAGGTCCTTTGGGATGGGAGGAGGTGGCTCGGATCGGTATACAAGTTGCCCGTGCCCTGGAAAGCCTGCATCGGCATGGCACAGTGCACCGGGACGTCAAGCCGCACAATATTTTGATGCACCCCCGGCGGGGGGCCGTCTTGGCCGACTTGGGTCTGGTTCGCTCGCGGGAGGATCCTTCCTTGACCCGGCAGGGTGCAGCTTTGGGTTCACCCGCTTACATGAGTCCGGAACAGGCCCGAGATCCCAGTGCCACCGGGCCGGAGGGGGATGTGTATTCCCTAGGGGCGACCTTGCACCACGCCCTCTCTGGAGAACCACCCTTCTTGGGCCGGGGCATTGGCGAGGTGATTCACCGGGTCTTGCATGAAGATCCCGAACCCTTGCCGGAAGATCTTCCCGAAGGGCTCCGTGAGGTCTTGGCGGCGGCCATGGATAAGGATCCCGATCGCCGTTACGCCCGAGCCCAGGATTTTCGCTCGGACCTGGTCCGCGTCTTGACCGGCCAAGCGCCCCGCACATGGACCCGGGCACGCCGTCGCCAATTGCGAATCTGGGTGGGAGTTCCGGCGGCCCTCCTTCTGCTTGTTGGTGCGATTTGGTATCGGACGACTCCGCCAGCAACTCCCACAGTCCCACTTGCGGTATCGGTCCCAATTCGGGAGTCCATTGCCAAGGACGAACGTCCCCTTCCAGAACCTCCCGTTCC
Organism: uncultured Planctomycetales bacterium; assembly: GCA_964464385.1. Lineage (GTDB taxonomy): Bacteria > Planctomycetota > UBA1135 > UBA1135 > UBA1135 > CAYXFZ01. The sequence continues at coordinate 4,575 of CAYXFZ010000106.1, forward strand.
TTTGGTGGATCTTGCGTTCTGGTTTTCCGAGCAGGAAAAGGAGTTCCTGGTCTTTTTTGGTGCCGACCAACTGCGCCGTGCCGCGGAAACTTTGCAAGCCTTGCCCCAACTCCCCAACTTGGCATCCGCAACCGAACCCGAAAAAGCGCAACATCGGACTTGGTTGCTGGGTTTGCAGCGTCGCCTTGCTCAGCGCGGCGAAGATGTTGCCATCCTTGCAGAGGGCATCCTCAATACGCACCGGGCTGAGTTTTTGTCCCGCTTGGAATCAGAACAATTTCAGGACCCGAGCTCCTTTCGGGATGAAGTGGAGCGGGCGTGGGTGGATCGGCAACTGCCGGTGCTGGATCTTCCTCTGTTTCCCGGTAGTGCGGATCCCCGGCGTCAACTTGCCTCCGTCGTACAGGCCCTACAAGTGACCGTGGACCGACGCTTGGCCCAGCGTGCGCAGCGGGCGTTTCCCGCCAAACGGAAACAAGTCCATGAGGCTCTTTTGGCTGGGCGACTGCAGGATGCCCGGTTGGCCTGGGCGGCCGTGGACCGGGAACTGCTCGCCTGGTCGCCGGAGGCCCTGCGCGAGGAGTTGCGCATGCAGGCTCTGGCAGGATTCGGGGTCGAAGAGTTGTACCGCACCCCACTGGCCCGGCTGGAACCCCGGTTGGGTAAAGACCCTTCCTCCCGCGCTTGGTTGAGCGCGCATCTGGCCTGGTGCCGAGGGGACTTGCTGGGAGCCTTGCAGCGCATGCGTCCCCTCATGGCAGAGAAGTTGGCGGGGGAGCGAGATCCGGAGTTTTGGGTTGCGGAATGGGAGCGGGAGTTGCAGCAAGTGGTTCCGCAAGCGGCCGTCGCCCGCGAGCCGGCCACCAATCCACCTCCCTTGGATTTCGTGTCCTTGTTGATGGCGGATTGGCAGCGAGCGCATCCGGAGGCTTTGGTGGAGCGCCGAGGACAGGGGATCGAAGTCACCTGGGTGCGCCCGGATTTTGGCCGGGCATGGCGGCGGAGTTTGAATTGGGATCGACGCCAGTGGACCTTGCAGTCCTGGGGGCTCTTGTGGGAGTTGGCCGAAGGGAATGTGCCGCCAAGATTGCTTCGGATCATGGGGGAGGTGGAGTTGCGGCGGGAATCTCCCCACGCCGTTCCCGTTCTCCGGGTGCAGGGTCGCACGCGTGAGGGTTTTGGGATTCAGGCCGGAGTGCCCCAGGACTTGGTTTGGGAAGAAGGGAGACTCTGGTTGGATGGCTTGGACGTTGGGGTCCTGGATCCTCCCCAGGGGACTCGTTTGGTGCTCGAGGCCGAGGCCATTCCGGGCTTTGTGGCCGAAAAGTTTTGGATTCGAGTGGTTCCTCAGTAGGGACTATGCACTTTCCTCCAACGGCCCCAATTTTCGAGTGCTTGCCGGCAGGTAGAACACGGCCGGCAGAATGGCAACACCCATCACCGCGAAAATTCCGGTGCCGTGAAGCCCGAACCATCCCAACGCTTCCTTCAAGAGACTCGCTCCCAGGATGCACACCCAATCCAGGGCCTGACTGGAAGCCAAAATGCACCCCGCAAGGGCCGGCGCCGGCGCCCCTTGGATTCTGACCTTGAGGGGTACGAGATAAAACCCCATGCAGAAATTTCCTGCCATGGAAAGGAGCCAGACCAGCCAGGGCAGGGGTGGAACGCAACTCACGGCAACAAAGGCCACGCACATTCCCAATC
>CAYXFZ010000107.1:0-4702 GCA_964464385.1 uncultured Planctomycetales bacterium
TCTTCACGTCCTCGCCAGCGCGACCAAAGATGGCATGCAACAAGCGTTCCTCAGGCGTGAGTTCGGTCTTGGATTTGGGGGCGATTTTGCCTACGAGAATGTCGTTGGGCCCCACTCGCGTGCCAATTTGCACGATGCCACGCTCATCCAGGTTGTGCAGAGCACGATCCCCGGCGTTGGGAATATCGCGCGTGAACTCTTCTTTGCCCAGAGTCGTCTCGCGAATCTCGGCCGTGTATGCCTCGATGTGAATGGAGGCAAAGACATCATCCCGAACCAAGCGTTCCGAGACGACGATGGCGTCCTCGTAGTTGTACCCCTCCCACGACCTGAAGGCGACCAGAAGGTTCTTGCCCAGGGCCAACTCGCCGTTCTTGGTGGCGGCGCCATCGGCAATCACCTCGCCTTTCTTTACCTTCTGCCCTGGGAGGACCAAAGGCGTCTGGTTGAGACAAGTGCGCTCGTTCAGCTTGTGGAACTTCCGCAACTTGATGGGATCCGACTCCTCCTGCAGCTTGATGAACTGGGAATCCACGTATTCGATGGTCCCGGCACGGGGTGCGGTCACGACCATGCCGGAGTTGGCGGCAATCGGACCCTCCAGACCCGTGCCCACCAAGGGCGGTTCGGTCTGAATCAAGGGCACGGCTTGGCGCTGCATGTTCGAGCCCATGAGTGCGCGGTTGGCGTCATCGTGTTCCAGGAAGGGAATCAAGGCGGCAGAAACACCCAAAATTTGACCGGGGTCCACGTCAATGTATTGAACCTCGGAAATCGGCTTTAGCATGAACTCGCCGTGGTAACGGGTCATGACCAAACCATGATCGTCCGCCAAAATGGCTCCCGTCTTGGAATCCATGGGAGAATCCGCCGGGGCGAAAATCATTTCGAATTCTTGATCGGCGCGAAGCAGGGCAACCTCGTCGGTCGCCTTGCCTTTTTTGACCAGCCGATAGGGCGTGACCAAAAAGCCGTAATCGTCCACGACCCCGTACAAGGCCAAGGAAGAAATAAGGCCAATGTTGGCCCCTTCCGGAGTTTCGATTGGGCAGAGTCGGCCGTAGTGACTGATGTGCACGTCGCGCTCTTGGAAGCCAGCACGCTTGCGGTTGAGGCCGCCCGGGCCTAGGGCCGAGAGGCGACGCTCGTGGGTCAACTGCGAAAGCGGGTTGGTCTGGTCCACCACTTGTGACAGTTCACTGCGCGCATAGAACTGGTCCACCGAAGTGGAGAAGGCCTTGGCATTCACCAAACTGCGAGGGGTCAAGGTTTCCGGATCTTCCTGTTGGGTCATGCGGTCCACGACACCACGCGCGACCTTGACCATGCCCTTGCGGAATTCTTCGCCGGCCAACTCACCAATGGTGCGCACTCGGCGAGTCCCCAAATGGTCAATGTCATCCACTTCCCCTTGGCCCGAACGCAACCCCAAGAGGTATTGAACGGTTTCCAAGAAATCATCGGGCTGCAGGGTTTGATTGCCTTGGTCCTGATCCTCGGGACGCTTGAATTTCCGATTGATGCGGAAACGGCCCACTCGACCCAAGCTGTAGCGCTGGGAATCAAAGAAACGATCTTTCAGGAGATCGCGGGCCTTGTCCAACTGCACCGGGTTTCCCGGACGCAGTTTTTGGTAAATAGCAGAAAGTGCCTCCTCGTGGGTGGCCGAGAGATCCTCTTTGAGGGAATCCAGGATGATGGGGTCGTCCACTTGGCCCAAGATTTCCACCGACTTGAGATCGGAGAGAGCAATCCGCTCGGCCGCTTCCTCGGTGATCTCTTGACCGGGCTCTCCCCAAACTTCTCCCGTCTTTTTGTCCCGCAATTGGCCCAGGACACGGGTACCCACCAACTCCTTGGCAAACTTGGCACGAGACTTCTTGGCCCTCCGCACGGTTTGGCTGGGATAGAAAAGGCGCAGGATTTCGTCGGTCGTCCCCGCTTCGACTCCTGTAGGCAGGAGGGCTCGCAACAAGGTGATGGCCGAAAACTTGGCTTGTTGGTCAATGCGCACTTGCAAGGCACCTTTGCCCGAGACCGAAATCTCCACCCAGGAACCACGGACAGGAATGATCCGCGCACTGTGCAGGAGTTTGTCCCCGGTGTGACGGACGACGGAAAAATCAATGCCCGGAGAGCGGTGCAATTGGGCCACGATGCATCGTTCCGAGCCGTTGACGATAAACTCGCCGCCGCCCATCATGACGGGAATATCGCCAAGGAAGATGTCCTCTTCGACCCGGTCACTCCCGCGCCTCAGCGCCACCCGAACCTTCAATGGATGGGCGTAGGTGTATTTCAGGGCCCGACACTCGTCGGGTTCGTAACGGGGCCGACCCAAGGTGTAACTGATGTACTCCAGGGCCATGGTCTTGTCCGGACTTTGGATCGGGAAGACGTCATGGAACAAGGCCTCCAGACCAACCATCTTGCGGCGACGCGGCGGCAGATTCGGCTGCAAGAACTGGTGGTAGGAACTGAGTTGCAGATCGGACAAGCCGGGCAGCAGTTTGTCATTCCGGAAAGGGAAATGACGATAGTCCCGGATCTCGAAGTCGGCGATGGGCTTTGGAGCAGTTGCGTTCATACGGTCAGGGCGTGGCAGGGGAGGAGCAGGGCACAGGGGGAACCTGTCCGCCTCTCAGGAAGAGAGGCAGCATCAGGCGGGGAAAGTGGGAACCGAAACAAGGTCGCGCCAGGCGACCTCAAGCGAGCTTGACGGAAGCGCCAGCTTCCTCGAGTTCTTTTTTGACTTCTTCGGCTTCGTCCTTGGCAACGCCCTCTTTGACGGCCTTGGGCGCTCCTTCGACAAGTTCCTTGGCTTCTTTGAGGCCAAGTCCGGTGAGGGCACGAACTGCCTTGATGACATTGATCTTCTTTTCACCAAAATCTTCGAGAATGACATCAAAGGATGTTTTCTCTTCTTCAGCAGCGGCGTCGCTCCCACCGCCAGCGGCGGCTACGGCCACGGGAGCTGCGGCGGAAACGCCCCAGCGGTCTTCCATGGCCTTGACAAGCTGGGAGGCTTGCCCGAGAGAGAGAGCGTCGATCTGCTCGAAGATTTTTTCGAGGTCGGCGTCGAGTTCGATGGTTGCTTGAGTTTCTTCAGACATGACTGTGGGATGGGACTCTTCGGTGAGATCCGGGTTCTGGGGACGCCTAGGCGTCGCCTTCGCCAGCGCGGGCTTGGATCACCCGGGCGGTGGATGCGGGAATTTCGCGTAGGACGGTGGCCAACATCCGCGCCGGTCCGGCGAGGAGGGAGGCAAACATGCCACGCAAGGTGTGGCGGTCGGGCATGGCGGGGATCAAAGCCGCTTGTTTGGCGGACATGGCATCCCCATCCAAAAATGCACCCGTGAAGTGGATTCGACGGGAATCCTTGTCAGCCTTGGCAATCAATTCAATGGCCTTGGCTGCGGCCAGAGTGGCCTCGGTATCACCGACCAGAAGGCCGGTGGTGGATGCGGTGACGTCCACCGCAACGGGTAGGCCCATTTCTTTGAAGGCAACGTTGGCCAAACGAATCTTGGTCACCTTCAGGGCAGCGCCCGTAGCGCGGACTTCGGTCCGCAGGTTTTGGGTCTCTTGCACCGTGAGGTCGTTGATCGTCAAGAGGACAACATCGTCGCCCTTCTTCAGGTGTTCGGTGTATTCCTGGACGATGAGTTTGTTGAGTTGACTGACCACGGGAAGCTCAGAATTGGAAGTCCACCTTGAGGCCGGGGCCCATGGTGGTACTCAGGCTAATGTTGCGGAAGTAAATGCCCTTGGAGGTTGCAGGCCGCAGACTGACAACGTGGTTCAGAAATGCGGTGGCGTTCTCCTCAAGTTTGTCGAGGGCGAACGAGGCCTTGCCAATCGGGACATGGAGGTTGCCGGCAGAATCCACGCGGAATTCCACCTTGCCGGCCATGAACTCCCCCACCGCTTGGCCAACTTTGGGGGTGACCGTGCCAGACTTGGGCGAGGGCATTTTCCCCTGCGGGCCCAAGACGCGGCCCAATTTCCCGACCACTTTCATCATGGAAGGATGGGCAATGACCACATCGAAGTCGGTCCAGCCTTCGGTGATGCGCTTGGCCAAATCTTCGCCTCCGACCTCGGCGGCACCCGCCTCACGAGCCTCGTCGGCAGCGGCACCCTCGGCAAAGGCAATGACCGTCTTGGAGGTGCCCAAGCCATGGGGCAGACTCACCGCACCGCGAACCATTTGGTCGGACTTGCGGGGGTCCACGCCCAGACGAGCGGCAATTTCCACCGTCTCATCGAATTTGACCGAGCGTAATTCCTTCAAAGTGGAGAGAGCCTCGCCAAGGGGGTAAACCCGTTCGCGGTCCACCTTGGCGGAGTTTTCTTGGTAGCGACGACTGGCCATCAGGAGTCCTCCACAGTGATGCCCATGGAACGGGCGGTGCCGGCAATGATGCGGCAAGCGGCCTCATCCGTGGCCGCGTTCAAGTCAGGGCGCTTCATCTCGACGATTTCCTGGACTTGGGCTTGGGTCACGGAGCCGGCAATTTCGGTGCCTACGGCCCCAGCCGCCTTTTCCAGCCCAGCGGCCTTCAGGAGAAGGACCGAGGCCGGCGGTGATTTGAGGATGAAGGAAAAGGAACGGTCGTTGTAAACCGAGATTTCCACGGGAATGATCAGGCCCCTCTTGTCCGATGTTGCGTCATTGAACTGCTTGACGAACTCACCA
>CAYXFZ010000107.1:4712-5265 GCA_964464385.1 uncultured Planctomycetales bacterium
CCGTGGGCACCCAGGGCCGGACCCACCGGCGGTGCCGGGGTAGCCGCGCCACCGGGGCAGTGGAGCTTGATTTTTGCGGTAATTTCTCTTGCCATGTTTCCCTCCCGCCGCAGGCGAATGCCTGGGAAAGCGGTAAAACGGGTTGTGAATGGCCGCCCGGTGAAACCGGGACGACCGGGCAGATTAGGAAGTTTCCACCTGCCAATGTCGGATTTCCACACTGGTGGCACGACCGAAGATCGTCACCGAAATGCGCAGAGATCCTTTGCCGTCGACCACCTCTTCCACGGAACCCTCGAAGCCCTCAAAAGGGCCCTCGGTAATCCGCACTAGGTCGCCGACCTTGATTTTCATGGAAAGGCGGGGAGCAGTCTCGCTTTCCTCCATGCGGGAAATGATTGTCTCCACTTCTTCTTCGGCATTCAACTTCATACCAGAAAGTGCTAGTCTGATATCCGGTTTAGTACCATTTGCAGAGGGAAACACATACGGGCTAAGCGAGCTAGTAGACGCAACAACAAAAAACCGTTCCCTTATCTGAGGAAATCCAAGA
>CAYXFZ010000107.1:5275-6218 GCA_964464385.1 uncultured Planctomycetales bacterium
GATTGTCTCCACTTCTTCTTCGGCCATGGGTACCGGTTCGGCCCCACCGCCAACGAAGTCGCCGACCCCGCGCGTTTCACGCAGGGCATACCAGACCCTTCGGTCCATATCGTCCTTATCCGCCGGATTCAAGTGGCCCAAATCGGCCTGCAGCAGCAAATAGCCCGGGTAGATCTTGTGACTCTTGACCTTTTTCTTGCCGGACTTGATCTCGGTGACGCGTTCCACCGGCACCAAAACTTGGGGGATGCGCTCGTGAATGCCGTCCTCTTTGACGCGACGCACCAAGCGCTCCCGCACCTTGTCCTCTTGGTTGGTGGGAACGCGAATGACGTACCAGCTAAGAGCCATCAGACGCTACTCCAAAGAACGAGACGGAAGAGGGAAGTCAGGACCACGTCGGCCAAGGCCATGAAGCCCATAAGCAGAAGCACGGTGAAGATCACAACCATGGAGGAGTTGCTGGCCTCGCGAAATGTGGGCCAAGTGACCTTCTTCATTTCTTGCTCCACCTCGATGAGGTGATCCGCGCCCTTGGGGGCGGACAAAAAACGCACCAGAGCAAAAGTGGCGACCGCAAAAAGCAGGACGGCAGAGGCTAGGGAGCCATTCAAGACCATACCCAGCACGGGGATCTCGACGAAGTTTTCGAACAAGGGCAAACGCAGGGATTCCCAACGATCCAAAGTGCCCCGCAGCGAAGTTGCGCCAAATGCAATCATGCATATACCCAACCAGAAGACGGCCTGGCGAGCATTCCTGCCCTCTTCGGGTTTGTAGCGGTACAACATGGGGATGGGTCAGGAAAGAATCAGAGCTTCTTTTCTTTGTGGGTTGTGTGCTTGCCGCAAAAACGACAGAACTTGCTCTTCTCGAGTTTGTAATCGGCACGCGCCCGCTTGCCGGTGGTGTAATTCCGGTTGCGGCACTCGGTGCACTCGAG
>CAYXFZ010000108.1:0-6131 GCA_964464385.1 uncultured Planctomycetales bacterium
GCGGTCGGCGACCGGAAACATCAGGCGGTCAAAGAAGTGGGCGCGGAGGGGTCCTCCCCCATCGTGCCGCTTGGCCAAACCCGCCACCACCATGCCCTCCGGAGAAATCCCTTGCTTTTGCAATCGGTCTTGCAACCAGGAATGAGTCCGCGGGGCCCAACCCAGACCAAAGAGGGCCGTGGTCTCGTCCGTAACTCCCCTCTCCGTCAAATAGGCCCGGGCAGGAGCTCCGCCTTGGCTGAGCAATTCCTCGTGATAAAAACGGCGGGCCAAGGAGAGGGCCTCCTTGGCCTCTTCGTGATGCTCCTGTTTGCCAGACCGTTGCTCGCCAAAGGTTGGCAGTGCCACGCCAGCCTCGTCGGCCAAAATCCGCAGCGCCTCCATGAATTCCAGTCCGTCAATTTCCATGAGAAAGGTAAAAACATCACCTCCCTTTTGGCAACCGAAACACTTGAAGTGTCCGTGGTCGGGACGCACGTGAAAAGATGGGGTTTTCTCGGCGTGAAAGGGGCATAGACCCGTGAGACCCGAACCACTCCGTTTGAGTTGCACCCGGCGGCCGATGACCTCTTCGATGGCAATCCGGTCCTTGATGAGGTCCGCCGTTTCCCGAAGATCGAAGTCGCTTGTCGCCATACCGGAACTCATCCTACGCGCCACCGGGCCTCTTTGTTGCCGAAGCTTGCAGCCAGGTCGCCGGGGCCACATCCTCCGCTCGAGCTTGCTGCGAGACTCCGGCCTGGAGCAGGGCCTCCGCTGCCGCAGCATCCACCTTCCGCAAGCGCGGCAGAAGCAATTTCCGGCGCTGGGAAAATGCCACGCGCAGGATTCCAGCCAGCCGCTGGTCCTGCTCCAAATTCCAAGATCCCGATCCTGGGTCGAGGTGCAGAAAAGCGGAATCCACCTGCGGGCGGGGCCAAAACACCTCTGCCGGAACCCGGCGCCCCAGACGTACGGCAAAAGCGGCCGCCAAGCGAATGGGCAAAGGACCCGGTGGTCGCCCGGCCGCTTTCTCCGCCACCTCCTGTTGCAAAAGGAGGCAAGCTCCAAGGAGGGGCCGACCCGGGAGACGACCCAGGAACGGACCAGAAATTCCATAGGGCAAATTACTGACGATCCGCGGCGGCGGACCTTCCTGCCACCAAGCCTCGACCCGGGAGTGAAAACGCTCGCCTTTTCCCAAGGCGTCCCCTACCACCAATTCAAAGCCCTCGTGTTCGCCAAATCGCTCGGCGCAATAAGCAGCGAGCCCATGATCCAATTCCACGGCCAGGACCCGAGCTCCCGCTTCCAACAACACTTCCGTTAGGGCTCCCGTACCGGGCCCGACCTCCAACACACGATCACCGGCCTGGACCCCAGCGTCACGCGGAATGGTCGCCAATAAACTAGGGTCCACGAGGAAATTTTGCCCCCGGTGCATGGATGGAGCCAGCCCACGATCTGCAAACATCTGCTTGAGTTCAGCGATCTTCATGTCCAGTCTCAGCCCTCTTGCCGAGAAAGAGCCGCACAAAAGAGGGAAGGCGCCCCGGTTTCCCGCAAACTTTTGGCCAATTGCTGGCGAGTGAATCCATGCCAAGATTGAAAACGCCTTTCCACTCGATCTCGCCAGAGAGGATTCTCCCAAAGAGGAAGGCCGTGCTGCAACAACCAGGGTTCGGCCTCGGTCAATAAGCGCAAGCCGATGTCATCGGCCTTCTCGCCGCTCGCCAAATGCCGCAGTCGCATGTTGGGATCCGCACCGGCTACAGCACCCCGAACATAGTGGGCATAACCTCCCCCACAAGCGGTCACACTGCCATGAGGCTTGCTGGGATCCACGACCCATTCCCACACATTGCCTAGAAAATCCCAGCCGCCGAAAGGACCGGATTGGCGCTCAAATACTCCGCCCGGCAGGGGCCGATGAAAACCCAGCTCCAGAACATTGGCCGTATCCAAGTTGGGGCTACTTCCCCAAACCACCCTTTGGGTTGGACTGCGACCCAACGCCAACCATCGCCACTCCAATAGAGTGGGCAGACGAAAACCCTGGCTCAGGGCCCAAGCTGAGGCCTCGTTTCTGTCCACCCAAGCTTGCGGCAAGTTGCCAGCGGCAGTTTCCTTCCCGGCCCATTCCGCTCGCGTGACTTCATATTCCCCGGCCAGGAGCCAGGGCCGGCCTTCCTCCGGCGGCGGCGCCAAGAAAAGAGACTCCAACTGCAACAAGGCCAACGGAACTTTGGACTCGGATTGACAGGCGACAAGCCCGCCCAAGGCGAGAACGACAGCGATCCGAAGCATCAGGAGAAACCGCTGGATCAGCGAGACCTGTTCACGAATCCCGGAACATGTTCACGACGCCATTGGTGATGCCGGTGGAATTTCCGGACAGCATTCCCAAGGCAAAGGAAATGCCCCAAAGCATGATGGCGGTCGTAGCGACCGCAGCAAACAATTGGCCGGAAGACTCCTGGGCACCTTCCACGCCGGCCACAGCAACTGCACGGCCACCACTCCGAGCGGCACGATCCGCGCGGGCGCGAGCGGGCTTGGCGGGTTCGTCCCATTCTTCTTCCACCTCCACGATCTCCAGACCATCGTCCAAGAGGGTGTCCTCTTCTGACAATTGGGTGGTCAGCATGCCGGCATCCACATCCTCTTCCAGATCCGGCAAATCTTCGGTCGCAAAGGAAACCTCTTCGACATCGAGCAATTCACCGCTTGCTGTTTCATCGACCGCAGGGCCCGTTCCCAGAAGATCGGCGACGCGGTTCACGTCCTCGGCCCGAAGCAGGGTGCGAGAACCTTCGCGCATGGCACGGATCTCGCCAGCGGAAATCAATCGCTTCAGTTCATCATCAGCAACCTCGAGTCGGTCGAGGGCATCTTCAAAGGACTTGTACTCGTTAGCAGCCACGGGAATCTTGGGGGTCAGGGGTCAGAGGAGAAGTAGCCAGGATACTCAATCCGAGGCTGGAGGTTGGGAAGGGGAAGGAAGCCGGGAATCGGGCAGGGCAATGCCCCGGGAATCAAACTCGGCCTGCAACTGACGGTAACTCATTTCCGATTCGTCGTTGAATCCGTCCAGAAGTAAGTCGAGGGAGAGATTGCGAGCAGCCACAAAAACAAGCTCGCGAGAACTGGGAGAACCGCCCCGCGCCTCATAGATGGCAAGATGGCGGGTCTTTTGATCGAGAACATACAAAAGCGAAACTCCTTCTTGATAAGGACCCGCTACGGCCACATAGCGGGGGCCAGAATCCACATCGGCCAAGACTGGGGTTGGGATCCCCCAACGGACCACCAGACCACCCATGAGGGCGGCCAGGAGCAGTGGGAAGAGGCGGGAAGGTGTCATGAAGGGGCAGGGAGGGGATTGCCCGAGAAGAGCAGGCCCAGCATATGCTCCAGATCCAACAATCGGGGAGTTTGGCCGGGCAGGGCAACCCAAGCAAAGCGGGCATCCGCCTCGCGCAGGCTCTCCAATGCTCCTGATAGGTCCAAATGGGGATCCAGTTGCGGGATTTCCTCGGCGAGATCCAGAAGAGAGGCTCGATCCGAAGCCACAGCAAGCCGTTCCCCTTGCAACAGAAGTGGCCCTCTTTCGCTGGCCAGGAGGGCCAGGCCGCTAGGTTCCAGGGCCAAGGCAAGACGAGCGTCCGCCAAGGACATGGCCTCCTGCCAGAGCAAGGTCGGCCGCAAGTAGGCGGCCAGGCCCCGGCCAGGTGACTCCAAGGCCCGGTGCGCGGCCCGCTTGGCCTCGGTTTCTCCGATGGGCTCCTCTCCAGGCTCGAGGAGAACCGCCCGCAATTGCCGTGGCCCCGGCCCGGGTTCTTCGAGGCCGGCTTGGCGAAGGAGGAGGCCTAAGGGGGCGGCCAAGGGAAAAAGAAGGATGCGCGCCAAGGCGAGGGCAGGAGCCACGGCAATGGAGCGCTCCAAGGAGTGATGCAACATCCAGCGCTTGGGAATGACCTCGCAGACCAGAAAGAGCACCGGCACCAAGCAAATGCCGGCAAAGAGGTGGGGATCCCTGACGCCCAAGGACAAGAAGAGCGCCGCCGCCGCGTGCACCACGGCGTTGTTGGCCAAGTTGTTGCCGACAAGCAGAGTGCAAAGATAGCCCGGGGTGGATTGCGAGACGCGCGCCAACCAACGTCCGCGCCGCGAGTTCTTGGCTGCGTGCTGCAAGCGCAAACGCGGGGTGGCATACCAAGCCGTTTCGGCACCGGCGAACAAGGCGGAGCAAGCCAAGGCAAGGAACAAGGCCAAGAGAATGCCGGTCATAGAACTTCCTCCCCCGCCGAATGTTTGGTCAAAAGCAATCTCGTGGGCCCTTCAGGCAATGCTTCTTCGACTTGAATCTCCCAGCGAAAGCCGGCGGCCACTAAGGGCAAAGTATCCCCTTCCTGGGGAATCCGGCCCAAGCGTTCGGCCAAGAGTCCGCCCACCGTATCCAACTTGGGATCCACCGGACCCGGATCGGCAAATCGCTGTCGAAAGACATGCAAGGGCAAGGCCGGATCCAAGCGCCAGCGATTTGGACTCAGCCGTTGGGCCGCTGGGATGCGGCCATCCGCGACCAAACGGGAGAGTAGGGTGTCGGCCCATCGGCCCCGAGCCAAGACCCCGGCTGCCTCCCCAAATTCATCCACCAACAGCACCACAGGACTGCCGGTTTCGCGCAGGAGGACGGCAGCTCGAGAGAGCGGGGCAACTTCCGGCAAAATCGGGATGGGACCCATGATGCCACCCACTTGTTCTCCCTTTTGGTGGCGGACCAAATCCAAGACTCCCACAAACTCCCCATGGTCGTTGGCCACCAGGGCCCAGGACAATCGTTGTTCCCGCAATCTCTGTCGAGCCAAACCAAAGGGAGTGGATTCCTGCACCCGCAGAACGTCACCCAGAGGAATGCGGGCGGCCCCGGCCCGCAAACCGCCGACTTGCAGGATGCGAAGGACCAACTCTTGATCTAGTGGCGGCAACATGCCCCCGCCCACTTCCGTCATCAGGGATTCCACTTCGCTGGCCGCCAAGGGTTTGGCCCGCCCTCCCTCCGGGGTGCGAGTCGGACCCGCAAAAGGGCCCACCAAACGATCCAGGACCCGCAACGGCAAAGTCATCCAGAGGGCGGAACGCGCCGGATACCGGCGGGCGAGGGCCTTGGGAACGATTTCTCCGGCCACCACGAGGGCAAGCACCGTGGCCAAGGCGGCCGCAGCCTGCTGAGCTGGGGCCAAGTTGGCGGCGGCCGCGGCAGAGGTCGAAAACCAGGCCAAGTTCGCCAAGAGATTGCCCAGCAAAAGGACGGAGAGGGTCCGGCTGGGATGGCGCAAGAGACGACGGGTGCAGGTCGGGGCCCCTCCTTCGGCCGCCAAAGTGAATAGGGCCGCCTCCGACCCGGCAAAACAGGCCGAAAGAAAGAGCAGGAAGGGCAGGGCAGCGAGCGACAGCATCAGGGGGAAGGCAGAGAAATCGTCACCCGGAATCCTCCCTTTTGCCGATTTTCCACCTCGATTTCCCCACCCAATTGGGCAATGGTGGCGTGGGCTAGGGCCAAACCCAAGCCACTGCCTTGGCCGATCTCTTTGCCAGTGACAAAGGGCTCAAACAAATGCGGCAGAAGATCCGGCGGGGCACCGGGACCATCATCTTCCAGTTGCACCCACACACCACCATCACGAGGACGAGCCTGAATCCGAATCCCACCTTGGCGCAAGCCGGCCTGATCCATGGCATCCAATGCATTGTTCACCAAATTCAAAAAGACCGGGAACAAATCCCCAACGGAACCGCGCACCGGCAAGGGAGACGTGCCCAAATCCAAATCCAATTTTCGATCTTTCAGGCGACTGGCCAAGAAATCAGGCAAGTCGGCAAGAGCGTCTTGCAGGAGGCAGTCACCCGAGTCGGCATGAGCAGGAGTGAGGTGCAAAAGCCGCTGCAAAAGGTGACCCATGCGGGAAAGCGCATCGCTGACCAAGCCAACCCATCGTTGACCACGGGAGGAGTTGGCTTCTTGGCGCAGAACATCCAAGCCCTGAGTTGCACCCGCCAAGGGCGAATTGATTTCGTGCGCCAAACCGGCCGCCAAGGTTCCGAGCGCGGCCAAGCGATCTTGACGGGAAGCGCGCCGTTCCGCCTCG
>CAYXFZ010000109.1:0-6071 GCA_964464385.1 uncultured Planctomycetales bacterium
CTTGGCCTCCCTCCCGCAACCAATAGCCCATCTCATCCAGGCCCTTGGCCACCCCCACCCCGCGATCCGGATCGTTCAATTCCAGGGCAATGCGCTCCTCCTCCCCGCCCACGTACGAAAGTTGCAGATCGAACTCATTGCGGGTCCTGCCCCTCTCGCGCACATTCAGATGGGCAGAGAACTCCAGTACGGGGACCTTGCCCGCTCCCGGTCTCTGTGCCTCGGCGGCCCGCAGCAACAAATCCCGGGCAAGGTCCGAGCCTGGTCCCTGCAGAAGCGGCCCAAGAGCAGCCAGAAAAAAACTCGCAATCACGGGGCACCTCCTCTCAAGAGCCAACGATCCAACGCCTTTGCCAAGTTGGTTCCAGAGTCATGCAATTTGCGCGCATCGGCCCGTGCCCCGTCGTAACGAACGACCCAATCCAGCACCTCCTCGGGAGAATGGGCCAATAACGCGTGCCCCAAATCGGCCATTTTGTTGGCCAACTCCACTTGGTGATCGTCCACGTGCTCGCCCCGCACATGGAGGCGCGGCAGGGTCACGGCCACTGGACCAATCCAGGCGCATGACAGGAGCGACCCCGCGCCCGCATGCGTCACGACAATGCGTGAATCCGCAATGCGGCGGGAAAAATCAGGATAGGAGAGCCAGCGATCCCAATTTGCGACTTGGGGAACCACCTCATTCTCAGCAATTTGGGCAAAGACCTCTTCGTCGGGGAATTTCTCCGCTACCAGATCCGCAGCTCGGATGAGGCGCTCAAAGGGAAATTGCTCCGTGCCGACCGTGAAGAAAATCATGGACTTACAAATTGCGCCCCTCAAAATGAATCCGCTTATTTTTTGCGGCTAATTCCTCCCACTGGCCGAAAAAACGATCCACCACGGACAAGATCATGCGGCCAGAAATGGAAACCGAATGGATGCGCGTAATGCATTCCAGATACGCGGTCCGGATCCGCAGAATTTTGGCGACAAATATAAAGGGCACCGCAATTCCAGCACCGGTGGAAACGACCGCATCCGGCCTCTCTCGCAACAAGATCTTCCACGCTAAGAACCAATTCCGTACCAAATTTTTCAGACTGCGATTGGTCGGATGGTACGCCCAATGAACGCGTTCCCCCTCCAATAAGGTGCGCGCATCCTCCAGGGGGAAAGTCACGAAGAAGCGGTCGTGTTTCTCCCAGGCAGATTTCAAGTTCATCATCTCCAGGAGATGACCACCCGTGGAACAAACAAGCGCGATCTTCATGATTTGGAGTTCCCGTAGAGAATGAAATCATAGACTGGCTCCAGGACCCTGCGGGGAGTGTAGGGCCGTGCCGCACGAACGCAGAGATCCGGATCCCGCGGAGCGCCCAGGACCTCGCCCAGGGCCCGGGCGAAATCACCCGCATCTCGACTGGTGACCAAGCGCCCACAAGCGACCTCGCGCACGACCCGGGGGGCCTCCCCGACATCTGTGACCACGACCGGGGTACCACAGGCCAATGCCTCAATCATCGCTAGGGCCATGCCCTCAAAGGCAGATGAGAGTGTGAACACATCCACCGCATTGAGCCATTTCGCAATCGCATCCTGCGAAAGGGTACCTAAAAAAACGACCTGTTTATCCAGTCCCTCCTCCTTCAGAAACAAATGCATCTCTTCCTGCAAACTGCCCGCACCCGCTAGGGCAAGTTGCGCATGGGGTCGCTCCCTCACCAACAAACTCCAGGCGCGCAACAACAACATGGGATCCTTCTGCCCCTCAAAACGACCCGCGAACAGGGCCGTGGGTTGCACCGGATCAAGACCCGCACCAACAAACAACTCGCGCCGCAGATCCGCAACCTCCTTCTCAGGGCGCGGAAAAAAGATTTGATCATCGGCCCAGGTCGGTAAAAAATCCGATTTTCCATGCAGGGCCGGATATTTCTCTTGCCACCATTCGATCGCATCTTGGCGCTCCGACCAAAGCCGATCCATCTTGGGCAATAAGGAACGCTCCAAGGCAAAATACAACCAAGGAAATTTGCCCCAACTCACCTCGGTCTTGGGATGCAAAATTTGATCCTTCACGTGATAGTGCAAGAACATCACCTTGGAATTTTGCAAACACCGCGTGGGAAGGGCCGGTTCCAAGCGATGGAACATCAAACAACTATCCTCAAGGTCCAAGCGCCGCAACCACGAACGCAACTTCCAGGTGTAACGGAAGGCGAGGGGAACCCGACT
This sequence comes from uncultured Planctomycetales bacterium, assembly GCA_964464385.1. Lineage (GTDB taxonomy): Bacteria > Planctomycetota > UBA1135 > UBA1135 > UBA1135 > CAYXFZ01. The sequence goes on from CAYXFZ010000109.1 coordinate 2,221, forward strand.
CCGTTCCGAGGGATGGCCCAACACGATGGGCAAGTAGGGGAGGGTCCGCCACCCCACTTGGACGTCTTGCCATTCCCCCAAGGGGCGCTGGCCCGGATCCGAAGTGGCCCCCACCAATCGAATCTCTAACTCTGCCGGCGCACAGGCAATGAAGGTATTGATCATGGTGCCGACCCCAGAGGCGTAATCAACACAAGGATCGTGGGGATGCAAGAGGACTGCCCGCACGACCCAATTGTAGAGTGGGCCACCTGCGCACCCTAGGATGTTGCCCTTGCCCACGGTCATCCCCCCTTGCAAGGCGGACATCTTTCGGCCAGAACCAGGCCTCGAGATTCACGTCCTTCCCGACGATCGCTTCAAGCGCGTCCATCTCCATTTGAATTTGGACCGGCCCCTGGACGATGGACTCTCTCCAGCCCGCACCCTGCTCCTGCGCCTCCTTGAGGCCGGCACGGCCCATCACCCGGACCTCATGTCCCTCGTCCGCGCTGAAGAGGAACTCTGGGGGGCCGCGGTCTCGCTCGGCGCCGATCGGTTTGGCGACCATCACCGCACGGCCCTCCAGGCCACTTGGATTGCTGATTCCTATCTCCCGGAGGGGGGAGGGGCCATGGCCGGTGCCCTCCAATTGGCCCAAGATCGGCTCTTGGCCCCGCTGCGGGCAATCGATGGGGCCCCGTTCTGCCCCGATTCTCTCGAGCGCGAGCGCCACATCCTGATCCGTAAAATTCGGGGCCTCCCGGACGATCGCGGATCATGGGCCCGCGAGCGCTTCTTGCACCATCTTTGTGCCGGCGAACCCAATCAATTGCCCCCCTGGGGCACCGAGGAACAAATCCAGACCCTCACCGCCGAGGATTTGGAACGGGCTCGGCTAGAGCTCCTGGATCACGCCAGCATTTTGGCCGTTGTGGTAGGTCCCGTGGATCCCGAGGCCATCCAAAAAAACCTCGCTTCCTGGTTCCCCGTTTCCGCTTCGCGAGACTCGGCGCCACTTTCCTCCTGGCGCGCGGCCGAACAATTTTCCGAAGTGCGGGAAACTTTGCCCATGGACCAGGCACGCGCCCTTCTGGGCTACCGCTTCGAACCGCCCACAGATCCCTCATCCTTCGAGGCCCTGGTCCTGGCCAATCTCATGCTGGGTGGTGGCGTGCAAGGCCGCTTGTTCCGCATCCTGCGTGAAGAACGCTCCCTCTGTTACGGCATTTCCTCAGCCCTGCGCCTGCAAAAGGGAATTTTGGCCATCCACGCGGGCATTGATGGAAGTGCTTGGGAAGAGGTCCGCGACGAAGTGAAGAAACAAGTCGCGGCCTTGGCCGCAGGAGAATTTTCGAGCCAGGAAATGGAACGCTCCCTCATCTTGGCCAAGGACGACCTGGCCACCGTTGGCGATTCGTGTGGCGGACTGGCCTCCTACCTGACCCGCGAGGCCGTGCGGGGATTCCACCGAACACCGCAAGAACGCATCGATGCCCTAGATGCCGTCACTCCCCAGGCCGTAGCAACCGCTGCCTCTTCCTGGCAACCCTCCCTCGGTTACCTACTCTCTTCCTGAATCGAATGGATCCCCGGACCCTGGAAACGCGTCGCATTCATTACCCTGGTTTGGGCGAAACAGTTTTTCTGACCCGGGCCCCTTCCGGTGTCGAAATTGCCCTCATTCCCAAACCGGGTTTTGTTACCTCCACCGGTTGGTTTGGGCTCCGCTTCGGCAGTGTGGACGTGCACTTCCCGGGCCCGGATGGACAGGAACTTCGCGTGCCCGATGGCAGTGCCCATTTTTTGGAGCACAAGCTCTTTGAAGGCCGCGAAGAAAAAGTGTTTGATCGCTTTGCCAACATTGGCGCGGACTTCAATGGTGGCACCGGCTTTCGGACCACGACCTACCATTTTTCTTCGGCGGGTCGTTTCGTGGATGGCCTTGACATCTTGCTGGACTTCGTGCAACACCCGCTCATTACGGAAGAGCGCGTCGAAAAAGAAAAGGGCATCATCGAACAAGAAGTGCGCATGTACGAGTACAACCCGGATCTCCGTGGTTTATTCCTCCTCCTGGAAGCGCTCTATCACAAGAACCTCGTGCGCATTCCCCCGGGCGGCACCGTCGAGGAAGTGCGGCGCACCACGGCTCAAGATCTGCAGGCCTGCTACGACTTTTTTTATTGCCCGGACCGACTCAAGCTTGCCCTGGCCGGGGACTTTGATCCCGAGGCCATGTTGGGAGAAGTGCTCGCTCGCTTGGATCCCCCTGGCGCTCCTAGCTGTACCGCCCCTGCCATTTCGGAACCCAACGATCCCAGGGAATCCTGGCGCGAAATTTCCTTCTCCGTGACGCGCCCCCGGGTCTGGATGGGGTGGAAGGACACCCCTTCCGTGGGCCTGGGCCCCGCTCTTTTGGAACACCGCATCCTTTCTTCCTTGGTGATGGAATTGGCCCTGGGTGAGTCCACTCACCGGCGGCAATCCTTGTATGACCAGGGCGTCTTGGACGATAGTTTCAGCGTTGGTCATTCCGCCGACGAAGATTTTGGCCACGCCTTGGCGGGTGGAACGACCGACAAGCCCGAGGAATTTGTCCATGCGGTCTCCAACGCGCTGGCCGAATTCCTGGAGGAGGGTCCCCAGCCCGAAGATTTGGAACGCATTCGTCGCGCCACTTGGGGCGCCATGGTCGGCGGACTTCAGGCGCCCGGGGCTGCCGCTTCCGAGGCACTCTCTGCGCTTTTGGCGGGTCACGATCCCTTGGCTACGGCCAAGGTCCTGGAAGAGGTCTCCGTCGAAGCGGTGCAACGAAGGGCTTCGGCCCTGTTCGACCCGGCCCGCCGGGCCGTGGCCGTCCTGCAACCGCAATGACCGACCGGCTCTTCTTGTTGGGGCCGACTGCATCCGGCAAGACGGCCGTGGCGCTTACCCTGGCCAAGGAACTCAACGCCGAAATTCTTTCTTTGGATTCCATGTTGGTCTATCGCCACATGAACATTGGTACGGCAAAGCCGACCCCGGCCGAGTGCGCGATCGTGCCGCACCATCTCTTGGATTTGGTCGAACCGCACGAAACATGTTCGGTTGCCCTTTGGTTGGCCGCCGCCGATCGGGCCGAGGCCGAGGTGCGCGCCAGGGGCAAACGCCCGCTCTATGTCGGCGGTACGGGTCTGTATTTGCGCGCTCGCACGGCCGGTCTGCATCAAGGTCCCGACATTCCTCAAAAATTAAGGGTCCAAGTCGAGGCCGAACTGCATTCAGGGGGTCGCGCCAACCTGCGCCAAGAACTGCAGGAGGGCGATCCTTCCCTTCACGACCGACTCCACGAAAACGATGACAAGCGTCTTCTGCGCGGCATCGAAGTCCTGCGGGCGACGGGCCGGCGCCTCTCGGCCTGGCAAAGAGAATGGCAGGATCCCGTTCGAGTGGGCGCCCCGGCCGTGGCCCTTGTGCACGACCGGGCCCAGGTCCACGCTCGGATCGAGGCCCGTTTTGATGCCATGTTGGAGGCCGGCCTCTTAAATGAAATTCGCCAGATCTTGCAAGGGGGCGGTTTCTCTCGCGCTTCTCGCCAGGCCCTCGGCTATCGGCAAATGTTGGCCCACTTGGAGGATGGGCTACCGCTGGATCAGGCGAGGGATAAGGCAATTCATTTGACCCGCCGCCTTGTCCGCCGCCAAAGCACCTGGCTGCGGCGCTTTTTGGATCTGCGCGTCTTGTCCGTGGTCGAGGGCCAATCCACCTCCGAGTTGACCCAGGTCGCAGCCCAGATGCTGGCAGGAAAGATCGAAGAGAATCCTCCCCCGCGCCGACGATCCCTAACCCAGCATGACTGAATCCAGTCCAAGACCCCGCATCTTCCCACC
>CAYXFZ010000110.1:0-2187 GCA_964464385.1 uncultured Planctomycetales bacterium
AAATTAGCCACAGGGTCCCAGAAATTTTCTCCAGCCAGAGATGGAAGACCCGAATGTTCCCGGCCATCGAATAGGCGGATGGTTTCCAAATCCAGCTCTTCCGTAGGGGTGGGGGTGGCGTCCGTTTCTTCCACGGCCGGAGTGTCCTTCTCCTCTTCCAGGAATGGATTTTCGTCAAGCTCGGCTTGGATCCGATCCAACAACTCTGGCGTGGAGAGCTGGAGCACCTGCATCGCCTGAATCATCTGCGGGGACTGGAGGAGTTTTTGCTCCAGACGCAGGTCTTGGCGGTATTCGAAACGCATTCTTCCAGTTTAGGGGTCGGCTTGGGTCCGGGAACCAGTCCTTCGGGGGCCCGTAGAATTCCCCACGTGTCCCGTTCGCCACTCCCTGGGGTTTCTTCGACTGCCCGGACCCCTGGCGCTTTTCTCGGATTGGAGGATGCGGACTGTGGGCCCGACGCTGCCATTCAGGTCCTTCCGGTTCCCTACGAGGCCACGGTCACTTGGCAGCGGGGAACTGCTCAGGGGCCGACCGCTCTCTTGGCGGCCTCTGCGCACGTGGAATGGCATGATGAATGGCTGGACGTGGAGCCTCGGCAATGGGGGATTCGCACCTTGGATCCTTTTTTGTTCTCTGGCCCGCCGGAGGCCCTCGCCGATCCCTTGCAGGATTGGACTGACTCCTGCCTGAATGAGGGCCAGTTTCCTTTTATCCTTGGAGGGGAACATTCCATCAGTTTGGGGCCCATTCGGGCAGCAGCTACCCGGTACCCGGACCTCGTTGTTTTGCACCTGGATGCACATTCGGATTTGCGAGATTCCTACGAAGGGACTCGATTTGGCCACGGTTGCGTCATGCGCCGCGTCTTGGAATGCGGAGTTCATTTGCATTCTTTCGGGATTCGGGCGGTTTCTCCAGAAGAGATCAACTTTTTTGGGAAAACGGATCGTGCGACTCGCGTGTTCGCTCGAGATTTGCTGGCCTTGCCTCCCGCGGAACGCCCGGCCTTGGTGCTTCGCCATCTTCCACCCGGCCCCCTGTGGATGTCCTTTGATGTGGACGGATTGGATCCCAGCGTGATGGCCGCCACAGGCACCCCCGAACCCGGAGGTGTGGATTGGTTCACGGTCTCGGAGGTGCTGTGCACTCTTGCGAAAAGTAAGCGCAAGATTGTGGGAGCTGACTTGGTGGAATTGTCTCCCCGGCCTGGCCTGCATGCTTCTGATTTTGCCGCTGCCCGCCTTGCTCACCGCATGCTGGCTGCCGGGCTTGCCCATCGATCATGAATATTCTCTTGGTTGAAGACGAGGACACCTTGCGTTTGCCGCTACAAGAGCGCCTGCGCGAAGAAGGTCATGAGGTCGTGGCCCTTTCGGATGGTGCCTCGGCACTGGCTTGGCTGGAAAACAAGCGTTGTGATTTGGTGCTGACGGATGTGCGCTTGCCGGGGGTGGATGGTCTAGAAGTTTTGCGTCGTGCGCGCGCTTTGGATCCGCCAGCCGAAGTTCTCATGATGACCGGCTACGCCAGCGTTGAGCAGGCTGTGGAGGCCATGCGAGATGGTGCCCACGGCTACTTGCAAAAACCCTTTCCGCCCGAGGCCTTGTTGGGACAGATTTGCAGGATTGCCGAGTGGCAGGAAATGCGACGACGCTTGGCCGGTTTGGATCCGAGCGATGATTTGGGATTGGAAGGTCGTGGTCCAGAAATTCAGGCTTTGCGCTCTTCGGTGAGGACCGCAGCTCAACAGCAAGCGACGGTCTTGTTGCTGGGCGAGAGCGGGACTGGCAAGGGGCGCGTTGCCGATGTGTTGCATCGGCTCAGTTCTCGGAGCGCGGAACCTTTTGTTGCCGTTCCCTGCGGAGGTTTGACTCCGGGTTTGGCCGAAGGCGAGTTGTTCGGCTTCCGTCGCGGTGCATTTACGGGGGCGGATCATGATCAAGAGGGTTTGCTGGCCAGTGCTAGATCCGGCACCCTTCTTTTGGACGATGTGGACGACCTTCCCCTTGATGTGCAAGCCACTTTGCTCCGTGTTTTGGAAGAGAGGGAGCTCCGTCCGGTCGGTGGCGATGGCGTCTTGCCCTTCTCTGCTGTTGTGATCTCAGCGGCCAAACGAAATCTAGAGGAAATGGTTGCGGAAGGCTCGTTTCGGAAGGATCTGTATTACCGCCTTGCTGCTGTCCC
>CAYXFZ010000110.1:2197-5941 GCA_964464385.1 uncultured Planctomycetales bacterium
CGCCTTTGCGCAGCCGCCGCAAGGACATCCCCGATTTGGTCGGCAGTTTTCTACGGGAATTTGCTCCTGGTCGAGGGCATGATCTCTCGCCGCCCGCTTGGACTCGATTGGCAGAACATGATTGGCCTGGAAACTTGCGCGAACTTCGCAACGCCGTCCAGCGGGCAACGGCCTTGGCCGGCCGAGCACGGATCCTGCAGGCCTCTCATTTTTTCCCGAGTGGGATCTTGGCCGAAGGATCCGTTGGCGGGGCAGAAACCTTGCGAGTTGCCGTGCGTCGGGCGGAGGCCGAGGCAATTCGTAGCGCCTTGGCGGCAACAGGGGGACGCAAGGGGGAGACCGCCGAACGCCTTGGGGTTTCGCGAAAGGCACTTTGGCAAAAGATCCGGGATTTGGGATTGGAATCATGAGGACCCTTTCCCTGCCTGGTGATCGCGGCCTGCGGGTTTTTGCCGATCTTCATTTGCACCCGGACCGGCCGCAAGAGATTGCCGATTTTTCAACTACATGTGATGGTCTCCGCGGGGGCGACGAGGATCTTCTTGTATTAGGGGATCTTCTGGATGCTTGGCTCGGACCCGGAACCTGGGATTTGCCCGCTTTTCGACCTTTGGCCTCGGCCCTTCGGGCCCTTTCCCAATCCGGCAAGAGAGTCCTTCTGATCCGTGGCAACCGGGATGTTCTTCTGGAGGAGATTGATGGCCGCGAAGTCGGCGCCGAGGTGATGGACTCCGTGCTCTGGTCGGATCCCGATGGGGCCCAGGTCTGGTTGACCCATGGGGATTTGTATTGCGTGAATGACCAGTCTTATCAGCGTTTGCGCCGGTTTTTTCGCTGGCCTCCGGTGCGTTCATTTCTGCGCTCACTGCCCTTTTCCTGGCGGACTTGGTTGGCCGCCCTTCTACGGAGTCGGAGTCGGCAGGCCGTCGCACGGAAGCCCTTGGACCGACTCTCCCTATCCACGGAAGCTGCGGCCTTGGACGCCCGGGAACGCCAGGTTCGACAGATTTGGGTGGGGCATTTGCATGCCGCCGAGACTCGGCCCCTCGGTGAGGGGAGAATCCTGCGTGTTTTGCCCGCGTGGGAGCCCGGAGATCCCGGGATTCCACTTCTTGGCCCGTTGTCTTGACCCTTTCCCGCTTGGGCCTACAATCTGCGGCTCCCATGGGCGCGCAAGGCACTTTTCATCGAGTCCCGGTTGTGACCCTGGATGGGCACTCGGGTTCAGGGAAAAGCACCTTGGCCCGTTTGCTCGCAGAGCGCTTGGGCTGGTTCTGGTTGGATTCGGGGGCTTGGTACCGGGCGGTTGCATGGGCAACTCTCGAGGCCAGCGCCGATCCGGCAGATGCCGAAGCGGTTCTGGCCGTTCTTTCCCATTTAGACCTCCAAGCCGGAGTGGACGGCTCGGTTCTCGTGAACCAGCAGGATCCAGGTTTGGCCTTGCGTTCCGCTGCCGTGAATGCCGCCGTTTCTGACGTCGCCGATCACCAGGCCGTGCGTGAAGCCCTCAACCATCGCATACGAGCCGTGGCAACTCTCCCTGAAATTCAAGGAGTGGTCGCCGACGGTCGTGACGCTGGCGCGGTGATTTTCCCAGACGCATCCTTGCGGGTGTTTGTCCAGGTGGATCCCGAAATCCGCATTCAGCGCCGCCTTCTGCAATCGCAGGCTGCTGGCATGGAGGTTGACAAAGATCAGGTTCGAGCTTCTCTTCAAGAACGGGATACTCGAGATGGCGCCCGTGGCGAATCTGCGCCGCGAGCCCTTCCTGATTCCGTCATTCTGGATACCAGCGCATTGGATGTGGAGCAGGCGGTCGGGCGCCTGTTGCAGCTTTGCCCGTCGTTCTCTTCTGATCAAGAAGAACCCACGACGGACGAGTCCACCTAATCCCCGAAACTTCAACCCCACCTTTCGACCACCATGGCCGCCAAGGAAACCATCCGCCGCTTCGACATTTCCGAAGCGGAACTTGAATCCTCTCTTTCCGAAGTCGTCATCGACTTCAACATGGACGTCGTCCTGGATCTTTGCTCTACGCGACTTCAGGCCGACACCATCGTCCCCGCAACAGTCCTTGCCCTGAACCAAGACGCCAGTGAGGTGCTGGTCGATATTGGCGGCAAGGCCGAGGCTCCGATCGACTATTCGGAGTTTGAAGACGACGGCTTGCCCGAGATTGGCGCTGAATTCGAAGTCTTTTACTACGGGGACAACCGTCAAACTAGTGTGCCCGTCGTTTCCAAACAGGAAGCTGACCGGGAACGTGCCTGGAGCAAGGTGGTCGGTATTTACGAACCCGGCGATGTCTTGGAAGGCACGGTCAAGAAGAAGATCAAGGGTGGTCTGCTCATTAGCGTGGATGGCGTCATGGTCTTCATGCCGGCCTCGCAGATTGATTTGCGCAGGACTTCCGAGCCAGGCGATTTTATCGATCAAGAAATTCGTTGCCGAATCGTCAAAGTGGATGAGGCGCGCCGCAATATCGTGGTGTCCCGACGCCAACTCCTGGAAGAAGAGAGGGAAGAAAAACGCGCCGGTCTGCTCCAGGAAATCGAGGAAGGCCAAGTCCGCAAGGGTGAAGTCAAGAATATCGCCGATTTCGGGGCCTTTGTGGATCTGGGTGGTATTGACGGCCTGTTGCACGTCACTGACATGTCGCATGGTCGGGTGAAGCACCCCCGTGAATTGCTGAAAATTGGCGACATGATCGAAGTGGTCGTAACCAAGATTGACCGGGATCGAAATCGGGTTGCACTATCCATGAAGGCTCTTGCTGAAGACCCTTGGGGAAAATTGGAGGAGCGTTACCCGATGAGTTCCGTTCACGAGGGCCGCATTGCCAATATCGTGCCCTACGGCATGTTCGTGGAATTGGAGCCCGGAGTGGAAGGTCTGGTCCACGTCTCGGAAGTTTCCTGGACCCGTCAGAGTCCCGCTTTGGAGAAAGAGTTCGAACGCGGTGAAGTGGTCAAAGTCTTCATCAAGGCCATTGATTTGGAAAAGAAGGAGATGTCTCTTTCCGTGCGCGAGGTCGAGGGCAATCCTTGGGATCGCATCGCCGAGAGTTACGCCCCTGGTACCGTCATCGAGGCCACCGTCAAGAACCTGGCTTCTTATGGTGCCTTTGTGGAGATCGAGGAAGGGATCGATGGCCTGTTGCACAACAGCGACATCCACTGGACCCGTAAGGTGCAGCATCCCTCCGAGTTGGTTAAAAAGGGCGATCGGATCCAATGCGTGGTTCTCAGCGTTGAGAAGGACAAGCAGAGGATTTCACTGGGCATGAAGCAACTGACCCAAAACCCTTGGGAAGATTACATCCCTTCCAACTACCACGTGGGAGATATGCTGGCTGGCACGATCACCAAGAACGTGGATGCAGGCTGTTTTGTGCGCCTCGAAGACGAACTGGAGGCCTTTCTTCATTTTTCCACCTTGCCACAGGAATGGCAGGATCAACCGGAAGTGCATTGCATCTCGGATCTCCGGATGGAAGTTCGAGTCGTGCGCGTGGATTGTGGTGACGAGCGTATTGGCCTTTCTTTCTTGCACGCCGACTTCGAGGAAAACGACGCCGTGCGGAAGGCTTGGGAGGAGGCCCAAGAACGCAAGCGCGCACGTGCTGCGGCCCGCAAGGCAGCCAAGCTGGCTGCTGCTGCCGAGGCAGAAGAAGCCCCTGCCGAAGAAGCCCCTGCCGAAGAAGCCCCTGCCGAAGAAGCCCCTGCCGAAGAAGCTCCTGCC
>CAYXFZ010000111.1:0-5891 GCA_964464385.1 uncultured Planctomycetales bacterium
TTTCATACCGAAAGCGGCACCGCAGCGGGTTTCGCGTTGGTGCGCAGGCCCAACTTTTGAAACAACTCTTGGTCGCTACCAAGACTAGCATTGGGAGCCGTTAGTAATTTTTCGCCGAGGAAAATAGAGTTGGCTCCGGCCAGAAAACAAAGCGCCTGGGCTTCTTCGGACAAAGATGCCCGACCCGCGGAAAGGCGCAACCAGGATTTTGGCATCAGAATGCGAGCGCTGGCCACCATGCGCAGGACTTGGGTCCAATCCAGGGTGGGGGTTTCGGCCAAGGGCGTGCCCTCCACCGGCACCAAGGTATTGATGGGCACCGATTCGGGTGGTGGGCTGAGGTTTGCGAGTTCGTGCAAGAGTCCAATGCGATCCTCTTCCGATTCGCCGAGGCCGAGGATGCCACCACAGCAAACATGGATGCCGGAATCGCGCACGGTTTGCAAAGTTTCCAAGCGGTCGGCGTAAGTGCGGGTGGTGACAATTTGGCCGTAGTATTCCGGCGAGGTGTCTAGGTTGTGGTTGTAATAATCCAGTCCGGCCTCTTTCAATTGCGCCGCGTGTTGGGTTTCCAGCATGCCGGCCGTCAGGCAGGTCTCCAGACCCATGGCTTTCACTTCGGTGACCATTTCCAGAATGCGTTCGAAGCTCTTGCCGTTTCGAATACGCGGCCAAGCCACGCCCATGCAAAAACGATCGGCGCCTTGGGCGACGGCGGCCCGAGCCCCGGCGATCACCTTGGCGGTGTCTAGCAGAGGTTCCGATTCCAACTCAGTGTCGTTGTGCGCGGATTGCGAACAATAGGTGCAATCTTCCGCACAAGCGCCGGTTTTGATGCTGAGTAAGGTCGAGCACTGCAAGGTGTCGCCATCGTGGTACTGGCGGTGAACGGTAGCCGCTTCAAAAACCAACGCCATCAGGGGCCGACGGTAAATTTCGGCGACGGCGGCCTTGGGGAGGGTGGCGGGGATGGTCAAGGCTGGAATGATAAGGAGGCTGTCCGCTGCAGTGCCGAATCCAGGCGCTGGAGCAGGAAATCGGCGTCCTCGGTCTGAAAGACCAGCGGCGGCTTGATCTTGATGACCTCGTGGAGGGGGCCGTCGGTGGAGAGCAAGATGCCGTCGTCGCGCATGAGGTGGACGATGTGCCGGGCTTGTTCCGCAGCAGGCTCCTGGGTTGCGCGATCACGGACGCAGACCGCTCCCAGGAAAAGGCCGAGGCCGCGCACATCGCCGAGGATGGGGTGTTGATCCGCCAACTGACGCAGGCCGGTCAACAACTGCTCGCCCACAAGACGCGCGTTTTCTTGCAGGCCTTCTTCCTCCAGCACGCGCAGGACCGCCAGTCCGGTGGCGCAGGCCACGGGATTGCCCCCGAAGGTGTTGAAAAATTCCATGCCGTTATGGAATGACGAGGCAATGGCCGGCGTGGTGATGACGGCGCCCAGCGGGTGGCCGTTGCCCATGGGTTTGCCCACGGTGACGATGTCCGGAATCACGCCTTGGGTTTCAAAGGCCCAGAAATGACTGCCGACTCGGCCGAAGCCGGTCTGCACCTCGTCGGCAATGCAGAGGGCCCCGGAGGCCCGGGTCTTGGCAAAGGCCGCCGCCAAAAAACCTGGTGGCAAGACGACCTGCCCGCCGCATCCGGGAATGGCCTCGCACAAAAATGCCGCCGGCTTGGCGCCGCGTTCGGCAATTGAGGCCAAGCAGCGATCCAGGTCTTGCGCATAGAGCGGGCCGGCGTCGGCCTCGTCGTAGCCGTAAGTGCCGCGATAGCGATCGGGCAAGGTGGCCACTTGCACATGTGCTTGGCGCCCTTGGCCGCCCGGCCCTTGAAACTTGTAAGGCGACAAATCGATCAGCGCCTGGGTATTGCCGTGATAGGCCGCATCCAGCACCACAAAATCACGGCCGCCGCTGTGAACGCGAGCCAAACGCAAGGCGAGTTCGTTGGCCTCGCTTCCGGAGTTGACAAAGTGCACCACTGAGAGCGGCGCCGGCAAAGTGGCAACCAAAGCCTCGGCGTATTCCAACACCGTGTCGTCCAGGTAACGGGTGTTGGTGTTGTGGCGATGCAATTGCGCGGTGGTGGCCTGGACCACTTGGGGGTGGCCGTGCCCGACATGGGGGACATTGTTGATTGCATCCAAGTAGCCGCGACCGGAAGCCTCAAACAAATAACGGCCGGCACCGCGCACCATGTGCAGCGGATTGTCATAAGAAAGCGAGAGATTCGGGCCGAGCACGGCATGACGCCGTGCCAGGCGTTGTTTCTGGCCGCGTTGTTCCTTCCCTTTCGCCTCTTCGGCGCCAAAGCCGCAAACTTGCCGGAGTTTTTGGTGTACCTCGGGGCCCGAAATGCGCAAGGATTGGCGCAGAAAGCGTAGACCAGGCTGCAGGGTGACCGAGATGTAGCTGTTGTCCGGGTCTGCGGCCCGCGCCACGGCACCCAAGGAAATACTGACGCACATGCGCAAGCAAGCCAGGGGCCAGAGGGCAGGGAGTTCCTGCTCGGGAATGGCGGAGACGACGTGATAGCCGCGCACCATGTCCACCAGCACCGCCACCGGATCTTCCTGATCCAGCATCGCGTAAGCGGCCGAAATGGCCAAGTCTCCGCGCAACCAGCCCAAACTCAAATCTTCCAGGTCGATCAGTCCGCTCAGTTTGGGTTGCTCGCCCTCGGTCGAAACCAAGAGGTTGTAATCATTTGCATCTCCATGGATGGGGCCGACCGCCAGGAGATTTCGCAAGTCTTCACCGTGGCGGGAGTCGCCCAAGCCGACGGCCACTCCGGCCAGGCTTTCGTGCAAAACCCGCCGGTCGCCCGCCTCAGGCAACTGCGCAAAGTTGGCGGCCGAGACTCGTTCCCCATTGCGCAAGTCCCATTGGAATTGGCGATCTAAGGCCGGGTGTGTGCAGTCCGCCAGCGCGAGTTGCACTTGTCCTACGAGGGCACCGATGGCGGTATGCAGGGCCGCCGGCCGCGCCTGGACTTCGGCCAACGGCACGCCCTCGACCCAGCGCGTGAGCCAGAACGGGTTGCAGTCGGCCAGCATGCCCCAAGGATTGCCTTGCAAAGTGGCGAAGGGTTGCGGCGCGGCGATACCGGCGGCGGCTAGGCGCTGCATGGCGTCCACCCAAAGCGTGAGGGTTTCCTTACCGACTTCCTGGGACATCAGCTTCAGCACGAAGCGGCCCTCCTCGGTATCCACACAAAAGTTTCGGTCGCGGTAGCCGTTCAAGGGCGTGGCTCTGCCTTGGATTCCAAAGTGCTCTGCCAGCAATTGCTCAGCATCCTCTGGAGTGAAACCGGCAAGCAGGGGTTCGGCGGCGGCGGCCATGCCAAAGATTATGGATTCGCCTGCCGGATGCCGTTCGAGACTCCTACACTAGCCCCATGAAGAAATTCCTCGTTGGCATGTTCCTCGTCGTCGCCGCATTCCTTCCTGCCTGCGGCTCCGCCGAAGCTGCGACCTGCGGCTGTGGTTACGAAAAAGGCACCGAGCAGTGCTGTGACGAAAACGCCGAGCGTTGTGGCGACTGCGGCAAGATCAAGGGTTCGCCCGGCTGCTGCGTCGAGTAGTTCTTGCCCGAAACTGTTCCCAATTCCCTGACCCAGTCCATCTTGGTCACGATTTGTTGCTGTATGCCCTTGGGCATGCTTCCAACTTGCTCACCATGCGCCTCGGCGGCGTCCCGCTCGAAATCACCGAGATCGAGTAACTTTACTCCGCTACCCCGGTTTGAGGGCATTGTTGTGGCGAACTAGAGAATAGTGGGTTTCCAATTCGGTTTCTTCTTATCCCGGAAAGAACTATAAAATCAGGCCATGTGGCCGTAGCTCAGTTGGTAGAGCGTCAGCTTCCCAAGCTGAATGTCATTCAGATTCGAGGGAAACGGCAGCTGGATTTGAGGAATATTTAGAAGAGGGTGAGGCTCTTCGGTCCATCAAACGCCGCCAAACAGGCGGGAAGACACAGATCCAAAACAGGCCGTAATAGCCAACGGGCAAAGTTGGCGCATTGGCAATGGCTGCGAGCTCAACGAAGGATCGGCTGGTGCGCAAGTGGTGGTCGGGGTGAAGGGAAACCTCGAACAGAGTCCATCCGGTCCAGCGGGCCTCTGTTTGCCAGGAATGTTGTTCGGTCTGCCTTTCACCGTTTTTACGCCGCAGTCCGTAGTGTCGAATGTAATTGACATATTCCAACAGGAGTGCGGCAATGAGAGCTTGGAGTAAGAAAACGAGGACTGCCCACGAAGACAAGAGAACCCAAATGGTTGCTACCAGCAACACCTGAAGACGCAGAGTGCGAAGCATCGGGTTGGAGAACCCTCCCTTCCCTTTTCTTGCTTGGGTCCGCCACGCGCTCATCCATTGCTGTGGGATGGACCGGGCAACATGAGCCCACAGGCCCCGTCCTAAGGGGGCAGTTGCTGGATCAGCGTCTGTCCCCACATTCAGGTGGTGGTTGTTGTTGTGCTCGACCGTGTAGTGGCTGTAGCAAACGGACAGGAGATTGAGCTGAGACAGCCACCACGAAAGACTCCGTCGTCGTCGGTGCCCCAATTCATGGGCGACGATGATTCCGCTAGAGCCGCTAACACAGCCGGTTCCGAGTGCGGCGACAAAAGTTGTCCATTCCGGTCCATCCTGGGCGACCCGCCACAACAGAGTTCCTACTGCGCACATCTGGACAAGCACATGTGTACGCAAAATTAATTCGCCCAAAGGTTTTGAATCGGGAGCCAGACCCTTGTGTCCATTCCGTGTTCCGAGGGCGAGATCCACAATTGGATAGCCGACAAAAAAAAGAATCACTCCGGCCAATACCCACGAGCCGCCCAAGCAATTCCCGACGATTACCAAGGCGGGCAATAGGAAGCTGGCTAGGTAGGGGATTAAAGCCATGGGCGTCTATCTAGATTACAACGTCACGTGATTCTGAAATATTTCTAATTTCTTTTATTGAGGAACCAAATTCCTACAACGCTTCACCTCCTTCTCGGTGGTCTCGCAGGAGGGCTTGCCGATGGATTGATCGCCTTCGCGCTTTTGACGAATTCGGCGGATGCCCAATCTGATTATTCCGCCGAGGCCCCAAAGCTTGCCGTTGACTCTGTGGTTGGTGACGACCCGCTTTTCCTGATTCTCTCCCTTTGACCAGATGAGTCAATATGAGGAATCTTCCCAAGGCTCATTTCATGTCCAAACACTTCATGATGACGAGTAATGAGCTGGGAAGCCTGAAAACCCTGAGGCAAATCATTTACTGGCAATCACCTCTGAGGCAAAAGGGACTTAACCTGCGTTTTAAAACGCACCTAAACTGTTCCGCTGGATTAGGTAGCGGCCGTAGCTCAGTTGGTAGAGCTCCAGCTTCCCAAGCTGGTTGTCGAGGGTTCGAGTCCCTTCGGCCGCTCCACTCCCAGATGATTGCTGCGCCTTTGGCGTCGCCGCATTCCTTCACTCCGCGGCCTGGGACTCTCTGGAAGCGGGTGGGCTTCGCTACGCCGCCGCTTTGCGTTCGAGTCCCTGCGGTCGTTCCTGTTTGTCATTCTCTGATGGCGCGGGAAACATGGTTTTTCAGTTTTGAAGTACACTGGATTCATGTGGATATCCATTCTCATTCTGACTGCCACAAGCGTGGGGGGAGCTGAAGATCTAGCCCCGTGGAAGGTTCCGGCCAATCATCCGGATCTCGTATTTACCGGGCGGTGGGATGTTTCCGATCCCTTGGCGCCATGGTGCGAATGGCAGGGAGCCTCGGTTGCCCTCAACTTTGATGGCACCGCAATTGCCATGGGCTTGGACCCTGGATCCTCTTCGGAGTGGTACCGCGTGGTCCTGGATGACGATTACTTCAACTCCACAAAGATTCAAATTAG
>CAYXFZ010000112.1:0-5857 GCA_964464385.1 uncultured Planctomycetales bacterium
AATAGCATCTATGTCCGCCTTCAGGACCGGCTGGCGGTAGGCCACGAGGGAGAGAACCTCAAGGGCAGCGGGGCCCAGTCGTTCATTGGCAGCACGACGCCGCACGTTATCGAGTACATCCCCAAGGTCCTCCGATGTGAGGAGACGCCACGCCCTCCCCACTTGATGCAACTCCAGAGGAAGATTGCGCTCCCGGACCCAGACCGCGAGAGCATCCACATACTGACGAGGCGAGAGTGTTTCGGGCTCCAAATCACCTTGAGAATCTGAGGAATCTGCGGGATGGAGCACATCCCGAATTCGATCCAAAGTGACCGGATCCGGGGAGGAGAAGAGGAGCGCGAACAACACCCGAAGTTTGGCCTCGGGAATGGTCACAGGGTCACTTTCAGCGCGGGACAAAACTACGGATCCCGGCGCGAATCGCCGGGGAAGTAACAACGGCAGTATAGCGATTCAGGGCCCCGTCCCACCAGGCGCGCTCCTGCAGGGGATCCAAGGGAACCTGTCGAATGCTCTCGATCAAGATTTTGGCGGGCGGAATCCCAGAGGAAGGGAGCTCTTCCCGAACAAGAAGGACATACCAACTGCAGTCATCCGGGAGCGGGAAGGGAACGGGGACCTGGCCCACGACAGGATCCTCCCCCGTCCAGTCCTGAATGGTCGAGGTGGCCAATTCCAAGTCACGACATCCCGGCGTTTGTCTCGGATCGGCACCGGCCCGCCATGCACTTGCCCGATCCCGGGCGCTCTCCAGGTCCTCACAGGCGACAAGGAATACCCGGTGGCGCGGTGCGGTCCACAACCGGGTCCGAACCACCATCTGAAAACGAAGATTTGCTGCCAACCGGTGGCGTAGGGCCGCCCCAAATTCTTCCAAGCTTCGACCAAACCGATTCCTGGCCCACTCTTCCAGGGAATCGCCCTCCTCTAACCCAAGTTCAACCTCCCGCAGTGCCAGTCGAACGGCCTCGTCCACGGCGCCCACCGGGGGCACGAGGTGCAGGGCCTGCGCATCCAAGCGCGCCAATTCCGACCGCATCAGGGATTGGCCCACGGCCCGAATTTCCTCTGGGAAGAGAAGGGAGGCCTCGGCAGCAAGGGCCCGAGCATCCAGGGGCACGCCATCAATCCGCCAAGCGAAGAGGCCCGCGAAATGGGTACCTGCGTGTTCCCCCGGGCGATTCCCAAGCGAGGCGGATTGTGGCGCACCACACGAGGCCAGGGCCGCCGCCAACAACAAGGGGAGGAACCGCAACTTCAGGAGCTGGGGCATGGAGCGGGATCTAGAAATGGTGCGAACCCTGCAATCAACGAAAGACAATGGTCCGTCGCACACCAACGCCCTGGCAGGTCGAGCAGACCCGTTTCTTCCTCTGGGACCCCTGCGCCCCAATCTCCAGGGACTCCAGGAAGCCAGAACCGGCACAAGTAACACAATTGGTAAAGGACGGACGGGTAATTTCCCAGTCGCCGGAATACTCGGCATACCAAGCGAACAACCACTGAAATCGCTGGTTCACTTTCGCCTTGCGCCACCAATCCTGGGGAGAGATCTCTTCATCCCCGGCCGCAGCGCGGCGCGACCGCTCAATATTTTCAAGGTATTGTTTGACTCGATCTTCCAGGGCCTTGGCCTCAGCACTGCGACCATCCACGGCCTCCTCATCCGGATCGAGTCCCGCCCTGGCCCGATCCTCACCCAGGATCCAAGTCCCGTCTCCAAAGGAGGCGGTATGGCGCCGCGCCAAGTGCCCGCTCCGTTGCGCCCAATACCCGTCCACATCATCCAGGGCCACCTCGGGCCGAATGGCCTGCAAGTGTTCCAAGAGGTCCCGCCGAATCAAATCGGGGAGCATGCTCTCCGCCCAAGTCTGCAACTGGGTCGGATCCGCGTTTCGATCCATGGCCCGTTTCTTGATGATTCCAGTCGCTGTCGAATACCAACGACGCGCGAGTTCTTCGACAAGGGCCGTCTCTCGTTCTTCCTGGAAACGATCCCTCAGATCCAACCAGTCCACACGCAGAGGAGAATCGGGGAAGTCCGCCTCGAAGGCAAGGAGGGCCCCGTCGGCCTGAATAAAACGATTGCGATGGAGCAAGGTGCGGATGTTCTCTAGAGCCTCAGCCTGATCGCGAAAACGCAGGGTGCGCTCGAGACTCACTCGCATATTGTCGATGCGGGTCTGCAGGGAGGGATCGGGGGCCAGGGCCAGGGCAGCATCGAGTTCGGCAATGGCCTGGTCGAGAGCAAAAACGGTCTGCAATTCCACGGCAAATTGAAAGCGCGCCTTGGGATCATCCGCCACAACATCCACGCGCCGCTCCATCCAGAATTGTTCCGGGGTCAAGACCTCCGGGGCCGGGACCAGGATTTCTTCGGGGGGAGCTGCAAGACGAGCTAAGGGAATCACGCTCGAAGACTCGTGTACTCGAAGCTCAAGAAATTCCTCGTCTTTACGAATCAGCCTGCCCACAAGAGTCTGCCCGTTGACCAACAAAATGCGATGGGCGGCAACTTGGGGGACCGAGGTTTCCACCCGATATCCCAAGGAACTACGCAAGCGTTCCGATTCGCCAGCATGCAAATCGTCCCAAGAAAGGGTCAGGAGGCCGCCGCCGCGTAGGTCCTTCACTTGAAGTCCATCAAAATCATGATCCAAGAGTTCCACCACCAGGAGGCGCCCATCGGCCATGCGCAAGAGAATATCTTGGGTCCCGAGATCCTGAACTGCGACAAGCAAGGGAAGGAGGAGGGCGCAAATCATGGTCGAGAAGCTTCCGCCAACAAACGTCGGCCTACGGGAACGGAACGAGGGAGAAGGAAGGGGAGCACGACGGCAGGCCGGTCTGGACGCTTGCGGTAGATGACCAGAGTAGCGCGAGCCAAGTCGGGATCCTCTCCCAAGCTCACCTGCAGGTCATAGAAGTAGCCAGGGGCCCCGGTTACGGGCTCTTGGCGCATTTCCGAGAGCCCTAGCCAAGTACCACCCGCATCCACTCGCCAGGCATTCCCTTTGATACCAGTGACGAGGTCCTGGACAGCCGGCGCCAACAAAGTGCGATCTTGAGCCTCCCGCTCCAGACTTCCACCAGCATGAAACAGGCCCAGAACGGCGGTGATGCCAACCAAGAACAGGGCCATAGCAAGCAAAACCTCAACTATGGTAAAGCCTCGGTTCATGGTCGGATCCTCCGGCCATCCGCTGGCAATGGGTAAGAAAAGTTCCGCGCCTGCGGCAAGAGCATGGGGGCGCCACGCGAATGCATGGTGGCCAAACTTTCTCGCGCACCACGCTCACTCAAGGTTGGAGCGGGCAGGCGCCCACTCAAGCGTACCCACTCATCTTCCAAGAGGGCAAACTCCGGTTGTTGCAAGGGAAAACTCCCTCGGAATTGGGCCCGAGTGGCATGCATACCCAAATCCCGATCCAAGGTAGGCGGACGCCGCCGGGAATCACCCGCAACGCGCTCCAACAAGAGGTGCAGAGCAACGGGGAAATTGACCCGCACATCGGCAGCAACATTCACGCCAAAAGATCGGTCCCCATTTGCTTCCTCGATCTGAATGCGGGCCCAGACAACACCATCCAGAACGGTCATGCCCTGACCGGACCGAGCCAGAGTTTCCACAGCGCGGTCGGATCGAAATGAGGGATCGCTTCCCTCGGGTTGCACCAAACGCATCCAGCGCCCAAGGCGCCCGCGGCCGGCGCCCGGCACCAGCATCCAGGCCACCTCCAAACCATTGCGACCCGAAGGATCGTCCAAGCGAAGGGCATCCCCGCGGGCAAGAAAACGAAGCCGAGGGAGTCGCCATGCCTCTTGGTCCGCCGTCGCTCGCCGGGCTTCCCAGGTATCCAAAATGAGCCAACCGCGAGGTCCCCGATGCAGGGCCCTCAAGTCGGCCGCCAAACGGGAAGAGGCCGCCTGCATGGCAAATTGATTCTGTCCCTGGCGCTCCCCGGTGCGCCACAACTCCAGCACAGAACGCATCGTTCCTGTCACAAACATCCCAAGCAGGACCAACAGGCCCGTGGCCAACACGACCTCGATCAGGGTCATCCCAGAGTGGCTGCGATTCATTCCCGAACCTCCAAACTTCGCTCCACGCGGGCCTCGGCCATGTAGTCCACAAGAACATTGCGCAGACGAGGTTCTCGGAGCCAACCGGTGCTCGTAAAGGTCACCGGATCAAACGAACCCACGTCCCAATCAAAGTAAAAACGCAAATCCAATCGGTCGGAGGTCAATCCCAAGGGAGCGAGTCCACCCGATTCAAAATGTTCATCTATGCGAAGATAACCCGCGGTCTGCCCGGGAATGTCCCCCCACTTGGCGGAGGCCGAACGGGCAAGAACATGCATGCGTTGGCCGGCCCCAGGAAGTTCGACTTCATAGCGCAATCCTCGCCACCAAGCGCCGGGTTCATCAAAGGACAACTCGAACCATGCGGCCTCGGCAAGATCCACGCCAAGAGGAATCCAACGATCGGCAAAACGGGTGGGAAAGGAATACACCAAGCTACCCTCAGCATGTGCCGACGGAACCGTGCCAAAGCGGCCGCGCAAGAGCCCATCGCCGGGATCTCCTGAGGGATCCGAGGGGGCCAGACGGGGCATTCCTAAACTTCCGCCGGGGAGAATCAGCGGGGTGTGCACCAATTCCTCGTCCACCAACAAGAGGGACCAAGAAGAGAACCCTGATGTATTTTGCAATGGGAAATTGGTCTCACCCACCTCCAGGTCGCTGGTCAGGGTCGTGGCCGCACGACCGTCCACGATCCGAACCGAAGTTCCGGCGGCATGCCCACGAGGTTCCGTGCCATGCAGACCCCGGCCGGATGGAGAAAGAGTGACCTCTCCAGACGCGGAATCCAACTCGGAATAGGCGATGCGTTCCCCGTCCAGATCCAGGAGGCCACTCGCTGGCAAGAGGGCCAAGAAATCTCCGGGATTGCTGGCATACATCCGTTGCACTCCGATGACTAGGGCAAAAGTGTTGAGAGTCAGCTGGTCTTCCTCCGTCGCCTCGAGATCTTCGGCCAGAATGAGGGCCCCGCGGGACAGGGCAACGGCGGGCGAACCCATGCCAACGACCGTATGCACAGAAACTTCATCCAGGATCCCGGGAAAGGGGACCACTTCGCCACCGGTGTCCGAGCCCAAAGCAAGGGTGTCCAGAAGAAGAGGACGCTCACCACTGGGAAACTTGATCAAGCGCGCGACCAACCGTGGGTCGAAGCTGGCCTGAGTAGGATCCAAGGTTGAGGGATCCGAGGCAATCGCCGGCAGACCAGGATCCTCCCGAAAGGCCACCCAAGTGACCCCATTGGGAAGGCGAGGATCGATTGGGGGCACTGATCCCCACTCCACAGTGAACCACTCAGGAGGGAGCGCATTCGCAGGTTGCATGACCGCAACACGATCCAACCGGCCGACGAAACCACTCCATGGCCCCGAACTCCGATAGGTTCGGAAAACGGGAATCAAGCTGGCCCCAGTCGCGTGCGCATGATCGTAGGTATTCACGACTCCACGGAAACGAAACAATTGCCGCGCCAATTCCAGGCCAGCATCGCGATCATCCACCGGCTCACCAAGCGTACTCACGAAGGAAGGGGCACCTTGTTGGGGCAAGGGCGGCAAATTCCCCTTGGGTGGCCGAACGCCACGCCATCCCCCACCTTTCCCGCCACGCGATCCGCCCCCGGGGGGTTGGTCCGGGACGGGCAATCCTTCGTCGAAGACGTAGCTACCGACGGCCGCTTGGATGGCGACAACCTCCAATAGCTTGCCGTCGGTCTCGGTGAACCTTGGGTCGCCCGGCTTGTTAATCACTTCAAGCACGCCCAAGA
>CAYXFZ010000113.1:0-3785 GCA_964464385.1 uncultured Planctomycetales bacterium
GAAGGGGCGAAGTTGCACGTGTTTCACATCTCCACTGCCGAGGGGGCGCGATTGGTGGCCAAAGCTGCGGCGACTGGGGCCGCCGTTACTGGAACCACGGCGCCGCATTATTTGTTGGTGGAAGCCGAGGAGGCCGCAGCAGCGCCCGAGCATCGCTTCAAGGTGAATCCGTCCATCAAAGCTGCTTCCGATCGAGACGGCTTGGCCACATGGTTGCGGAAAGGGGCCCTCCAGGGGGTGGGAACCGACCATGCCCCTCATCCGTTGCAGGAAAAGGGTCGCCCTTATGCCAAGGCCCCCTCTGGCTTCCCTTCCGTGGACCTCCTCCTCCCTCTCATGTTTGCCGTTGCCGATCGTCACGATTTGCCGTTGGAGCGAGTCTTGGCCTCCGTTACCTGGGATCCGGCTGAAGAATTCGGCCTGACTCAAAAAGGGCGATTGGTGGCGGGCGCGGATGCCGATTTCGTGATTTGCCAACCGGACGTAAAGCGGGCGGTGGCCGAGGAAGCTCTTCCTTCGCGCAGCAAATGGAGTCCCTGGCACGGTCGTGAATTGCGCGGTTTTCCGGAGCGCGTTTTCTTGCGCGGTTTGGAAGTTTTTTCCCATGGGTCGTTTCCGGAGACCCCAACAGGGCGTCCGCTGTTCGGCTCGTGAGCGGCCAGCTGTTTCCTGCCGAGTTTTTTACGGCTTTGGATCGTGTGGCGCGGCGCCGGTCGCGTCAAGTGGGTGGCCGTGCCCCTGTCCCTCGGGCTGGTCAGGGCCGCGCCGGTTTTGAACGTCGCCCTTGGCAATGGGGCGATGATCCGCGCCGGGTGGATTGGCGCACCTCGGCCCGCGTCGGGCAAACTTTGGTCCGCCGTCGCGAAGAGGATCGGGGTGGGGATCTTTTGTTGATCTTGGACAACAGTGCCAGTGTGGCCTGTGGAAGTGGCCGCCGCTCTCAGGATCTGCGCCGACTTGCCCTCGCTCTGGGCTGGTTGCATTTGGAATCGGGCGGGCAACTTCGACTGGTGAGTATGGGCGTGTCCTATCCCTTTGCCGGCCCTGCTCGTCGTCATGCTTTGCGCTCTTGTTTGGAGTCCTTGTCAAATCCGAATGGCACTCTGCGCTGGGATTGCCTTCCTTCGCGCGGAAGGGTGGTTTTTCTGACGGATCCTTGGTCCCCGGCTCCACCCCCAACCCGGGGCAATGCCCACATGATTCGGTTGGCCGATCATGGCGAGGAACACCCCCCCTACGGGGAATTGTTGTTGATTGAGGCCGAGTCGGGCCGCCGGGCTCACGGCCATTCGAACGCCTCTTCTTGGCCCTCCATTTGGCAAAAGCACTTGCGCCAGAGTGCAGCGCAGGACACGGCCCAAGGATGGACCTCCACCCTCTTGAGTGCCTCGGTCCCTGGGGATCCGGCCGGTCAAATCCTGACCCAGGCGGAGGACTTGGATCTTGTTTGAGCGGCCCGAGGCCCTTCTTCTGTTGGGGTTCATCCCAGTTTGGATCCTCTGGTGGCGTGGGCGGCGACCCCACCGATTGCGGGTGGGGGGTCTAGAGCCATTTCAGCAAACGGGTTCTGGTGCGTCCCCGCGTCATACCTGGCCGCTCTCTCTGGGTCCCGGTTTGGCAGCCTTGCTCTCCGCCACCTTGGCCCTGGCCGGACCTCGTGGAGGAACACCCGAACCCTGGATCCTCTTGGATGCCAGTTGGTCCCACTTGGGGCCGGGCCAAGGCAAGGGTGCTCCTCATGGAAATTTTGCAGAAGCGGACCTGATCTTGGGTGGGCCGGACGAATTTTTGGATGGGGAACTCTTGCAGGCCGAACTCTTGTTGGCCCCTGCCCGTTCTTGGATCGTGCGCACGGATCTGCCGGCCCCGAGTGGTCTACCCACTCATATCCAGTGGCAACAGACTCCGCGTCAGGGCCGGAATGCCGCCATCTTGGCCGTGACTCCCTCCCCGGGTGGGCCCGTTTTGCATTGGTTGCGCGTCGGTTTTTCGGGACCATGGGGTCTGCAGATGGATGATCAGCGATTGACCTTGCCGCATCAGGGAGAGCGCGGCGAGTTTCGTCTTCCCGACCGTCCTTTCGCCCAACTTCGGTTCCTCCAGGCGGACGGATCCGTTTGGCAGGATGATCAACCTTGGGATGACGCTTGGCGCTCGCCACCGCAGTTGCAACTTCCGGCCGAAGCGGACGCTGCCTGGCCCGCTGCGGTCCGTGCATGGACGGCTGGGGCTAGGATTCAGTCCTTGGCAGGAACTCCAGATTTGTCTTCCGCATGGTCCTTGGTCCTGGAGACCGATCCATTTGCCGAATTGCCAGTCGCCGAAGCTCTGGCGGAGGCCCGGCTCCTCTTGGAGCCTTGGATCGCCCTCGGGGACCAACCCCGTTGGGAATCGGAATGTCGTCCGGCCGCGGCCTCTTCGCCTTGGCCTGTTGGCCTGCCGATCCAAACGCCTCCTGCCGATCCATCCCTGCCACGCAAACTGGTCTGGATTGCCCTGATCTTGGGATGTTGTTCCGGGCTACTCCGCTGGCGGGGACGGTAAATCTTCAACCCGCTTGGCGAATACGGAGAGGACCAGAAAGAGAAAAGCGGTGCCGAGCACGAGACCCCAAACGGGCGACCATTGCAGGAAGGAGACGGGGAAGTAGCCAAAGACAAGGGCAACGGCGGCGCACAGGATGGCGTAAGGGGCCTGGGTGCGGACGTGTTCGATGTGACGGCAACGGGAAGCAGCCGAAGAAAGAATGGTGGTGTCCGAAATGGGAGAACAATGGTCGCCGAAAATGGCGCCCTCCAATACCGCGCCAATGCAGAGGATCAAGAGGCCGTGAGACCCTAGGGTGCTGGCATCACCCAGGCGGTCGGCCAAAAGAACCACATTGGGCTGAAGGATGGCCATGGTGGCCCAAGAGGAGCCGGTAGCAAAGGCGACAAAACAGGCGGTCAAAAACAGAATTGTGGGTAGCCAAGCAGGGTTGGCCAAATCTCCGGCTACCGCAACGAGGTAACCCGCGGTGTCCAACTTTTCGCAAACCGCCCCGATGCTCCAAGCCAAGACCAAAATAACCAACGCTCCTCCTAGGGCAATGGAACCCCGGCCCGCTGTCACGCAGATTTCCTTGGGTCCCAGTTGGCGCCGGAACAGGGCCAAGCCGCAGGCCAACAAAAAGGCGGCCAGCGAACCGTCAAAAATGGCGCGACTGGAATCGGTTGCATTCAAAACCGAACGAAGCCAAGGCATGGTGCCCTCTGCGCGCAGGCCGGCAACAAAAGCTTCGCCGTGTTCGGCCAAGATGCTTTGGGCACCGAGGTCATAGAGTCGCCAACCGGTAAAGAACAAGAGGGCAAAGAGGGGGAGCACGCCGTTTTCCCAACGTGGGGAGACCCAAGGGGCCGGTCGGAAACGACCCAAGCCTGTGGCGTTGGATTCCTGCAAATCGTCTTCGCCGCGCCGCGCCGCTTGCTCGATTTTCAACATGGGTCCAAAGTCTCGGCGGGTCCAGATCACCATGCCCACGGTCAGCAGAGCGAAAATGCAATAAAAACGGAAGGGAATGGTTTCCAAAAAGAGAGCGTAGCCTTGGGACTCCTCGTAACCAATCAGGGGAAGTTGCGGCGCATAAGTGCTGATTTGATACGCCACCCAAGTACTGAGAACGGCCAAGCCGGCCATGGGTGCGGCCGTGCTATCCACGATATAGGCCAATTTAGCCCGACTGACTTTGAGACGATCGAAAAGAGGGCCCGTGGAATTGCCAACGACGATGGTGTTGGCGTAATCGT
>CAYXFZ010000113.1:3795-5754 GCA_964464385.1 uncultured Planctomycetales bacterium
CAAAGAAAATCCCCAGACCCAGGCCATAGGCAACTCCTTGGGCACTGCGGGGCGTTGTGGCGAAACGAACGAGGGAGCGAACCATGCCCTCGATAGCGCCCATTCGAGTCATGACGGCTACCATGGCCGACAAGAGGACGACGAAGGCCAAAATATGCAATTCGAAACTGCTCGTAAAAACCTTCTCCCACAGAATGTCCACGGTGAAAATTTTCAAGGCCCACGGGAAGGGCTCGCCTGTGGGAACCAAAAGGAAGCAGCCCAGAAGAACGCCCGTGAAGAGGGCCACTTGAGTGCGGCGAAACAAAAAGGCCATCAAGATGGCAAGCAGAGGAGGGATCAAGGCAATGCGGTTGCCAATATGAGTGGACTCGTCCAAAACTTGGCCATCCGCTCCCCATAAGCTCAACAGGTCTCCGTCCACCCGAACTTGCAATTCTGGACCGTTCGTTCCCAATTGCCAACCGAGGCCGTCTGCGGTCCGCTGAACTTCGACGCCAGGCCGCAATGAGCGGAGAGCATCGCGGTGGTGTTCGACGAGGGCCTCAAATGAGGCGGCACGCAAGGAAAAGGACTCGGGCAATTCCTCTTCCAGGGCCCGAAGCGCTTTCTGCAACGCAAGGCCTTGGAGGGTGTTGGCATCTGGCGTGAGCAGAAACAGGGGGAGCGCCACCAGACCGAACAACCCGGCGGTCAGCAGGCGGGTGCCCATGCGTTCCCATTCTAGATGGTCGGCCTGGGCTTGCGTTATTCTCCAAGCCTCATGGACACTCTTCCCTACGTTCTGTTTGGGCTCACTACGGCAACCGTGATTGCCCTAAGCGTTTGGTGGGTTCTCCGCGCTCGTCGGTTGGAATCTTGGTTGGAGACTTATGCTGCTCTCGCCCTCCTGCCGGACCGGGTTCAGGCTCTGGGCCGCAAGGTGGAGGATTTGGATCCTGCCGCCCTTCGCGCAGAATTGGATGCCATTCGAGCCGACCTGGCACGCATCGAAGATTTGATTTCGGCTCCTTCGGGTGCCGCTCCGCCTTCTACGGTTCGGGCCAGCATCTTCCGGCACTTGCGCGAGGATGGATACCGTGCCGTGACCCTGGAGGATCCTCGGGTCGAGCTCAGCGAGAAAGGGAGTTGTCTCCTGCCCTTGTCCGCCATCCGTTCCGGAGTGCGGGTCCGGGGACATGTGCGATTGTTGGACGGCGAAGTGGTCGAGACGGACCTCGAGCCGAGTTACGATCTCTTCCCCTGATGGAAGCCCCCTCCGCTTTGGATCTTCGCGTTGCCGAATTGCCCGACCATGGTGGCGTCGAGACTCGTCTCCGGGGATGGCTCTTGCGTGGCCGTGGCAAGGGCAAGTTGTTGTTTTTGCTCCTGAGGGATGGTTCCGGCGTTTGCCAATGCGTGGTCAGCCGTAGCGAAGTGTCCGAAAAGGATTTCGCCGCCGCTAAAGAATTGACCCAAGAATCTTCCTTCGAAGTGACCGGCACGGTGCACTTGGACGAGCGCGCTCCAGGGGGAGCCGAACTTCGGGTCACGGCTCTGCGATGCACTCAGCGTGCCGAGTCCTATCCGATTTCCCCCAAGGAGCACGGTTCCGGTTTCCTGCTGGATCACCGTCACCTTTGGCTACGCTCCAGTCGTCAAACCGCGATTCTTCGCTTGCGGCACAGGCTGATTCATTCCTTTCGCAATTACTTGGACGGGGAAGGGTTCTTTTGCGTGGACTCCCCTATTTTTACTCCCAATGCATGCGAGGGCACCTCCACCCTCTTTGAGACGGATTATTTCGGAGAGAAGGCCTACCTCACCCAATCGGGTCAGTTGTATGCCGAGGCGGTTACCGGTGGGCGGGCAAGGGGGGATTGAGAAATGTCGCAATCCCGGTGGTCGTGTCGACTCTTGAGTTTTGTGAAGGGCTGGAAAATGGCTACTGACTTGTTGCAACGTTGTTACCGCGGTAGC
>CAYXFZ010000114.1:0-5639 GCA_964464385.1 uncultured Planctomycetales bacterium
CTCTTGGATTTGTTTTTTGGACAACCAGTGCGATTGCACTTCGATCTTTGCCTTGGGAAAGATTGCCTGCAGGGCCTCCGCGCGAGAAGGAAACCCAGGCGTACTGGGCAAGCCGGCCAGCAAAACCGCGACGGCAAAACTCAATCGCATACGATCAAAAGATCCAGCCGAGGCCGATCTCCCAAGTCAAGGTATCGCCCGTCGCGGAAGATGTGTGTTTGCCATTCAATTTGAAGATCAGTTCGTCCCGAGGCTGCCAACCTACACCACCGACGAGGATTTTCTGGTCGGTATCGGCAAGGCTATCCGCAGCCAAGTCCATGCCTCCCACGCGAATGAAAGGGGAAAGCGAATCTTGACCACGACCGGCGAACAAATCCCAAGCGGCTTCCAAATACCAACCGTTTAATTCCTCGCTGGTAGATCCGTGGGCAATGGCGCCATCCACTTCTGCTTGCACCCAAAGGCCTTTCAATTCCAATGGGCCGCGGAGCCAACGGCCGTGCACCTCTTGAATGGAAGTGTCCGCGGAAACATTGGAAGTGGGATCCTGGTTGGAATCGCCGCTCCAAAAAGAAGCGCCTAAAGTCAGGCCAGGAATGGCGTGCCAATCCGCACGTGCGGTCAATGCAAGATTGTCAGCACCGGCCTCGGATCCATTTTGGCGACCGGAGCGCAAACCTGTGCTGGCAAGATCGCCAAAGGCCGCGGCATCAAAGCCGGTCAGGACGTAGGCACGCCAAGAGAAATCCTCTTGCTCGCCCCA
Source organism: uncultured Planctomycetales bacterium (assembly GCA_964464385.1). Classification (GTDB taxonomy): domain Bacteria; phylum Planctomycetota; class UBA1135; order UBA1135; family UBA1135; genus CAYXFZ01. The sequence continues at coordinate 767 of CAYXFZ010000114.1, forward strand.
AGCGCCAGCACCATTCTCGTGCCAAGTCGAAGGCAAAACGAAACGCTCAATTTCTGGACGATTGACGGAACGAATAATCGTGGGTTCGTGCAACTCGTTGGCCCAGCCCATAGGCACCAACAAATGTCCGGCACGAAAACCCAAGCCTCGCCCTCCGTCCCAATCCAGGTAAGCAAACTCAACCCCAATTTCATTGCCGTGCTCCACTTCGATTTCGGAATTGAAGACCCACTGCTCGTCGAAACGATAGCCGATGTAGGTCACGGCCCGCAACATATCCACGGAATCGGCGCCTTGGGAGGCCGGCCGAAAAGCACCCACCATTTCGCCATAGCCGCCGATCGATAGACCAACGCCGGCGGAATAAACTTGAGAAGCCTCCGGGCCAAAGCCGTGCTGGCCCTCCAAGACTCCGCCCGATTCCCGGACTTCGACTTCTTCAAGGCGCTCGGCCAGCAAATCCAATCGCCGGGCCAATTCCTGATTGTCGGGACCCTCTTGCGCAAAGGCACCATGTGTTTGCGAAAGTGAAAATCCCGCCAAAAGGAGGAAGGAAAGGCCCTTTTTAGCCCTCTTGTTGTTATTGAGACTCTGTTTCAATTCCACGGTGAGGGGGAGAATAACCCCAAGTTTCCCCAAGTCAAGTCCGTTTTTCCCCTTTTTGGTGTTGGAATACCTTCCATGTGGATCGCAATCCCCCTCTTGGCCCTTCAAGCCACAGCGACGCCCTGGGAACTGAAAGAAATCCGCCGACATGAGGGCGCCACCCCGGATCAAGCTCTAGGCTTTTTCGTGGGTTCCATCCGAGATGTGGATGCAGATGGCACCCCGGACTACCTCATTGGCTCCCCCGGTCAGCGGCCAACCCCGGATGGCAAACGCCTCGGCGGCGCGCAATTGCACAGCGGAGCTACGGGAAAAATCCTGCGCTCGTGGTTTGGCCCCCACGAAGGGAGTCACTTTGGCCGTATTGCCTTGGGTGCGGGCGACTTCACTGGCGATGGGAACCCGGACGTGGCCGTCGGGGCCACCAAGGACAGCCGCCATGCAAAGGAAGAGGGCAGTCTCACGCTCTTGGATGCGAGGAGCGGAGAACGGCTACACACTTGGTTTGGGGGGGAAGCCTTCGACAAGTTTGGCCGCTGTCTTGCCATCCTCCCATCCCCAGCCAAGGGTGGCGTTTCCCAACTCTTGGTGGGTGGCTACCAACCCTCGGGCCTCCACCGCAAGGGCCCCGGTTACCTCCGCGTGTATTCCACCGAAGCAGGACTCTTGGACACAATCGAAGGGAATCTACCGCGCGATATGTTTGGTGTGACCGTGTGCAATGCGGGCGACCTGAATCAAGATGGGCGAGATGATTTTGCCGTGGGTTCTTTTTTTGGACGCAACCTCAACTCCGAAAACCAGACTTCGGTCGGCTCGGTTTCAGTCTTTGAGGGCACTTCTCGCAAACTTTTGTGGCGCAAATTCGCCACCGATTTTCCTTTTGGGGCAGACGCATCCCGCAACTCAACCTTTGGCCGCAAAGTTTGTGGTCCTGGAGATTTGAACGGAGATGGATTCGCCGATGTTTTGGTCTCCGCTCCCTTGTGGGACGCTGCCGGTGAATCCGACCAAGACAATCGAGGTTTGGTAATCGCTTTGTCGGGCAAGGATGGATCCCAATTGCCGAATGGCAGGATGGAAGGGAGACGCCGAGGCAGTGGCCTGGGCCATGCCGTGTCTCCTATGGGAGATCTTGACGGGGATGGTGTCGGCGATTTTCTGCTTGGCGCGATGTCCGGGTCCTACTTGGAACTTCGGTCCGGGGCCGATTTCCGAGTGCTAGCGAGCGCCCAGGGTCCGGGAAGAAAGACCATGTATGCCCAATCCGCTTGCTCAGCCGGGGATTTGGACGGCGATGGCATCCCAGAAATCCTCGTGGGCATCCCCAACCGAACCGTGGACGGGGTAGCTCGCGCTGGCGCCGCCCTCATTCTCAAAATTCAGGGCGCTGGCGCCGATTGAGTCCGCTTCCAAATTCGCAAGGCCTTGGGCATCGCCTCTTTCAAGCGCTTGATTCGAGTTTTCTCGGCTGGGTGGGTGGAGAGCCATTCGGGGGTACTGGAACTACCTTCCTTGGCCATTCGGCGCCACAGGGCCACCGCCTCTCTGGGGTCATAACCCGCAGCGGCGGCGAGATAGAGGCCGAACTCGTCCGCTTCGGATTCGTGGGAGCGGGAAAAGGGGAGCATGATGCCCATCTGCCCCCCAACTCCCAACAGGGCTAGGGTCTGGGCCTTTTTTTCCTCGTCCTTGGCATCCCACAACGCGTCTCCAGCAAGCATAGCCGCAGAAAACACCATCTCATGACTGATCCGCTCACCACCGTGACGAAGAATGGCGTGCGAAACCTCATGACCCAAGATCACGGCAAGGCCATCTTCGCCCTCGCAGATGGAAAGGATGCCGGAATACACACAACACTTGCCGCCGGGCAACACGAAGGCATTCAGGGTCTCTGGGTCATCCAGCAAGGTGAACTCCCAATCGAATCGATAGGCCAAATCCCGAACCGCTTTGTCGCCACGCCAATGTTCCGCAGCGCGAGCAATCGCTTGGCCCACCTCCTGAACCATGACCGCGTCCGGGCCTCTTTTTTCAATCCGTGCCTGCTCGTCACGAAGAATTTCGCGATAGGCTTGGCGACCCAATTTCATTTCTTGGCTCACGGACATGAGATTCAACTGGCGCCGCCCCGTGCCCGCTGTGGTTGCACAGGAAACCACGAACAGAAAAAGGAGAAAAAAGGGGGTGATGCGAAACATCGTCATGGTCATCGTTCTTGAATTTGGATGTTGCGAAATTCGACGGGGTCCCCGTGTCCTGCAAAACCAAAGTGGCCGGATGTACGGGTGCGACCAGGGTGCTCCTTGCCACTTGGAGGATCCTGGATCTCGGCGAGATCGCAGTCCAAGATCAAGAAGCCATTCAATTCCACGGTAATTTTGGATCCGTCCACCGTCACGTCCTGGTGATTCCAGAAACCAGTCGGGCGCAAGAATCCGCGATGAGCGGGAACCATGCCATAGGCAGAACCATGGTATTGCCATGGTTTCAAGGAATTGTATTTTTCCGCCGTGTTGTCAAGGACTTGCAGCTCACACATACCGAGGTAGGCGGTATCGCCAAATCCCGGATAGCGGATCGCGAGCCCATTGTTGCCGCCGGGTGGAAGACGGAATTGAAAACGCGCCGCAAAATTTTCGTATTGGACATTTGTGAACACCGTGCCGCCACTACCCGGTTTGCACCGCATGGCAGCCTCCCTAACTTCCCAGCCCTTCGTCGCGCCCGACCATCCCTGAAAATCAACGCCGTTGAAAACCGAGAGAAATTCCTCCGAACCTGAAGCCGCCAAAATTTGATTGGCTTCGCCAGCTTCAATTTCACGCAAGCTCAAATTCCGCCAGCGAATTTCTCCGCCATGGGTTTGCAACTGGATCGGACCGCGAACGGGCACCGGCCGTCCTCGATCCCAATAATTTTCCATGGAAACATGGTCCACGACCAAGAGTCCATTTAAAAAGACCGAGACCCGGGCCCCCACCATTTGAATGCGCAGGGCATTCCAATGTCCAAAAGGACGGTCCATCCGTTTCAAAGGAAGATTGGAGTGAGATTGGTTGTTCCACAATCCTCCAGATCCCGACTTGGCACCCAGCCCCCATTTGCCACCCTTTTCCGTCCAATCCCAGATTTGCACTTGAGGGCAAGCCCGCAAATAAATCCCCGAATCCGCCAAGGCAACAGTCTTGTATTCCAAGCGCAAATCAAAATCACCGTAGTCTTTTGAGGTCGTCAAAAACACGCCCTTGCCATCGTTGACAATTTCGCCGTTTTCCACGCGCCAGTGGGTTCGCATATTGGCGTCCCAATCGGCTTGTTTGCGTTGTCTTTCCTTTGTGGACCAATCCGCTTCCTCGGCGGGATCCAAATGGGGGCGACCGCGCCAACCCACCAAATCCTTTCCGTTGAACAAAGAAACAGGGGAATGGGCATCGGATGACTGGAAAGCCGCCAAAAGAAGAACAGGAACGAGTGTCAGCATGAAGGGACCAGTCTAGGATGGATTCATGCGGCGGATCCTGATCCCCTTCTTGATCCTGAGCGCTTGTGCCATCCCCGAGCCTGAGAAGGGCGCCTTCCTTGGCCCTCGCCTAAGGGCGAAAGCGCTCCCATCCTGGGTTCATGTCCTGGGAACGGCCCAGGATGCCGGCAAACCACAATTGAATTGCCAAAGGCCTTGCTGCGCGGATTGGTTGGAGGGAGGGAGGCGTGCCCGAGTGGCCAGTTTGGGTCTGGATGGAGATGAAGGGTGGGTTTTGGTGGATGCCGGCCCCGATGTGGTGGAACAAATCCACCTCATGGGATCCATGCCCGCCGCCGTATTGCTTACCCACGCCCACATGGGGCACTACACCGGACTTGCCCACTTTGGGCGAGAGTCCGCCTCCACCGAACGACTGCCCATCTGGTGCACCCCTCGCATGGCGGATTTTCTCCGCCAACACGGCCCCTGGAACCAACTCCTCGAGCTGCAGCAAATTGATCTGCATGAGATCACGCCTGGAGTTTCCTTTGCGCCGGCTGCGGGCCTGGAAGTTAAAGCATTCTCCGTCCCCCATCGCGACGAATACAGCGACACCGTCGCCTTTTCAATCCGCCGTCATGGGGCAAGCGTCCTTTATGCCCCGGACATCGACCATTGGGGGACCGGTGGCGAATTCTTGCTCCCTTTGGCCAAGTCTCATGACCATTTGCTCTTGGATGGCACCTTCTATACCGACGGGGAACTGAGTGGCCGCACGATGGCCGAAGTCCCCCACCC
>CAYXFZ010000115.1:0-5484 GCA_964464385.1 uncultured Planctomycetales bacterium
GCCCGCGGCCCAGTAACGAAAGGTGCTGGTGTCGCCGGAAGTCCAGACAAAGGTGCCTTCCACGGCCACATCGTTCAGACCAATCCAGAGGTCATGATCGGTGCCGCCCCAATTGCTGAAGTTACTCCAGACCCAATCGTTTTCGGCCTGGTCATTGATGGTGGCCAAGTTTCCTCCCAAGATCACGGCCTCCGACTCGGCATCAGTCCAGGTGCTGGATTCAAGAAGGTGGTAAGTGTGCCCGTTAGCCGGATTGACCAAGGTAGTCAAGATGCCAGGGCCAGGAGGAGTAGGGCGATCCGTGACGGCGACGTCATCCAGAGCCCATTCAGAAGCAGTGTTACCGACATAACGAAAGCCAATCACCACGTTGGCTTGGCCGGCCCAAGTGGAAAGATCCACCAACAGTGGGGAATAACCGTCCCCTGCTTGGTCGTCCACGACTTTGGTGAAAGTCAGGCCGCCATCCGTGGAGATCTCAATGGCATGCTGAATCCGAAGAGCCGAATAGAAAACACGTTGGTTACCGTGCAAATAAAGCTGGCTTACGGAACTGCAGTCCAAAACGGGGGTGGTCAGCCAGTTGTCATTCGCTCCGCCAAAGTCATCGTGCCAGGCGGTACCACTGCGGGGTTCCCAACCGGGGCTCACTCCGTTGTTGGTCTCTCCCCAGCCCGCGGGAGGCACCATTCCGGAGGAAAAATCTTCTTGCAGGAGGACCGGGGATTGGGAGGGAACGGGGGGAACCAGGGGGAGGGTGGCGAGGATGCGCAACATGGGGGGGGTTGGGGATGCAGGGCGGGCAAGAACCACCCAGAGGGGGGAAGGAAATGGCCTAAAACGCCACACCCAAATCCTATCTTGTTTTTGGGCTCGAAACCCTAGAATCAAGTCGTGACTTCCCCAACTCTCTCCAAAAACCGCCCGGAAACGGGTGATCTCGAGCCCCGAACCTTGCCCCGCTACGAAGACTGCTGGACGGGCAGTACTCAGGAATGGCGTGAGGTGAAGCATGAAGGGCAAACCCTGCGGGTTCCATTCCGCCGAGTGCACCTCAGCAACGACGAATTCTTCGATCTGGATGATGTTTCGGGCCCGCAAGGGCATGACCCTCGGGTTGGCCTGCCCGTGACCCGCCACTGGTTGTCCGCAAACTCCGATGCTCCGCGGCGCACCCAGTTGGAGTTGGCAAAAGCAAGTGTGGTAACCGAGGAAATGGCCTACTGTGCTGCCCGCGAAAATCGTGACCCTGAATTTGTTCGCGCGGAAATTGCCTCAGGCCGGGCGGTCATTCCTGCCAACCACCGGCATCCTGAGTTGCAACCCATGATCATCGGCCGGAATTTTCGCACCAAGATCAATGCCAACATTGGCAATTCGGCCACCCACTCTTCCATTCGAGAAGAGGTGGAAAAATTGCAATGGGCCACCATGTGGGGGGCCGATGCGGTCATGGATCTGAGCACGGGCCACAATATTCATGAAACCCGCGCTTGGATCATGCGGAACGCGCCCGTGCCCATTGGCACGGTTCCCATTTACCAGGCCTTGGAGAAAGTGGGCGGAGATCCAGCCAAGTTGAACATTGACGTGTATCTGGATGTGTTGGAAGAACAGGCCGAGCAGGGGGTGGACTACTTCACGATCCATGCCGGCGTACTCCGCGAGCACGTGGCCCACACGGGGAATCGTCTCACCGGCATTGTCAGCCGCGGCGGCGCCATCCTGGCCGCTTGGAGTCAGTCGCATGATCAGGAAAACTTTCTCTATGAACACTTCGATCGCATTTGTGCTCTGATGCAACGCCACGACATCACCTTTAGCTTGGGGGATGGGCTCCGTCCGGGTTGCTTGGCCGACGCCAATGACGCGGCTCAATTTGGCGAACTGCGCACGCTCGGGGAATTGACCCAGGTTGCTTGGGAGCACGGCGCTCAAGTCATGATTGAGGGTCCTGGCCATGTTCCCTTGAATTTGGTGAAAGAGAACATGGACCTCGAGTTGCAGCATTGTTTCGAGGCCCCGTTTTATACCTTGGGTCCTCTGGTGACGGATGTAGCACCGGGTTGGGATCACATCACTTCGGCAATCGGGGCGGCCAACATCGGTTGGCACGGCACAGCCATGCTCTGCTATGTCACCCCCAAGGAACACTTGGGGTTGCCGGATCGCCATGATGTGAAAGCCGGAGTGATTTCCTACCGAATTGCGGCACATGCCGCGGACTTAGCCAAGGGACTGCCGGACGCCCGCAACCACGATGACGCCCTGTCCAAAGCTCGGTTTGAATTTCGCTGGGAAGACCAATTTCGTCTTTCCCTGGATCCGGTGACGGCCCGGGAATTTCACGACCAGACCTTGCCGGCGGATGCCGCCAAAGATGCCCACTTTTGTTCCATGTGTGGGCCTAATTTTTGCTCCATGCGGCTGAGTCAGGACATTCGCCGTCAGGAAGCAGAACTCCCGGTCTGATGACTGTTCGCGTGGACGCTGTCTATTTGGGGGAGCTCGGGTGTCGGGCCATCCATGGTCCCAGCGGAGCCGAGTTGTTGACCGATGCCCCGGTGGACAACCAGGGCAAAGGGGAACAGTTTTCGCCTACGGATTTGGTGTCCACGGCCCTGGGTACCTGCATCCTGACCTTAATTGGCATGGTCGGGGACCGCCACGATCTTCCGGTCCGGGGCACATCGGTGCGTGTCCTCAAGCACATGAGTGAAGATCTTCCGCGCCGCATTGTCCGTCTGGAGGTTGAAGTCCTTTGGCCTCAGGAACTCTCGGAAGAAGAGAAACCCAAGCTGGAGAAAGCGGCCCAAACCTGTCCGGTCCACGCTACCCTCCTCGACTCGATCCAAATCGATCTTCGTTTTGCCGCGCAAGGCGAGGCCGCAGAAAGCTGAAGTTTTACTCTCGCCACTCGGCGAGAAAGAGGTTGGTGTCTCGCGGGGCCAAGTTGGCGCGATTGCTGGCAAAAATCAGCCGCTTACCATCCCTGCTAAACATGGGAAAGCCATCGAAGCTAGGGCAGGTGGTGATGCGTTCGTTGTTACGGCCATCGGTGCCAATCAGGAAGAGGTCAAAATCACGGCCGCTGGTTGAGGCCTGGTTGGAGGAATAAATGACCCGCTTTCCGTCCGGATGAAAATAGGGGGCAAAGTTGGCGGCTTCGTTGTGGGTTAGTTGGATCCGATTGCCACCATCCTTGGCATCCATGACATAAATTTGCAGGGCCGTGGGTTCAATCATGTCCTTCGCTAGGAGGTCGCGATAGCGTTGCAACTCGGCTTCATTCTTGGCTCTGGAGGCGCGATAGACGATGCGTGTTCCATCCGGGGAGAAAAAGGGGCCGCCGTCGTAACCCAGTTCGTCCGTGAGCTGGCGAACATCACTGCCGTCCAGGTTCATGGTGTAGATGTCCAAATCCCCGTTGCGGGTGGACGTGAAGGCGATGCGATCGCCTTGCGGACTGACCACGGCCTCGGCGTCATAGCCAGCCTGTTCCACCAATGCGGTCAGTTTTCCATTTCTCAAATTGCGCACGAAAATGTCGAATTCCGGATACACCTTCCAGACGTATCCTTGGGAAAAATCTGGCGGCGTAGGGCAGGACTGGCTGGCAGTGTGGGTAGAAGAGAACAGCACGGCTTGATCCCCGGGAAGAAAGTGAGCGCAGGTGGTGCGGCCCAGGCCTGTGCTGGCCAGAGTTCGTTGACCGGTCAATAAATCCAGAATGAAAATTTGGTCGCACTCGTAGGGGTCGAAGGTGGCCTGGTACGAAATTCGATCTCCGGCAAAGGAAAAGTAACCCTCAGCATTCTCACCCGCGTTGGTGAGTCGTCGAATCACCCCGAAGTGATCCTCGCCCACAAAGCGCAAGGATTCCGGCGTGGGCAATCCTGCTGGATCCTGGGCGGGGAGAGGCTCGACGGTTTGCTGCACGCAAGCGAGCAGGGCGGGAATGCAGAGAGCAAGAGGCATGATTCAGACTGGGGGAACCGGATCGTATCCGCCCCGGCAAAAGGGTTGGCAGCGGAGAATCCGTCGTAAGCTAAGCCACAATCCACGGAGACAACCATGTTGTTGGATGGCGTCTCGAGAATACGTGGAACAGGTGGGCTCGAAGCGGCACTTCCCTCGACCCAAGATGGGGCTAAGGAGGCGCTGGTATCCACGGAGAATAGCCAAAAGAATGGACTTCATTTCGAGAACCTCTCTTGAAGCCGCAATACCATATTTTCCAAGTCGGATTGGATTTCATTGAGAGAGGGGAATTTCCCCTGGTGAGGAATGAGAATCAGGTCCCAAGGTGGAATAAACGGCCTTTGCAAACGAAAGCCTTCCCGCAAGAGGCGTTTGGCGCGATTTCGGGTCACGGCCGAGCGGCTGTATTTGCGTCCTACGGAGACACCGAGGCGCGGGGCGCCCGGTTGGTTGGAGGGGAGGGCGATGGTTAGAATGTATTGCCCGCGGGCGCGAATACCATCCCGGTAAACGCGCGCAAAATCCGCCCTTTTGCGAAGGCGGTTGGCCGCCCGAAGACGCAGCCGATGGGGCTGTTTTCGAGCATCGCCGACGGCCGGTTGCGCTGGTTCGCGGGTCATGGGCCAACCAGAATACGGTCCTACCTTTCCCCTGAGTAACGAAGACATCCATGGAACCCCGACTCGCTGAAATCCCCGGCATTGCGCCGGAACATGTGCACGAAACCCTCCGGCGTTGGATGCTTGTGGATGGTTATCCTCACGTCTGCGACTTGGCGGCCTCCCACGGTTCCCATTTGGTGGCTGGAGTTACCGGGCGCGAGTACTTGGATTTTTTCGGTTGTTTTGGCAGCACTCCCTTGGGTTGGAATCCTGCCTGCCTCACCGAGTCGAATTTTGCAGAGGAAGCTCGCTTGGCGCTCATCAACCGTCCTGCCAACTCGGATCTTTACACCTCGGAAATGGCCGACTTCGTCGAGACCTTTGGCAAGGCGCTGTCCCCCAAGGGCTGGAACCACCTCTTTTTTGTGGATGGGGGGGCTTTGGCGGTGGAAAACGCCATGAAGATTGCCTTTGATTGGAAAGTGCGCCGCAACCGGGCCAAGGGTGTGGACTCCGATGTGGGTTTGCAGGCGGTTCATTTTCAGGGGGCATTTCATGGTCGCTCGGGTTATACCCGGAGTTTGACCAATACCGACCCTGCCAAAACGGATTACTTCCCCAAGTTTGATTGGCCCAGAATCCCGTCTCCGGCCATGTCCTTTCCGGTGGATGAGGCCGCATTGCAGGCCGTGATCATCTCGGAAGCTGAGGCTCTGGTTGCCTTGGATGCTGCCTTTGTTCAACACGGGGACGACATTGCTTGCGTCATTATCGAGCCCATCCAATGCGAAGGTGGCGACCGCCACTTCCGCGGCGAATTCCTTGCCGCTCTGCAGGCCCGATGCGAGCGATTCGACTGCCTTTTTATTGTGGATGAAGTGCAGGTTGGTTTTTGGACCAC
>CAYXFZ010000116.1:0-5419 GCA_964464385.1 uncultured Planctomycetales bacterium
GCAAACCGACCCCAGATGTTGGCTTTCAAGAGATGATTCGGGTGCCCTTCGACCGGTCGAGCGATCCCTTGGCGGCCACGTGGATTCCTTGGGCTCTCTTTGGGTTCAGTGGCGTTCTTGTTTTGCTGGCGGTGGTCCTGCGCCGTCGCATCGCGGTGGTGGTGCTTTGTCTGTTCGGAGGAGCCGTCAATCTTTGGGTCGGAGTGGGCCTTCAAGGCGCCTTCCCTCAGCAGGTCCCCAGTTGGAACAGTCTCATGCATGCGGATGAGTGGTGGGTGGACCTGGACAAGGCAGGAATCCCCTTTCGTGGCCAAGGGGTCATTGTTTCGTATCCCGTGGATACTTTGGAGCACGGTCAGATTTTGGCGGGTCTCGGCGCGCCCGACGCCAAAGGTGGCCTGAATTCTTGGTCGATTTACACCACGGCTGCGAAGCGAACTGGCGTTCGGGAACGCATCGTTGAGCCTGCTTGGACCCTGGATGACATCCCGAACCCAGGCTCCCCAGTGGGCACTCGTGCCGGTTCCGGGCAGATTTTCCGCTTGCTTGAGGACGGCCCCGGACTCTGGAAGAGTCATTTGTATGGTCCCTTCAATGAAGTGGTGGGAGCTAAAGTAAGGGAGGAGTTTCAAGAACTCTCCAAGAACCCTTCTGCCAACTTGGAGCGATACCAAGAATTGCGCGGTCTGCAATCGAACCGCTCTCTGTTGACGACCTCCATTCCTATGTCGGTCCGTTGGCAGCCTGGCGATGCTGCCGCGGCCATTCGCTTGGATGGGGTCGAGCAAGAAGTTCCTTTGGGGCAGTGGAGTTCTTTCTGGCGTGTTTCCTTCCCTTGGAACCGTTGGTTTTCAACCAGTGCTTTGATTCGGTTTTGGGCTGAAGAGCGGGACGGCGAGTTGGAGTTATTCATGACCCCTCCTCAAATTGACCCGAAAAATCCGCAAGCCGGCACCAAGATTTCCAGTCCAGCTGGATTTGCTGGCGACTTGGCCGAACGGATTGGTGATTTCGAAACTCTGGGTTGGGCCTGTCAAAACATGGCCATGAAGGATGCTTCTCTTTCGGACGCGGCGTTTTTGGGCGACATTGAATTCACCCACGGGTGGCGCTTTCGCATGCTGCAGGATGCCTTCGAGGACGATTCTTGGAAGGCCTTGTTTCATTTCTTCGGCACTCCGGACCGTATTTGTCACATGATGATGCGCTACGCCGATCCCACGCATCCGCAATATGACTCGGACAAGGCCTTGGCCAAATACAGTTTTTTTGGCGAAGAAATTACCGTTGGCGATTCCGTGAACGCCATCTACCGAAAAATGGACGAGGTCGTGGGATGGGTTTTGGACCGACTGAACCCAGGAGACACTCTGTTGATCGTTTCCGATCATGGCTTTGATTCCTTTCGCCGGGAGGTCAGCCTCAACAACTGGTTGGCAGACGAAGGATTTTTGAAGGTCAAGAACGTGAGCGGATTGGGCACCCCCTTGAGCAAGCGAGAAGTTTCTTCTTCCATGTTGCGCTATGTGGATTGGTCCAACACCCAAGCCTATTCCATGGCGATTGGCAAGATTTACCTCAACTTGGCTGGAAGAGAAGCAACCGGCACGGTTTCCCGGGAGGACGCTGCTTCCGTTCTGGCCAAAATCACGGAGCGGCTCTTGGAGTTGCGAGATCCAACCACGGGTGAAAAAATTGTGAGTCGGGTGTCTCGGCGCGAGGAAATCTACGACGGCCCTTGGTGGCAGGAGCGTCCTGGCCGTTTGGAAGGGGCGGCAGAACTGACCCTGGATTTTGTGCCTGGATATCGCGCCGCCTGGACTTCCACCTCGGGCGGCATTCGGCTCGTGGATCAAGAAACGGAATCCGGCTCCAAGCAGGCCGTTCCGGGTGTTGCCATTTACGACAACCTCAAGCTCTGGTCCGGAGATCACTGTGGCGTGGAGGCTGCGGCCGTCCAAGGAATTTTTTTCTCCAATCGCCAGATGAAACTACCTGCCGGAGACAGCTTTTTTGATGCCACGCATTTGGCACCGACAGTCTTGGATCTCTGTGGGGTGGTTGCTCCCACGGATTACGACCGGGCGCCGCTCCTTTGGGATTGAGAGTCAGTCCCCGACGTAGCCCAACGCTGCCAAACTTTCGGCATCGCCTGCTTCCAAGGAGGCAAGGGCCTGCTCTTGCCGCTTGAGATCTGCAATGCGGTCCGCGAATCGTTCTGCCGTGTGGGCCAGGGCCAATTTGGCCTGAGCAAGACAATGGCCTTTCTCGCCCTCATCCGACTGCAGAATCGTGGCTTGAATCCAGGCATCCACCACCCTTTGGGAGGAGCGGAAATCGTGTCGCTCGCCACCTTCTGAGGCGGCGCGAACAAAGGTGCCCTCCGCTTCGACCAAATTACCGGCGGAGAGCTGAGCCTCACCAAGACCCAAAAGGGCACTGTGCAAGATGGCTTCCCGGCCCTCAGCATGTTCGGCGGCCCAGGCGAAGGCTCCTTGGGCTGCGGGCCAATCCTGAGCTGATGCGGAGCGGTTTCCGGCCTCAAGGGCTGCCAAAGAGTCAGGAAAGGACAATTCCGCATCACCACCGCAGGCGACCAGGAAGAGAGGAGCAAGGAGGAAGGAGGAGCGCATGGCTTGTTTTGGCCTGAGTTTATCCCGTTTCTGGGCTTTGTGGAGGGAATTGAAAAAATAGGCTCCAAACATACTCCCATTGGAGTGCGATTAGAGATACAATCTGAGCCAAGCTTCTGCTTCTTCCCATGGTCAAAGAGTCCAAAGTCACCCTGAAAATCCCTCGGCCCTTGTACCGTCGGGTTCAGCAGGTCATTGAGGACTCCGGCTTTTCCTCTCCAACCGACTTCATCGTTTTCGTCCTCCGGGACTTGATGGGGGAGGTGGACGCAAGTGGCAAAGACGAATTCACGACCGACGAATTGGAAGCCCTCAAACAAAAACTCCGGAATCTCGGATACCTCTCCTGAACCCTCCCCGCAATCCTGATGAACCCCCACGGTGGAACTCTTGTCAACCGTCTCCTCGAAGGAGCCGAACGCGATTCCTTGCTTGCCAAAGTCGCGAATCTTCCTGTTGTTGTCCTCAACTCTCGTGAAACGTCCGACTTTGAAATGATCACCGTCGGCGCCATGAGCCCCCTCGAGGGTTTCATGGGTCAAGCGGATTACGAAGGTGTAGTCGAAAACATGCACTTGGCCTCGGGTGCTGTTTGGCCCCTGCCGGTCGTTCTCGCCACCAAGGGCGGTGACGACGGATCCACTTACGAAGTGGGTGCTGAGGTCGCACTTCAAACGGAGGACGGCACCGTCCTCGGTGTCTTGACTATTTCAGACAAGTGGAATCCGGACAAGCGCGCGGAATTGGAAAAGTGTTACAAAGGTGATGATGAGCATCCCGCTTGGGGTTATCTAGAGTCCATCGGCAACACTTATCTAGGAGGTAACTTTCAAGCCGTTGCTCTTCCCAGTTACGAAAAGCACAACGAATTCCGGTTGACCCCAGTGCAAACACGTGCTGTCTTTGCGGAAAAGGGATGGACCACCATTGCTGCTTTCCAAACTCGGAACCCGATTCACCGGGCCCATGAGTACTTGACCAAGGTCGCCTTGGAGCAAACCGATGGTTTGCTCGTTCATCCTCTCGTTGGGGATACCAAAGCTGATGACATTCCTTCGGATGTGCGCATGGAGTGCTACCACGCCCTTTTGAACAAGTACTACCCCATGGATCGCACCATGTTGGCTGTTTACCCCCAAGCCATGCGCTACGGTGGTCCCCGCGAGGCAATTTTGCACGCACTTTGCCGTCAGAACTACGGCGTGACTCACATCATTGTCGGTCGGGATCACGCTGGTGTCGGTTCCTACTACGGAACCTTCGATGCCCAAGAGATCTTCAATGGCTTTGAAGAGGACGAGATCGGCATTCAAACCTTGCGCTTCGAGCATGCTTTTTTCTGCAAGCTCACGGGTGGCATGGCCACGACCAAGTCCAGTCCTGCCGTCGCCGAGGACAAGATTTTTCTGTCTGGCACCAAGGTTCGGGACATGCTCGCCAACGGCGAGCGTCCCCCAGCCGAATTCACGCGCCCAGAAGTGGCCGACATTCTGATCTCGTCCTACGCAAATCCGGTCGAAGCCTGATCCCAGGAGACAAACGGAATGCTTGGCATTTTCGGTAAGAAACGCAAACAGAACCACCTCTTGGTCATTACGTTGGATTCCTGTCGCTGGGATTCCTTCATGGCGGCAGAGCCAACCAACATCACCAAGTTGGTTGGGGGTCTGGAAAATGTCGAGCGCCGTTTTTCCTACGCCTCTTGGACGGCCCCGTCTCATTACAACCTTCTGACCGGGCTATTGCCTCATACCAGTCCGCCTGAGGTTTACGCCTCCGAGTATTACAAGGAAGATCTTTACAAATTTAAGGATCGCCTTGGTGTCGAGGAGGCTGGTTTTGAGGCCATGATTCCACACCTTTGGCTACCCTCTTACTTGAAGGCCAAGGGTTATGAGAACAATGCTTTGGTGTCCTTGCCGGTGTTGAATCCCGCGACGGGCGTAAACAAAGATTTTGACACCTTCAAACTCATGCCCAAGCACAACGACATGATGGGCATGTTGGATGATATGGAAGAGCACCAGAAAACTCGGCCTTCCCAGGGGCTGAAGGGCAACACGCCTCAGTTTTATCTCCTGAATGTCGGGGAGACCCACTACCCCTATGGCCTGCCGGACGAGGACAAAAATGACTTGCCCCATATCTCCGGCGTCAATGGGATCTTTCGAAAATTAGATGATCAAATTGACGAAAGTGGAAATCTGGTCTCCGACAAGGAAGCAGGCGCTTTTATGGACATGGAGATGATTGAACGCTGTCGGGAACGCCAAATCACGACGGTCAAATATTTGGACGAGGTCGTTTTCCCTCGCCTTTACGACATGGTTCCCAAAAACACATGGATCATCGTCACCGCCGATCACGGCGAACTGTTTGGCGAAAATGGTTACTTCGGCCACGGGCCGATCATGCACGACAAAGTTTTTGAAGTGCCCTTCCTTGAAGGAAAAATCCGCTGATCACCCCCAAGAATTCCGAACGATGAATAACGATAACGGTTTTGTCCTCTGGTTTACCGGCCTCTCCGGATCCGGAAAATCCACTCTCACCCGCATGCTCGAGCCCGAGCTGAGAAAGCGCAACTGCAACGTTGAGATTCTCGATGGCGATGAAGTTCGCGAAAACCTGTCCAAGGGACTGGGCTTCTCCAAGGAAGACCGTGACACCAACGTTCGCAGGATCGGTTACGTCGCCAAGTTGTTGGCGCGCAATGGCGTGGTTTCCATGACCGCCGCCATTTCTCCTTACGCCGAGGTCCGCAATCAAGTGCGTGCCATGTGTTG
>CAYXFZ010000117.1:0-5359 GCA_964464385.1 uncultured Planctomycetales bacterium
AAACTTTGAGGGCGTGGCCCCGGACCTCATTGCTTTTGGAAAGAAGTCCCAGCAATGCGGTGTTTTGGCAGGGCCCAAGGTGGACTTGGTCCCGGACAATGTCTTTGTGACCTCCAGCCGCATCAATTCCACATGGGGCGGCAATTTGGTGGACATGGTGCGCGCCACCCATATTCTGCGGGAAATCCAGGAACAGAATCTGGGTGCCAACGCCTCTGCTCGCGGCCAACAATGGCTGAAGGGCATGCAGGAACAGGCCGCAAACTCTGCCGAATGGATGACCAACGTCCGTGCTCGCGGCTTGGTCATGGCCTTTGATTTGCCCGATGGAGATCACAGGGGCCGACTCCTTTCCGCCATGGCGAATGAGAGTCTTCTCGGTTTGTCTTGCGGCGACCGCACGGTGCGCTTCCGTCCGCACTTGGCTGTGACTGCCAGTGACATCGAGGAATGTCTGCAACGAACGGCCTCGGCCGTGGCCTCGTTGGGTTAGTCTTCCTCGGTCAAATTTGCTTTGGGTTGCAGGGCCTTCCAAATGGAAAGGATTGCCGCAGGCCCCTGATCCAAAAGAGCAATGCGCATGGATTCGCAGGCCTCTGTTGCCTGCGCCGTGGTGGCGGACTTGGCGGCCTGATCCAAGTAGGAAAGAATGGCGGCGGCGTCACGGCCCCGCTCTGCTTGATCATGAGCCTTTTGTAGGGCACGCCAAGACTTTTTGGTGTCGCGCATCAGGCGATTCTTCTCCAACTTGGCCAACTGGGCGCGGCAGAGTTCGCCCGTGGCAGTGCCCGGGAATATGAACACTCCCTGTTCCAAAAGTTTAGCTGCGGTCAAGGGAAATCCTGTCTCCAGAGCAATGGCAGAACGTCGCGGTAGATCCGCGCCAAGTGCTTCGATCCGGTCGCTGAGGTTGCGGGCAGCCTGAACTTCTTGGGCCCAATTCGCCTCTAGATTTGCCAGTGGAGCTAGAGCCTTCATGGCCTCGCGGTGACGGCCACTTTCATGAAGCAGCTGACCCTTCACCAAGGCATTGACTTGTTCCTTTAGTTCTTGAAGGTGGCGTTGCTCGACTACGGTATCGAGAGCCCCATCCAGAAAGGTGTCATCGTCTCCTTCCTTCCAGCCTCGCCCGTTTTTGAGTCCAAGATCTCCCTCATAAGTCACCCGGCCATCCACGTCCAAAATTAGGACACGAGGCAAGCCAAACCCAGCAGCACCCAAATTGTAATCTTCGAATGCGGAGAATGTGGCTACTCCAAACCGCACTCCTGGCATGGGGTGATCCTTCAACCAAGCCTGGATTGCTGCAGGGGAATCTTCAGCTGAGGCAACAACCACCATTGGGATTTCAAGGGCGGACCACTTTTGGACCAGTTGCGCGTAATAGGCGAAAGTGGGTTGGATTCTATCCTGGTTGATTGACCAGAAAGCAAGGACGGCTGGGCGGCCAATGAGTTCTGACAAAGTTGTCGGTTCGCCTTGTAGCCAAGATTGCATTTGCAGGGCCGGAGGGCGAATGCCCGAAAAGCTACCCGGAGCGCGAGGGATTTCCGCATTGGCTACTTTTTCCATGGCCAGTTCATGTTCAATCCGGGATGCCGGGTCGCGAGGATCGCGGGTCAAAATTCGGATTTCCCGGAAGGCTCCTTTGCCCAAGCCAGCAATCAGACCAAAGGTGCCGCGCATGCTTTGCAGGGAAGGCATTTCCATGGTGCGGATATAGGCGCCATCGAGCCACACATCCAGTTCCTTGCCGATGACATCAATCCGCAACTTGTGCCAGCCGGCGTCGAGGGGAATCGCGCGGTGATCTCGGATTGTCCAAACGCCCCCTTGTTTGGTGGAAATGTCCAAGTAACCCGTGGGGTGAAGAAGAACCGCATGCATGTTTTGAGTGTCTTTTCGGCCAAGGCAAAGGCCGAGCAAGTTCGAATCCAAGCCAAACTGCATCTGCGCTTCCAAAGAGAAATCAGCTTCGAATGCCAAATCACAGGCTAATTCTTGGGTTTGGAAAGAGCCTCCTTGAGTTTCAATGGTGGGATCTGCTTCAATGGCAGCTTCAATTTGGTTGCCATAGGCGCGGAAGTTCTCGCCGCCTGACCATCCTTCGAGATCCAGTTCGTTGTAGGCAATACGCCAGCGTGCCAAACTCTTGCCGCTGGCGCGAGCCACGTTGGTGTAAAGATCTAAGGCTTCAGGCAAAGAAAACTGACTGCTCAAGCGGCGGGCGGTTTCCAGAGCCATGGTCGGCAAAGCTTGGTCTCGATAACTACGAACAAGAGCCAATCCATCTTCACGGAGGCTTTCCCGGAGTTTGACTTGACGGCGGTACAGAGGATCCAGTTTTTCCACTTTGACGCCAGCGACTTCGTAGCGTTCGTCCCCCCCTGCAAGTCCGCGGATTTCCAATTCTCCACGGAATTGGCGGTAGAGCGAAAGGGCACGGTCTAATTCTTTGGCCTTTTCCAAGGAAACGGCCAATTTCCAGACGACTTCTGGGTCTTCGGACATATGAAGAAAAGCTTCCTCGTAAAAGGCGAGAGCTTGGTCTTCTTCCCCTCGCTCCGTTGCTAAATCCCCAAAGTCCAAGTTGGATTTTCCGGCCTTGGTTTTGCCATTTTGAATATCTCGCAACGCCAAAATCCAATCTTTCCATAAGTCATTCAGTGCGTCGATGTCCTGAACTGGAGAATCCTTGGCAGGAAGTAGGACCGTTTTCTCGAAATGTTCCACGGGGTCGCCGCGACCCGCAGCATTAGATAAATAGTAATCGTGCAAGGTATCCCGGTAGACTGGAAGCCCCGTATTCTCGTCGCGAAAGTTGTATAAGAAATAGACCACACCCCAAGTGGGGGCATACCAAGGGGGGCCCCAAGTGTAATCATTCTCAACAATGATGCGGAAGGTGGGGGCCCCCTCTGGAGTCGTCCAATTGCCCTCTGAATCGGGGGAGGCATCTCGGCCCTGGGCCATCCAGCCCTTTTCCATTCGCCCTGCAAGCGGAAAAAGTCGATGGTTCGCTACTTGATTCCAACGCACGGAACCGTTGGAGAGCAAGGTCGTTCCCTCGAAGAAGGAGGCGTAGGCTTCGTTGAGCCAGCCAGGCACTCCACCCTTCCCTGTGAGGCTGACGAATTGGTGAGCAGCTTCATGAAACAAGGTGCCATACATGTCGCGGACGCTTTCTTTTCCTGTCTGTCCTCCAATGAAAGTCTGGACGGTGCTTCCATTAAAAAAACCACCGGTCCAGTCGTTTTCCGGAAGACCATTTTCTTCTAAATACTCGTCCCGGCTTTGATAAATGTAGACGCCAATTTTCGGCGTGGGATCGCCGTCTTCTTTGAATTTAAAAAACTTCCGGTATGCGGCATTCATTTGCTCCATGGCAATGGGAGCAGTTTTGAAGACTAGATAGCCGGCATCCGTCTTGTAGCGATAGTTGGTAGTTTCTCCTTCGAAAGCAGTTTCCCAAGTGGAATGTTCTGCCTCCAATTCGGCAACGGTTTCTGAGTCCAGGCCCTCAGTAGGGTCACCACCCCCGGCAAAGATGTCCTCAACTGCCACATCGGAACTACCCTTGCGGCGAATGTCTCGAATGGCCTTGCGAGCGTCTTCGTTCAGACGATCCACGGCCAAAACTGCCTGCAAAGTTTCCAAGGCGGAGTGTTGCCTGCCTCGTTTGCGGTGTTCCTTGGCCAGGGAGAGCATCCCCTTGACCCAAGTTGCGGAAAGTCCTCGCAAACGATCCGCCTGTGGGTCCATGCTCCGGAGATTCGTCAGAACCAATTCCCGTTCCTCGCGCAGGGCGCGGTTGGGTTTGTCTATGGCCTCGGCGATGGAGAGCCAGCGATGAAGGGAATAAACCGCTTCGTCCCGATCTTTCATGGCCAATGCAGCTTGACTCAGGAGACGGAGGGCCCCCAAGTGGCGATCATCTCGCTCCAAAGCGCGTTCGATTTCACGCCGGGCCTTATCGGCGTCGCCTGCTTCCAAATGGTGGACTGCCAAAGCCAATTGCTTGTCCAAGAAGGGATTGGTCGAGACTTGGGGAAGGGCCAGGAGGAGAGTCAGGAGCATGAATTTTCGTTGGCTGTGGCTTGGCGGCGCAGCTGGCCACATGCGGCGTTGGCCTCGCCACCCAGCGAATGGCGCAAGGTGGTCGGGATTCCGCGGGCGGCCAAGACTTGTGCGAAGGTGTTGGCCACGGTTCGGGAAGGGGTCTCCCAGTCCATTTCCGTGACCGAATTCCAAGGAATGAGATTCACGTGACAGCGTCGGGAGTGCAAAAGATCAGCAAGCGCAGAAGCTTGACTGGGTGCGTCATTGACGCCGGCCAAAAGAACGTACTCCACAGTGTATTCCCGACCTCGCGCGGCAAAGAGAGCATCGGCCTCGGCTAGGGTTTCTGCGATCGTACGTTTGGCGACGCCGGGCACCAATTGATGCCGCAAGTCGTCTTCTGGGGCATGCAAAGAGAGGGCCAAGGTGATCGGCCGGCCCCATTCGGCCAAGCGGGCGAGGGCCCCCCGAGGGGCAACCGTAGAGAGGGTGATGCGCCGAGCAGAAAAACCCGCCCCATCCGGAAGTATCCAACTGTCCAGAGCTGCCAAGACCGCCTCCAGATTGTGGCCGGCATCGCCCATCCCCATGACCACCATGCGCTGAAAGGGGCCGTTGGTGCGTTGCAATTGCAACATTTGCTCCAAAATTTCGCCGGCAGAGAGGTTGCGTTCCAGACCCTCCAGACCACTGGCGCAGAAGGTGCACCGAACCGGACAGCCGACTTGGGTGCTGATGCAGACCGTGCGGCCGCGCGTTCCCGGCATACTGACGGCCTCTACGGAAACGCCATCGGCAAAACGCAACAAAATTTTGGAGGCACCATCTGAGGAATCGGATTGTAAGAGCACATGAGAGCGCAAAAGCGGGCCGATTTTTTCATGCACAGATTGCCGTAACCCGGTAGGTAAATCGGTCAACGTTTGCCACTCCGTGGCGCCTCGCCGAAAAATCCACTGCGCTGCAGATCGGCCATGGAAGGCCTGGCCACCCAAGTTTTCAAATCACGCTGGCCACTCCTCGAGCGGGAGTTCGAGAGGATGAAGGGTTTCGGTCACGAATGGGGTTCGGGAGAAGAGGTCGGGGCCGACACGGAGTCGAAAATTTCGCGTGCCCAAGCACTTGCAGTCTCTGAATCAGGGGGATTGCAGCCTCCGACATAAAGATGGCCGCCGCCGCCGTATTGCTTCATCAAGAGTCCAAGGTGGGGCCCGCCCTCAGGGCGATTCCAAGGATTGGCGGAAACGGTGATGTGTACTCCGGCCCGGGTCGGCATCAGAATGACGGAGTATTGGAGTTC
>CAYXFZ010000118.1:0-5258 GCA_964464385.1 uncultured Planctomycetales bacterium
TATGGCCCGGGCGGAGAGCGCAACTTAGAGGTTGAATGGGATCTCCAGCAACGCGGCCGACCGGAGTTGTTCGAGCACACCAATCCCTGGACCCGGCACATCCGTTTTGAAATCGCCGAGGCCAATTGCATGTCGGCGGCGGGCTCCTTTGGCAAAATGAACCAGTTCGCCGGCGTCCCTCTCATGCCCATGATGACGGTCTACGACTTCTTCATCAAACGCGCCCTGGACCAACTCTATTACGACGTGTATTGGCGCTCTTCCTTTTTGCTCATGGGCACTCCGTCGGGCGTTTCCTTGGCCCCTGAGGGGGCGCAACATTCCTGGAAATCGGACATCCAAATGCCTTCCCTCATCAATTGGGAACCAGCCTACGCGCAGGAAATGGAATGGATCTTGGCCGAGACGATGCGCCGTCACTTTGAGAGTGACAACGAAGATCGCGAGGGTGTCTTGGTGCGCGCCACCACCCGGGGCATTCCGCAAAAGGATTTTCTGAAACGTCTCAAGGCCCGCCCATCCAGCCAAGGGCTCAGCAAAGAGGCCCTGTTGGAAGAAGTGCGGCTGGATGTTTTGGCGGGTGGCTACACCTTGGTGGATCGCTCCGCCGATGCCGACTACGAACCCGGCGACAACGTCGTTTCCATTTTGGCCATGGGAGCGCTGGTTCCGGAGGCCCTCGCCGCCAGTGATCTTTTGTCCGAACAGGGAATTCAGGCCAATGTCCACGTCGTCACCAGCCCTGATCTTTTGCTGGGCCGCTTTGCCGCGCGCAACGACTGGAGTCAGCTGAAAAAATTGGGCCTTACCGGAGATTTGCAACTGGCCGCCGCCGGTGGCAGTTCTGTTGATCCTGCCGAGGCCGCCACTTTGGCGGCTCGTTTCGTTCCCCTAGTTTCGGTCGCGGATGGAGAGACTGGACTCTTGGACAATGCCGGTTCGGTCATTGGCGTGCCGCAAGTGGCCTTAGGCATCGAAAAGTTCAGCAAGTCGGGCACTCCCGCCGATGTCTATCGCTACCACGGTTTGGACGCGGAGTCCATAGCCAAGGCCTGCTTGGAGGCCCTGCAACGGGCCACGGACCGGGAAGCGCGCTTCCGAAGTTCCTAAGGGCCAAAGACGGATCGGGAGCGCCGTAAAGAGGCGGCATCGGCCTCGGCCAAACTGAAGATCCAGGGTTTCCCGGGGATCCGGGCGTAGCGCCCCCCCCGTTCATCCAGTCCACCCAAATGGAGTTCGACTGAGGATCCGCCCCGAAGGGTGACTCGAAAAGCATCGGTGGTGAAACCAAAGGGGGAATCAGGTTGCGGATTGGCGGCTTGGAAGCCGACCACGGACACCATCCGTAATTGCAGGAAATGTCGAATCCAAGCTTGGGCGGGGCCACCGGTCAAATTCTCCAAGGTCCAACTCTCTTCGCCTTGAAAGTCCAGGCGTTGCGCGGCCTGCAAGGCCTCTGGTGCAAAGGGAAACAAGTGGCGCTCGATCCAAGAATCCGGTTGTACCACGGGCGGATGGAAGCCCGCCGCCAGATGCACTTGCGAGGAACCCTTGGCCCGCACATAAAACTCCAAGGAAATGGTGCTTGTGTTGGAATCCCTGCCCTGCCGCAAGGCACCACATTGCAAATCCGCCAAGATCTGGTTGTTGGGGCCAAAGACCTGGACAAGAGTGCCGGCACCTTCCTCCAAACCATACGTGAAATCGTGCCTGCCGCCGGCCGAAACCGTATCACCTGCATGTAGGCCACGCAAAGATTGAATCAAATTTTGCAAGCGCAGGGCATCGGCCGGGTGACCAAAGCGTTCCTCCACCAGAAAATGTTCGCCGCGCAATACAAGATTGCATTCCTTCGTCCCACTTTGCAAACGAACTCGTTGCACGAGCACGGATTCTTCCGCTAAGAGCGGAAACAAGGGCAAACTCCGGGCACGTGTTTGTTCCGTGGCATTGCCCTGCCAAGGCCTTTCCAGGGCCAGTGCGGCCAAGGCCGCTGGGATCAAAAGGATCCAAAGGAAGCGGTTGGTCGAGCTCATGGTTTTCTTTTGCGTGCACGCAAAGAAACGAACAAGACCAAGAGCAAACACCCCGGGGCAAGAGCGTTCCACCAAGCGATCCATCGCTGCCGATCCCGGGCGTAGGCTCGCGCCGTCGCCTGCGCGGCCTGGACCGCTTCCGGAGACATGCTGGCAACACCCAACTCTTCCAGTTTTTGAAGGTGGAAGTTGGTCAAAGGACGCTGGCGCCGACCTCGCGTCCGCAAACCCAGAAGAGAGGTTTCTTGGGCAAACCAATCGAACAGGTTGGCAGCCAGATCTCCATTGCCAGACCAAGGCTGGCGAAAGGCAGCATCCGTCCAGAGATCGGAATCCCCCACCACCAAGAGTTGTCCCCCTCCGGAGACCGGGACCACGGCAATCAAGGGAAAGGACGCCATCGGGCCGGCAGCGGCCGCGGCAATTTCCAATGCTTTCAATTTCTCCGACCAAATCCCTTTTTCGGTCGCCTCTTGAGGAAGCAATCGAGAAGTTGGTGCAGACCGCAACAAAACCTCGGCCTCCGACGACAGGACCTCCAAGGGGTGCGCCCAATGCATGTGTAAATTGGGCAAGGCCGCGACCAGGGGATGGGCATCCCACTTGCGCGAAGGGTCCATGGCGGGCCACAAACCGTAGGCCACTTGGCCATCGGGGAGCTGCAAGTCCAAACAAGCTTCCGAATCAAAGATCCACTCCGGCCGCGGACGCAGGCCATACCCTGCCAACCAATCTTCCAGGCCCGGCTTCAAGGAGCGGCGGTCGAAACTTCCTGGGTCCACCGCTTCGGCATCCCACATCACCAGGAGTCGGCCCCCTTGCGCCAAGTAGGCGGTCAAAATTTCTCGGGCGGCGGACGTGATGGCCTCGGGACGGGCCAGGCAAACCAAGGCAAAGTCCGTCAAGTCTCCCGCTTGTAAGACCGCCGGATCCAAGTCCACGATGTCGAAGCGCGTGGCCAAGCGCTTTCGGAGTTGGAAAAAGATCCGCTCGGGGGGTGGCGGAGCCTGAATATCCCCAACGCGCGGAGAATCGGGGGGCTCGTTCGACAAAAAAGCCAAACGAGATTTTTCAGGATTCAGCAGCGCCGCAAGACTGGAGGTAAAGGCAAATTCAAACTCGGCCGGAGACAGGAAGGGCAACACTTCCGTGCGACCGAGGTAGCGCATTTCCATTCCTTGCCAAAGGGTGACGGAGCGGCGACCTCCCAAATCCCGAAATGGAATTTCCTGAGCATGGATGTCCATTCGCAGGGCAGCGGCCTCCGCAACCGGATCTAGGGTGGGATCCACCACATCCAAAGTGACTTGGCCCTGACCGGCTGCAACCACCTCTTCCAAAAGATCCTCCAACACGACCCGTAGGGGAAGGAGCACTTCGGCCCCTTCGATGTCCCGGTTGAAATAAAACTCCAACTGCAAACGATCTTCCAGTCCGCCAATCATGGCCAAAGTGGCGGGAGCCAGGGAATATTCTCTTTCGGCAGTCCAATCTCCGCGCCATCGCAGGTGGGAGAGCAGCACCATGCCGCAAACCAACAAGGCGGTGCCTAATGCAGCCGACAGGGCTAAGGACCGGAGGCCGGCCGCTCTCATCGCAACGGCCTCGCCCGCAAGTGCAGCCAATCCAAAAAAAGAAAGAAACCAGCCATGATTAGCAGGAACAGAACATCCGCCGCCGCCAACACGCCGCGTGAGGCCGCCTCAAAACGCAAACCGGGATCCAGAAACAAAAAGATACGGCCCAAGGCTGCTGGCATGGCCTCGGCAGTCGCGGCCAAACCGATCAAGAGCCAGAACAAGAGGGCAGCAACCGCCAGCAGCCAGGCCACGACCTGACTGCGGGTCAGCGCCGAACAAAGTTGCCCCAGGGCCAGGAAAGCGGCACCAAGGGACAGCGTGCCCAAAGTGCCGGCCAGCACCGGACCCCAATCCAAATCCCCCAGCAAACTGACGGTGATGGGAATCCCGACGCAGGCCAAGACAGCGGTGCCAAACAAGGCGAAGGAACCCAAAAATTTGCCCAGGATCAAGTCTGCTTCCGAGAAGGGCAAGCTGCGCAAGAGATCCAAGGTGCCGGAGCGACTCTCCTCTGCCCAAGAACGCATGGTCAGCGCCGGGGCAAACACCACGAGGAAAACCGGCATCAGGGCAAAGGCGGCGCGCATCTCGGCCACGCCCTGTTGAAAAAAGGGGCCGAGGACAAAAAAGAACAAGGATGCGGTGAGAGGAAGGGCAGCAACCGCCAACCAACCCACCGGAGTGCGGAAAGAAGAAACCCATTCCCGGCGGGCAATCCAGAGGGCTTTCATGCCGACACCTCCGCTGTCGCTCCCAAAACCAACCGGCGAAAGGCCTCTTCGTGATCGGCATCCGAAGTCGCGCCGGGCATGCCGGCCGCTGCAGTCAGTCCATTCGCGGGGCAATCCGCCACCACCCGACCGGCGGCCACCACCAAAAGGCGATCTGCCACCGCCCGAACTTCCGGCAAAACATGACTCGTGAGCAGGACCGTACTGCTTTGACCCAAGTCCCGAATGACTTGCCGCATCTCCCCCATTTGTAGGGGGTCGAGGCCACTGGTGGGTTCATCCAACAACAATAGGGGCGGATTGCCCAGAATGGCCTGAGCCAAGCCCACCCGTTGCCGAAAACCTTTGGAGCAATCCCCCACGGTACGACGCCAAATGGATTCCAATCCGGTGATGGCACCGACTCGTTCCAATTCGCGGCGCAAGGCGCCATACGCGAGCCCCCGTGCCCTAGCCACGAAGCGCAAGAGATCGCAGACCCGCATCTCAGGCCAGAGGGGATTGTTTTCGGCGAGGTATCCCAACTGCGACCGAACGCCAGCTGGATTTCGCACCACATCGCAGCCCGCCACTTGCACCGTGCCCGAATCTGGGGCGAGCAAACCCGCCAAAATGCGGATCGCCGTGGTCTTGCGATCTCCGTTGGGCCCCAACCCCCCCATGATTTGTCCTTGCGGCCCGGAAAAATCCAGGCCGCGCAGTGCCTTCACTGCACCAAAGGAGCGACTCAGGTTCTGGACCTGGACCGCATCGGGTGCCATATTTTCAGTCGACATCGTCGTTGGAGAAGGCATTCAGGAAATCTCGGTTCGTCGGGAATTTATCCAAACGACCCACCAAGAGTTCCATGGCCTCCAACGGGCGCATGCGGGAAAGCACGCGGCCCAGAATGTTAACCTTTTGCATGGCAG
>CAYXFZ010000119.1:0-5056 GCA_964464385.1 uncultured Planctomycetales bacterium
AGGCTGCGGTTTATCCGGATCGATCCATCTCCTTGCTTCTCTTTCGATGTCGTTTGAGATCCCTGTTTTTGGTGTTGGTGGTCTTGGACGCCATGGGCCTTCTCTATGCCCTTTCTGGCCGGAATGCGCCCACTTTGGCCTACGACATCCACCTTGTGGGTGCTGCTGTAGGTTGGTTTTGGGCCGGGGGTCATCAGAAAACCCCGGCCTTTGTCGCGCGTTGGTTGCTTCGTCGGCAGAAAACCAAACTACGATCAAGCCTGGAACAGGACGCACGAGACGAAGCGGAATTGGATCGGATTTTGGCCAAAATTGGCGCTTCCGGCCTAGGCTCCTTGAACGCCGAGGAGCGGCTCTTCCTGGAACGACGCTCTGGCCGCAAGCGCTAGAATCATTGCCATGAGTCTTTTGTGCGTTGCCTTGCTAGGGATGGCAGTTCCGGCTCAGAATTCGTCTGTGGATCAAAAATTCCGGCAGGCGTTTGCCGAGGCATTGTCTCTGAATGAACCCGCCGACCTGGAAATGGCCATCAAGCGGCAAACGGACGCGGCGGTGCGAGTCTTTCTCTTTCAGGCAGGAACGCGGGCCGTCAGTTCCACTCGGGAAATCAATCGATGGGTGGACGCCTTTATTGAGGCTTGGAATGGTGCTTATGGCACCGATTTCGCGCGAAATTATGACCGCTACTTGCAAAGTGTACATCCAGTACTGCGCACTACCCGCGAAAAACTCATCAACGATCGGCTCGTTGCCCTCGATGTTTTGCATGGCAATGCGCTTCGGAGTCGCGACCGGGAAGATTGGAATTCCATCCAGGAACGCGTCGAACGCTTGGCCAACGATTTCCGGGATTGCGGCGATCTTTACTACGAAGCCTATTGTTGGAATATTTTGGGAAACTCCTGGCGCACCGCTTTTTCTGAGGAAGGTGGCAATGACCCCAAGGCCTTGCAGGCCTATCAAAATTTTCAGCAAGTGCGAGACCGACTTGGTTTGCAATCGGATGGTCCTTATGCCGCAATTAAAAAATCCATCAAGGAACTGCGTGCTCGTTTAGGGCTGGTGGATCCGGAAACTGGGCAACTTGCCGAACGAAAAATTTCCCGATTTGAAATTCAACCTGCTGAACATTCGGAATGGACTTCGATTCCATGGGTTTCCGTGGCCGGAGACGATCCTGAAAAAATCCAGCATGGCTGTGATTTAGCGGATAGCGATCGCATGACTTGGCTCGTTTTGGGCCTGCCGGAGCCGGGAGCGGAGGGCCTTCCCGTGCCTGGTTACGAACCACCGGTTTGGATAAAACGCGTGGCCATGGCCGAAATTACCGTGGATGGCGGCGAACGTCCTTGTGAACCGGTTCGTCTCCGAGACCGGCCCACTTTGGTGGAGTTTGAGCGGCGCATGAAGGACGGTCGCGTTCTTCCTTTCGGCCTCTGGATCGCCGGCGGCAACGAACGGGATCCTTTCCAAGGGGTAGAACTCAACTTGAAGCCAAATGATCAAGGGGCCACAATTTTTGTTCGTTCGGCCGGGGTCCTCACTGCGGACACCAAAGCAGGTCCCTTGCGGCTCTTCGACCACAGTTCCGACGGTAATTTTGGACACAAAAAGATTCCTAGCTTGATCGGTGTGGAAGGAATTCCGTCAGAAATTACTTTTCATCGGTTCGATTCTTACCTCTTGGGCAAGGGGAAACATTCCTTTCCCTATTCCCACTGGATTCCGGATGCGAAGGGGGCTTGGTGGGAGCTTCGGTTGGACGAAGAAAACCAGCCTCCGAAAACGGTGCGGCTCCGCAAAGTACTCCCTTCCTTGGGAACATTGCGCGTCACTTTTAAGGGGATCAAGGGCATGTCGGTGGTGAGCCTTCTCCTCAAAGCGGAAACCTCTCAACTCAAGGGCTTGTTCGTGGATGTTGCGGCCGGCAAAAAGGGCAAGCTTGCGGTTCCGATTGGACGCTATCGAGTTCTCCAGGGATTGCTACGGGGCAAAGGAATGGAGGCCGTGATCCTGCCACCGAGTACCGGAATGTTGGTGGATGTTGAAGAAGGCGTAACGGAAACATTTGCTTTAGGTGCTCCCTTTCAGTTGACGGCTACGCCAATTTTGGAGGGAAAAAATTTGCTTTTGAAGGGGGAGAGTTTGGCCATCTTGGGTCGAGCGGGTGAGCGCTATGTGCGCATGGTGGGGGCCCCTTGGCCCAACGTGGAGATTCAGGTCAAGGGATCGCGCGCAAAACATGAAATGCTTCGTTCGGACGTCAACCAGGTGAATGCAAATTGGAGCAAGGCTTTTTTTCTGCAGGATTGGCAGATTTTTACGGATGGGAAAGAGCCTTCCCTGCGACTGAAAATCAAGAAGCACCCTTGGTTTGGGAAATTGGAGAGTGATTGGATTCCTTGACCCCACCTACATCCCTCCTCTAGAGTATCCTTCTCGATGTTGGACATGAAACGAGTCCGGGAACAACCGGAAGTCTTTCGCCAAGCAGCCCTGGACAAGCGGATTGCCGTGGACGTGGATGCTTTGCTGGATGCTGACTCTCGTCATCGAGAACTGCTCACTTCGGTAGAGACCCAACGAGCCGAATTGCGCCAAAGCTCCAAAAGTTTGGGCAAGCTGTCGGCGAACGAAAGGAAATCTGCCCTATTTGGTCAGCGGCAGGCCAAGGCCGACCTTAAGACTTTAGAAGCGGAGGAATCCGCCCTGCGCCAAGAGGTGCAGGCCCTTGCCCTACGATTGCCCATGCCCCCAGACCCAGAGGCTCCCGTGGGCAAAGATGACCGTGAAAACGTGGAATTACGCCGCACTGGCGACCCGCCCAGCTTTGATTTTGATTTCCAATCTCACGTTGTCCTCGGCGAGCGGCTTGGAATTG
Source organism: uncultured Planctomycetales bacterium (assembly GCA_964464385.1). GTDB lineage: Bacteria > Planctomycetota > UBA1135 > UBA1135 > UBA1135 > CAYXFZ01. Next base: position 2,882 of record CAYXFZ010000119.1, read on the forward strand.
TGGATCTTTCGCGCGGAGTGCGCCTTGGTGGAACGCGGAATTATGTCCTGCATGGGGACGGTGCCCTATTGGAGCAGGCCGTTCTTCAGTTCGCTTACCGCCATATGCTGGATCGTGGTTTCTCTCCTTGTTCGGTCCCGACATTGGTCCAAGATGCCTGCATGGTGGGCACGGGATACTTTCCTGGCGGCGAAGAACAAACCTATCGGGCCGAAAAGGACGGCCTGAGTCTGGTAGGTACGAGCGAAGTTCCCCTGACCTATCTTCACCAAGGCGAGACTTTGGAGTTGGACAAACTCCCCCTACGCCGGGTGGCTTTGACGCCCTGCTACCGGCGAGAGGCCGGCACCTACGGCAAGGGCACCAAGGGCCTTTTCCGAGTGCATCAGTTTTGGAAGGTGGAGCAAGTGGTGATTGGGCCTGCCGACGAAGAGTGGTCCAAACAAGAACACCTTGCCATGTTGCAACACGCCACGGAATTCATGGACGCCCTAGCCATCCCATATCGCGTGGTGAACGTCTGCACTGGCGATCTCGGTCTTGGTCAGGTGCAGAAATTCGACGTGGAAGCGTGGATGCCTTCCCGGGAAAATTGGGGCGAAACGCATTCCGCCTCCCGGTTTTACGATTTTCAGGCGCGTCGTTTGAATTTGCGCTACCGACCCGGTGGGGGAGCCAAGCCCCTGTTTTGCCATACCTTGAACAACACCGTGGCCGCTTCTCCTCGCATTTTGGTGGCGATCTTGGAAAACGGACAACAAGCGGACGGGAGCGTCGTCGTTCCCAAGCCATTGCGTGATTACGTGGGCAAGGATGTGATCCAACCGCCTGCCTGAACTCGGCCACTAGGGCCGCTTGCCCGTTTCCCCTGAAAATTCTCCGCCGAGGCCGCTGGCGCCGAGATCCAGTTGGTTTTGGGCTGCTTCTCCTCCTGAAGTAGCGCCGCCCTCACTGGGCTCTTCTTCGCCAGGCACGACGGGATGCAATCGTTTCCGGAGCAGCCAACGGGAACTTTCGGGAATGACGAGAAGATCCTCAAAGGCCAGGCGGGCTCGGTTCGCCCCAAGTATGGCTACGCTTTCCCTGGAGGTTCGCGGTTCGATCTCCAATTCCATTTGAATTTCAACGGACCACGGCAGGGCCTCTCGCTCGTAAGAATCCCACTCTTCTTCTCGGAGAGGATCGAATTCCGGGCGAGCGTAGTAGCCCAAATCAAAATGGACCATCCGCTCGTAAAGGAGGGTGAAGGTTCCATCTCGGAAGGGATCTTCGTCCATTAGAAAATCTTCGCGCCGAAAGAGCTGCAAGAAATCACTCTTGGTTGGGTGTTGGCGGAGGACCCAGCCCACCTCAAGAAGTGGGGCCCACTTGTTTTCTTCGAGGACTGGGTCGAATTGGGGAACGCTGGAGTCCAAATGCACGATCAAGTCCAAGCGGTCCGCATCGGCGCCGGCAATGGTGTCGTCTTCACCCAAAAGAACTCGAAATTCGCCTGCGTTGTACACGGCAATGGCATCCAAGTCCCGGGTGAGGAGTTCCAAAATCTTGGGGCCCGCGCTCTCGGTCTCAATGACGTTGTGGATGGCATCCACCGCCCGTCGGGTGGAATCCAGGGAACCAAGGATGCTCACCATGACCAACAAGCTGATGGCCAGGGCAACCAAGACCTCGATCAAGGTAAAGCCTCGCTTCATTCGATCTCCGGCGGCAAGACATCTCCCCAGAGTTCCTCCCACACTTCAAAATCCTGGTTGATGGCCCAAGTTGGAAGCAAGGTCTCTAGGGTGTACGTGTTTTGACCTCCTTTAGCGGAGGGGTACTCGACGGTCAGGAATACGCGGGTGAACTCGAGATCCTGTTGCTCTTCCTCCTCGGAGGCTTGTTGAACCAATTCTTCCGCTGCTTGTCGCCAAGCTAGCTCGGCATCCCCCTCCACGCTGGTTCCACTGAAGGCGGAGCCGTCTCCGAGACCCAAGGTCCAAAGAAAGTCAGGAAAGCCCTGCTCGGAAAAATCTCCCTGCTGGCCATCGTAAAGATCCTGGACTCGAGCTGCTCGGATGCGATGCAAGAAATGATTACCAGTCCGCGCTGCAATCGAGCGCGAACGCGAGTCTGAAGCGCCCGCCATTGCCGATTCGCGAAGTTGCAAGAGAACGACTAGGGCAACCACCATCA
>CAYXFZ010000120.1:0-4995 GCA_964464385.1 uncultured Planctomycetales bacterium
CGAGGGCGATTGAAAGGTGCATATGCAAGCGGGGCCGGTAGGTGCGTGCCCCTCAACGTGAACACGGCCCCTCGGGCCGTCCTGGAGGGCATGTTTGCCGAACACGAATTTCCTTGGCACGTGATTCAGGACATTTTGGAATTTCGGAACGAATTGGATGAAGTGGCCATGGAGGCCATGGAGACCCAACGCGAGGAACAGGACGAGCTATTGACCGATCTTCAGACTTCTTTTTATGGTGAGGATCCTGATAACCCCCGTCGTTACTTTCGGTCCTTGGAGGACCTGAGCAAGATTGACTCCTGGGTGGCCCTCTCCGAAGAAGTGCAAAGCGAGTTAACCAGCGTCTTTGGCGTCCAGTCCGACGTGTTCACTGTCTTTCTCACCGCAAGGATCCCCCCTCCCGAATGGCAACAAGAAGATTACTACCAAGAGGCGCCAGGACCTGTCCTGCGATTGCGCGCCGTCTTTTGGCGGCGCGGATCCGAAAGTGGGGTCAGGCTCGTGCCTGTGATTCCGTGGTTTGAAGTGGCTCGGGAGAAATGGAGGATTCCGGACTTTCAGGATGATCTACCTCTTTACGAGCCACCAGATTGGTAAGCCCGGCACGGGCGCGCTTTAAATCAGGCGGCAGATCCAAGAGCCCGGTGACCCGAATCAGGGCCCGAACTTCGGGCTCCACATGGCTCCAGGGAAGGGTCGAGGTCGCTCGCACATGTACCCGGGCAATCCGGTGTCGGAGGTTTTCAAAAAAACTGGATCCCGACATCTTGAGGAGCAGGGCCGTGATTTCCGATTTGAGAATGCGCCGCGTCCAGCCATGTTCCCGAGCGACGTCCAAGGGATGGCCCGGATGCGTGGCGAATTCTCGGGCCCGGTCCGCGAGTTCCATGGGGATCTCCCGAGAAGTGTTGGCATCTGGCAAAATTTCCGGCAAAGGGCGAGTTCGGGACAGAATGGGACGCTCAATTTCCCGGTAGAGCACTCGCCGCATGGCCCGAGTCCACTCTTGTTCCGGGTCTTCCAGACCGCGAATTTCCAACCAGAGCGCGCCCTGCCAGTCCTCCAGCAACTGGGAAGCACAAGCGCCTGGGGCATATCCTGTCCTCCGTAGCCAGATCCGAGTCCATCGAAGAAGTCGCGGGCGAAGGCGCTGCAAAAGGAGCATCGTGTCTTGGTCGGAGAGAGGGACCATGCCGCTAACATACGTCGCTTCCGCAAATGCGCCACCCCTCCCGGGCGACCCCTTGCGGTTCTTCCTGGATCGTCCCATGCCCTCTACCGCCATCATTGGTCTCCAGTGGGGAGACGAAGGCAAAGGAAAAATCATCGACGGGCTTGCCGCCGAAGCCGATGTGGTTGCCCGCTACGCGGGTGGCAACAATGCCGGTCATACCGTAGTTGTAGGCGAGGATAAATGGGTTCTGCACTTGGTTCCGGGCGGCATCTTGCACGAAGGGACCCGGAATTTGATCGGTCGCGGCCTAGTCGTGGACTTGGCCGCTCTGGCCGATGAAGTGGATGGTTTGGTGGACCGCGGAGTCCCGGTTCCCGAGCGCCTCTTGCTGGATGCCCGTGCGCAAGTGATCTTTCCCTTTCATCGTCAGTTGGATGGTTTATCGGAGCGTTGGCGCGGAGATGGGCGTATTGGGACCACGGGTCGGGGCATTGGCCCTGCCTATGCCGACAAGGTTTCGCGGACCGGTCTTCGGGTTGCCGACCTCTTGGACCCGCATCAGTTTGAGACTCGCTTGCACGCGGCAATTGCCGAGAAAAAGGCCTTGCTGAAGGATGTTTATGGTGATTCCATGGATGAAGAAGAAACCATTCTTCCTCGAGCTCGCGAATTGGCCGAGCGGTTCCGCCCCTTGGTCGTGGATGGCGGAGAACTCCTGCGTCAGGCCCACCAAGAGGGCAAGCGCATTCTCTTTGAGGGTGCTCAAGGATCCCTGCTAGATTTGGACGCGGGCACTTATCCCTTCGTGACCTCTTCTTGGACAGGCACTTGGGGAATTGCGGGCGGCACCGGATTTCCCGCACGACATTTGGATCGGGCCTATGCCGTCACCAAGGCCTACACCACGCGTGTGGGGGAGGGCCCCTTTCCCACGGAATTGCACGGGGAAACGGGCGAGCGTCTGCGCGAGGCCGGCAACGAATACGGGGCCACCACCGGGAGGCCGCGCCGTTGCGGTTGGTTTGACATCTTGGCCGCACGCTACGCCGCAGAATTGAATGGTTTGGATGGGGTCGTCGTCACCAATTTGGATGTGCTCTCCGGCTTTCACCCTCTATCGGTGGCCGTGGGCTATCGCCTTGGCAATCAAACTTTCGATCGCTACCCGGCGCATTTACCTGTATTGGATTCCATGGAACCAATCTACCGCCAGTTGGATGGGTGGGATGAGGACATCACGGGTTGTCGTTCCTTGGACGATCTTCCGCAAGCGGCCCGCGAGTACTTCCAGTTCTTGGCGGAGGGATTGGGTGTTCCTGTAGTTCAAGTGTCCGTTGGGCCGGAGCGTAGCCAACTTTTGAATGGCCAAGCGGTCCCCTGTTCCTATTGGTCGGAATGAAGCCGGATTTTCCCGTGCCGCATCATGTTGCTGTCATTATGGATGGCAACGGTCGTTGGGCGCGTCGCTCTGGGTTGGAACGTCTGCGGGGACACCACGCTGGGGCCGAGGCCGTTCGCGATGTCGTGGAGGCCGCTGCCGAATGGGGCATCGCCAACTTGACCCTCTACGCTTTTTCCAACGAAAACTGGTCCCGAACCCAGGCCGAGACCAGTGCCTTGATGGGATTGTTGCAGCGCTTTCTCGGCAAGGAAGAAGAGGGCCTCGTCCGCAACCAGATCCGCTTACTGGGACTGGGCGCTCTCGAGGATTTGCCCTCTCCCGCCCTGAAACAGTTGCAGAGGACCGAGGAGGCCACGGCCTCGGGCGATCGCATGACCCTCCGGTTGGCCCTGTCTTATGGTGGGCGGCAAGAAATCGTCGCCGCAATGCAGGCATTGGCCACCCAAGTGGCCGCTGGTGAATTGAATCCGGCTGACCTGGATGAAGCGGCCGTGGCCGCGCACCTGCACCATCCGGATATGCCGGACCCCGATCTCGTCATTCGCACCGCTGGCGAGCAACGGCTCTCCAATTTCCTTTTGTGGCAGGCTTCCTATGCCGAGTTCTATTTCACGCCTGTCCTGTGGCCGGATTTCCGACGTCAAGATTTTTTGCTTGCCTTGCGGGATTACCACGGTCGCGTGCGTCGTTTTGGTGACATTCCCCAAGAAGAAAAGGCCACCCCTTTTCCGGTGGAAGAATGAGCGTTGTTGCCACTCGTTTGCGATGGGGATCCCTGGTCGTTGGGGTGGTCAGCCTCGTCTTTTGGTTGGACCATGGCCCCCTGCCCATCCTTGCCAGCGGAATTGTGCTGACTCTCTTTGCCCTTGCTGCTCAAGCGGAGTTTTATCGCATGTTGCGATCGGCGGGGTTCGCTCCTCAAATTCCTCTTGGCCTTTTTGCGGGGGCCTGTTGTCTCGGTGCTCGATTCGTTCCCGCCGTGGATGTGGCTGGGGTCCTGGCCGGTTTGGTCGTTTTGCTTCTCATCGTGGGCGTGCTGAGTCGATCCCCAGGAGGCGCCCCATCTCGTCTTGGCGCGACCTTGCTCGGAATCTTGGTCGTTCCGTTCCTGTTGGGATTCATCCTGGATATCCGTTCTTTGGATCAGGGATGGGCCTGGTTGGTCTTTCTCATTGCGGTTGCCAAAGCGGGGGATTCCACTGCCTTTTTTGCCGGCCGTTTTTTGGGGAGTCATCCCCTGATTCCCGAAGTGAGTCCCAATAAAACCTGGGAAGGAGCATGGGGATCGGTGGCCGGATCTCTGCTGGCCGCTTGGGCCGTGATCAGCTGGGCCTTTGTTGAGCCACCCGCCCTGCAACTCTGGATCCCGGCTGCCCTGGCCGTCAACGTTGCCGCTCAATTTGGGGACTTGGGGGAAAGCTTGCTGAAGCGTGGTTGTGGAGTAAAAGACTCCTCTTCTCTTCTTCCCATGCTGGGCGGCTCCTTCGACATGGTGGATTCTTTTCTGATTGCCGCCCCGGCCTTGCGGCTGTTCCTGGCCCTCGCCGAGTAAACTGAAATTCGTGGAAACCCGGATTCCGCTCCTTAGTCTGGACGAACAGCTTCTTCTCCTTGGGTCCTATGACCGCAACGTCAAGGAGGTGGACCGTCGTTTCGGAGTGCGAATGAGTGCCCGCAATGGTGCCCTGAAACTGAAGGGTCCGGAAGAATCCGTACGCAGTTTGGCAATGCGAGTGGCGTCCTTGTTGCAGGAAGTGAGGCGGGATGGCAAGGAACCCGTTGCCCTGGAAGTGGAAGCGCGCTTGCTCGGAGATGTCGGCCCAGCACCCATGCACACTCCCAAACCCCGTCGCGCCGAAGGGAGGATGCCCGAGCCCCGAACACCGACCCAAGCCTCCTACCTGGATGCCATGCGGGATTCCGAACTTGTCCTGGCCTCGGGTCCTGCCGGCACTGGCAAAACTTTTCTGGCCGTTGCTTCGGCCGTGCGTCATCTGCAAGCCGGCCGGGTACAGCGCTTGGTGTTGACTCGGCCCGCGGTGGAGGCCGGTGAACATTTGGGTTTTCTTCCCGGAGATTACGAGGCCAAGGTGGATCCTTATTTGCGACCCCTCAATGATTCCTTGGTGGACATTCTGGGGCCCACGGGTCTGCGCCGGTTGCGGAGTCTCGATCTCGTGGAGATTGCCCCTCTTGCCTTCATGCGAGGCCGCACCCTAGCCCGAAGTTTCATTATTTTGGACGAAGCTCAAAACTGCACTTCGGCGCAAATGAAAATGTTCCTGACCCGTATTGGTGAGGGCAGTCGTGCCGTGGTCACGGGAGATCTCACGCAAGCGGATCTCGGCGAACAGGCCAGTGGTTTTGCCGAGGCCATCGATCGTTTGCGGGGACTGCAAGAAGTGAAGGTGATTGA
>CAYXFZ010000121.1:0-4767 GCA_964464385.1 uncultured Planctomycetales bacterium
CCCATGGCGATGATGGGGGCGGCATTGAGCACCTCTTTGCAAACCAAGAAGGTTCCCTGGTATTTCTTGCGGAAATGGTTTAAGGCCTAGGTTAGGGAAGCGATGCGCTTGCCAATCCTTTCCAAGGCCTGGTCCAAAACCTCGTCACCGGCGGCGAAGGAAATGCGGAATCCGTTTGCATCGCCAAAGGCCGATCCGCCAATGACAGCGACGCGATCCTGTTCCAAGAGCAGTTCAGCAAAATCGTCGCCACTTTGGATTATTTTTCCTGAGGTTGAGTCGGCACGCCCGAGCAGAGCGGCTATGGACGGGAAGGCATAAAATGCGCCTTCGGGTTTGGGGCAGACCATGCCCTGCATGGCAGCAAAGGCCGCCAGGACTCGATCTCGACGCTGCATGAAGGAGGCCACCATTTGGGCGCGCGCTTCCCCTCCCTGTTGCAGAGCGGCCAAGGCTGCGTGCTGGGAAATTGTGGGTGGGCTGGATGCCAGTTGGCTCTGGATGCGGGCGACGGCCCCGGCCAAGGGCTTGCGCGCGGCCAAAAAACCCATGCGCCAGCCGGTCATGGCAAAGGCTTTGCTAACCCCACCGATCCAGAAACTGGTCTCTTGCAGGGCCGGGTGCAAGGCCAGTATGGAATGGTGTTGGGCACCGAAGGTCAGGGAGCCATAAATTTCATCGCTGATCAGGCCGATACCCGCGTGCGCGGCCCAAGCACCGATCTCTTGCAATAAATCTGTTGGCAGGACGGCACCGGTGGGGTTGTTCGGGGTGTTGAGCAACAACAGGCGGGTCTTGTCGGTCCGCGCATTTTCTAGATCCGCCACGCACGGTTGATAGTCTGCATTGCAAGCTACGCTGAGGGGCGTGGCGCCGGCCAAGCGCACCATTTCCGGATAGGAGGTCCAGTAAGGAGAAGGGATGATCACCTCGTCGCCCGGATCCAGCACGGCCATGAGGGCCAGATTGATGGCGATTTTGGCCCCGGCAGTGATGACGATTTCCTCCGCTTGGTACTCCAATCCAACCTCGTTTTGGATCCAATCCGCCACCTCTTCGCGCAAAGCCATCAGGCCAGCTGCGGCCGTGTAGCGACCACGGCCCTCCTGAATGGCGCGAATACCGGCCTCTTCGGCGGCCGGGGGGGGGCCACAATCCGGCTCGCCGGCAGTCAGATCCAAAATGGTCTCGCCGGCAGCGCGCAGTGCGGCGACGCGGCCGATCATGGCCAGCGTTGCGGAGGGTTGCAGGGCCGCTGCGCGAGCAGAGAGGGGAATGGGGGGGGAATCCACAGGCATCTTCAAGGAATGGTGAGGGGATTCTAGGATCTGCGCGTCCCAACTGTTGCCATGCCCTCTCTGAGCCTTCTCGATCGCCTCCGTGATTTTCTGACCAGTCGAAAATTTGGCTGGATTCTGACGATTCTCTTTGGCGCAACGTTGTTCTTTTACTTCCTCTTCGTCACCTTCCTTTTCAATCCATTTGAGGATCCCTTGGAGGAAATTGCCGCAGTTGTGCCCCGCGAAGTGGAATACTTCCTGCGTTGGGAAAATGCCGGAGATCGTTTTGATCCCTTTCCTACCCCCGCCGTTTGGCAAGATTTTAAGGGGAGTGGGGTGTATGCCAGTTTGGAAGAGGCAGGTCAGGTGGAGGCCTTGGGGCAATCTACTGGCCTAGCGGCACTCGGGGCTGAGTTGGCGGGGGTGGTGGGTGCTCTGCCCGCCGGTCTGAATTTGGAGTCCGATCTCTTGCGCGAGATTGCCATTGCAGGACGAGGCCGTCCGGTTCTGAATCGGTCATTCGACGGCATGCTTCTCCTGCGCGCTTCCACCAAGGTGCGCGCCGGAGTGTCCTTGCTGGGTTTCAATTTTGTTCGCGCCAAGGTAATTCCATCCTTGGGAGTGGAGGCGCTTGGCGATGGCCGCTTTCGCATTCCTCAGTTTGGCCCTTTCGGTTTCCAGGATGCCTTTCTCGGCCGAGTGCGAGACGTTGTTGTTTTGGCCAGTCGCAAGGAGTGGTTGGATTTTGTGCATGACTTGGAAATTCGCTCTGGCGAGGGATCCTTGGCCCGAGCTTCCATCTATCGCGACAATGTTGCCGCCCGAACCGGCGGCGATGGCGATCCATTGGAGGCCTTTTTTCGTTGGAGCCAGGTGCGGGACCAAATTGGAACTTGGCCGACAAAGAATGCCACCTTCTATCCCACTCGTGTCCTGGCGTCCTTCTTCAATAGTGACTTCCTCAAGTTTGTATCCGGGTATTGGTTGCCCGGGCTGAATTTCCGCGCCCGATTTTCCGGGGACTTGGATTTAACCTCGGCCACTCCTTTTCAACGAGGTTGGGCTGAAGGCTCTTCTGTTAGCGTCAAGCTATTGCGAGATTACGCGGATATGGTGCCGGCAACTTCTTTCTTCTTTGGTGCCTTGGCCGGCGATTTGGGTCGCGGTTTCCTTCAGTTTTTCGCCGCTCTACCAGAGGATGTGCGCAGACTTTTGGACGAAACCATCATTTCCAGCGGCAAGTACCAAGGGATGCCCGATCTTTTGGACGCCATCGGCCGTACTTTGGGCCCCAACTTTGCATTTGCCCTGCGCCGCAACGATTACCCCGAAAATGTCCGCTTGGATGTGGAGCATGATGACGCTCCGGTTCCGCTCTTTGTCATTATGGCTCGCTACCGAGATTTAGAGGACTTCAAACGGTTGCGTAAATTCTTTATCGACAACTCGGTCTTATTCAGTGATCCTGGAAAGACCACGAAAGTACAACAAGTGCCCATCGGGGGTGGGGACTTAGCGCATTCATTTGAGTCACCCGCAATTCCTGGAACCGGCGAATTTGTGGTGCAGGTGAGCGGAACATTGCGAATGGTTTTGATTTCGAACTCATTTAAGTACCTGAAAGAGATTAACGAAGTGGCCTTTGTGGACGAGCGAGATCGCCGCGCCACGGCCCGCCGTCTCTCCAATCAGGACGGATTCCGGCAGACTTTGGATCAATTGCGCTCTGGCGCCAAGATGTTCCTTTGGTTGAAGCCGAGTGAGATGACGCATTGGACGGATCGATTGACAGAGGAAATTGCCCGCGAAAATTTCCGCCAGGAAATGAACGCATCCTTGTTTCGGCAGTGGCGACCCGACGAAGAGCAGCGCATTCGCACGACGATGTTTCCTGGCTTGTTGCGCTTGTCCGTCCAACAAGAAACTCAACTCCGTGATGCGGTGGATGATTCCCTCATGGAGCGGGCCGACCAGCAGTGGCAGGAGCGCCGCTCTGCTCTGGTGGCTACTCAGCGTTTGGCCTGGCTTCCTGTGCAGACTCTGGGCTGGGCCGCCGCTTGCCTGGAAATGGGCCGCCGACATGGCAGTTTGATCTTGGCGGGCGAGCTCGCTCTGGATTGACCAACGCTCCAGCGAGGATAGAATTTGCGGCCCCCATTGCCGGGATGGCGGAATTGGCAGACGCGCATGGTTGAGGGCCATGTGAGGGTAATACCTCGTGCAGGTTCGACCCCTGTTCCCGGCACCATTCAGGCGCCTCACCCTTCGGGGTGGGGCGATTTTTGTTATGGCGACCCTAGACTGTGCGCGGCATGACCGCCTACGGATTCGTCATAGATCAACGGAAGTGCATTGGCTGCCATGCCTGCACGGTTGCCTGCAAGTCTGAAAACGACGTGCCGGTTGGCAGTTTTCGGACCTGGGTCAAGTACGACGAGAAGGGCACCTTCCCCGATGTTCGGCGGCACTTCAGCGTGTTGCGCTGCAACCACTGCGAGGATGCCCCCTGCATGACGATCTGCCCGGTCCATGCTCTGCACAAACGACCCGATGGCATCGTCGATCTAGATCGGGACGCATGCATTGGGTGCGCCTCTTGTTTGCAGGCTTGTCCTTACGAAGCCCTTTACCTGAATCCAGATTCCGGCGTCGCTGAAAAGTGCCATTTTTGTGCGCACCGGGTCGAGGTGGGCTTGGAGCCGGCCTGCGTCGTGGTTTGTCCCGAAGAGGCCATCATCGCTGGTGACATGGAGGACCCAAACAGCGAGATTGCCCAGATTGTGGCCAACGAGCCCACCACTCGCCGCCGCGAAGAAAAGGGAACCAAGCCCCGCGTTTGGTACGTGGACGCCCTAGACGAGGGGATCCAGCCGGGCAAGACGCGCCAGCCCGAGTCTTGGCTGTGGTCCGACCGTCGCTTTGGTGCGCCCGAGGCCCCAGCTGGGGCTCCCAGCCCCGGCCTGGAGGACCCCATCACGGTCCTGAACAGCGAGCGGGCGCCCGCCTGGGGCTGGCACGTTTGGTCTTATTTGTTCACCAAGAATTTGGCGGCCGGCGCAATGTTGGTGGCCCCCTTCCTTGGCCTGATGGGCATGGAGGCCGGAATTCTGCACGAAATCGTGGCGCTGGTCTTCTTGGCCCTGACGGGCGCTCTGCTGATCGCCGACCTGGGCCGCCCCGAGCGTGCTTTGTATTTGTTCACGCGCGGGAATTCCGAATCTTGGTTGGTGAAGGGGGCGTGGGTTCTGAGCGCCTTTGGCCTTTTGATCTCTCTTTCCTTGGGGGCTCGATTTTTCGGGCTGACGGCCTACTCCGATGCTTTCCGCTGGATTGGCGTCCCGATTGCCGCGCTGGCCTCTGGCTACACCGCCTTCCTATTTGCGCAGTGCCGCGGCCGGGATCTCTGGCTGGAAAAGGGATTGTTGTTCTCCCTCTTGGCTCGCGCTTCCTTTTTGGGGATGTTGTTGGTGGCCGCCGTGGTTGGCCC
>CAYXFZ010000122.1:0-4662 GCA_964464385.1 uncultured Planctomycetales bacterium
CAAATTGAAGTTCTGGAGGGCGAGGGCCGCTCGGCCGGCTTTGGAATTTGGCATCCTCGGTCGCGCATTGCTTGGCGCCGGGTCCGACAAGACGGCCCCTACGACGATGCTTGGTTGGCGAACCGTGCCCGGCAGGCCGTGGCCAACCGTCGCATGTCGGGAGTCTTATTGCAGGACCCATGCCGCATCCTGCACGCTGAAGCCGATGGTTTTCCAGGCCTAGTTGTGGATCGCTACGGCCCAGTCCTGGTGGCCGAACTCTATACCGAAGCTGCGGTTCCTCTCTGGCAGGCGATCCAACCCGCCTTGGCCGAGGCCCTGGATGCACCTCATTTTCGTGCGGGCTTGGCCAAGGATGCGGCCCGGGCCGAGCGCGCCGATCCATGGGAATCCGTGAGCGAAGCTTGTCCGGAAGAACTCGAGGTGCAAGAAGCCGGAATTCGTTACCGCTTGAATTTCCGCGGTAGCCACAAAACGGGTTTCTTTTGCGACCAGCGAGAAAACCGGGCTCGTTTCCACCAGGAAGTGGCCCGGCTTGCCGCACGCCGCAAGGAGGAAGGGGGGCCTGCACCCACGGTCCTGGATGTCTGTTGTTTCAATGGCGGATTTTCCTTGGTGGCTGCGGCCGCCGGAGCTGGTGACATTCTGGCCCTGGATTTGGACGAGGACGCAGTTGCCCTGGCCAAGGCACAGGCCAACCTCAATATGGCCAACAAGATTCGCGTCCGCCACACCGATGCCTTCATTTACCTGCGGCAGTTGCAGGAAAACGGCCGCACTTTTGATTTCGTAGTCTTGGATCCACCGAAGTTCGTCTCTCAAGGAGAGGATCGAGATCTTGGCATGCTCAAATACCGCGACCTCAACATGCTGGGTGCAATCGTCACCGCACCGGGTGGGCGACTCTTGACTTGTTCTTGCTCCGGCCGCGTGCGCGCCCTGGACTTTCAGGAAACCGTGCGGCAAGGGGTCAAGCGATCGGGACGGAACGCTAAAATCGAGGCCCAGACCGGCGCCGGCCCCGATCATCCCGTGGCTCTGGATTTTCCGGAAGGTGCCTACTTGAAGGCACTCTGGCTGCGACTGGATTCCTGAGTCAGCAGGTAAACCGCGAAGGTGCCCAGCCAGTGGCCGCCTTCAAAATGGCCGGAAAAGACCACGTCTAATCCTGCCTCGGCATGGGCCACAGCCGAGCGGAGAAGAAGATCCCGCCTGGCATCCGATTGGGGAAGAGCATTCGCTAGGCCCTGCAAGCACCAAGCCCGGGAAAGATCCAGGCCAGCGAGGTGGACCAGCTTCCCGTCCGTCACGTCCTGAACATAGACCGGCTGCAAGGAGATGGCATGCCAAGAATCCCAGGCGAGTGATTCCGGCCAGAAGCCGGCCAACCACGGAGCAAATTCTGAATCGGGAAGAACACGTCGCATCAGATCCACCACCTCCAAGCCGGGAGAAAGAAAATCCTGCCCGGATGGTTCGAAAGAAAAATTCCAAGCAAGGTCTCGGCCATATTTCTGCCTTGCCCAGTCTTCGATGGTTGGCACGAGGCTCGCATCCCCACCAGACCGGGCCCAGTCCAAAATATGGGTCAGGGCAAAGGCCGTATCCCGGTGCTCGCCGGAACGAATTGGAAACTCCAGTTTGGGTAGGTATTCCCGAATCCTGGCCGCAATCTCAACCTCCATGGGGGTGCAAGCTTGCAACCAAGAACGGGCGCGATCGGCCCAAGGACGATCCATCTTTCCAGCCAAACGCAACTCGGAACATAAGCTGAGGTACCAAGCCCAGCCATACATGCGCTCAAAACTGCGGTGTTGGGGAGCTTGCAGAAAGGCCAGTTCCGCGGTCATGGCCGAGTCAGACAGGTGTTTGTCGAGCACGGAGATGACTTCGTTTTGCCAGATCTCCTCCAACAGGCCCAAGCGCAACAAGCGTACCAGGAGCCAATGCCCGTGCACCGAAGAGTGCCAATCAAAACTGCCGTAGAAAGCAGGGTGCATGTCAGCGGGAGTGCGCGCCCAAGAGGCATTGGCATAGACATGGCTGGGTTTGTTGGGATACTCGGTTTGAATGGCCTCCAAGGCCAGACGAGCAAAAGGGACAGCCTTTTCAGGACTCAAGACGGGAAGTGAAGGAGAAGGCATGTCAATTTGCGGAGCAACGGAACAGGCGGTAAATATTCCCAGAAAACCGATGCGAAGAAAACCGAAGTTCACTTTGGGATCCCTCCCAACTGAGGATCATATTGATATCCCACAAAGCGTTGATCCTTCCTTCGAAGAACAAGGCATTCCTCGGCTCCATCCCCATCAAAATCAGCAACCGCCAAAAGATGGGGAAGTTGCCAGCCCTTGGGGGGATCCAAGGAAAATACCGGCCGGTTGCCCTGGCTCAAGGACTCCAGCAAACTCGTTTTCCCCAAGATCCATCGGCTGAGCATTTCCAGATCCAAGGTTTCCGGAGCGTCTTTGGCCAAAAGTTGAAGCAAAAAATCATCCGCCATGTTGGACATGCGGACCTTGGAGGCCACCTTGGAATACCCCTCCAATTTCCCTTGGTGATCCAAGACCACCAAATCGGTTTTTTTGCCATCTCCGTCAAAATCTGCCAACCGCACCACGCCGCGCCGCTTTTCATCCAGTTCTTCCTTGCGATTGGCAAGCACCAGCAAAGAGGGAGCCTGAATTTCGATCGTGCGGCTTTGGGGCAAGGGCCGTTTGTCGAATCGGCAATTGCCGCGACCTCGATAAACCAACAAATCAAAGTCCACCGAGACATCCAAAAGAAGCCAAGAGAGCACCCTACCCAAGGAAATCTCCTCCACGCGCAGGAGAACTAGGTCTGGAATTTCATCTGCATCTACGGGAAGGGCAAAAGCGCCCAAGACATTGCCACGAGTTGGAATTTGATCCATTGGGCGACGCAAGTCAATCCCCTGCGGGCCTCCTCGATAAACCACCAAGGTGCCCCCGAACAAAACCAAAAGATCGTCAGCTCCATCCAGATTCAAGTCTACCCAAGACTCTTGAATTTGAAATTGAGCCAAGGCTGCCAAATTTCCAGGATCAAATTTGATCGAGCTCAGCTTGGCCTCAAAGAGAGCAAGGTCCACGGTAGCGGTTGGCGAGGACGGCAGAGCTCCTTGCTCATTGGCGATGTATTGCAACAAGACGTTCCCACGGGAGATCAGGAGGTCAGGATGCGAATCGCCACTGAAATCCTTCATTTGCAATGGAGGAACAGAGACCCGTCGCGTGACCTGTTGCAACATACCGTCTTGAAAAGGATCCCCGGCAACCAAGCTAAGGGTGGCAGCGCCCGAAAGCCTAGGACCGATTCGGAACACAGAATTGTCGTCCCCGGTTCCAAAGAAAAGCAGAACATCTTCGGCTGCCGGAACCATCATGTCCAAGAAACCATCCTGGTCCAAATCCCGCAGAAAAGTAGCTGGCCGGTGGCCCCGAGGAAGCCCGCGCCGGGCACCGATCCCCTCAAATATGCCCTCCCAGGAACAAGGGACGGTGGCCGCTTGAGCTCTTCCACAAAGCCGCAGTAAAGATTCTCCATTGGCCAAGACCAACAACTCCCCCGCACCATCGCCATCAAAATCGACGACTGTCCAGAGACTGGAATCACCTGGGAAAAGCAAACGCTGACCGCCCGGGAGGGAAACAGCGTGGTGAGAAATTCGCAGAGAGGCTGAGGGTTCTCCGTCCACCGAGACTAGGGCCAGATTGCGGGCCGCCGGCATGGAGATCGGGATCCTCTCTCCCTGGGCGAAAAGGAACGGAACGGAAAAACAAAGCGGCAGAAAGAACATCAGCGACGGGCAACATACACCGTGAGAAGATCTTGCCGAAACACCAGAAGGTCGCCAATACCATCCCCGTCCAAATCCTCGACGATGGTCCAGGAGCCTAGGGAATCGGTCGGAACCGTTTTCCACGCTTCCTTCTCAAAGCCAGGTGCGCCCTGCCCCTGAACTTGGCGAAACAATTGCAAGGAACCATCGGGTGCCCCCTCAATGAAATCCGTGAGACCGTCCCCATCCAAATCTGCAGCCAAATCCGGAACCAAACTCAGGGATGTGAAATCAGAAACTTGCAAACGACTTTCGCGCCGAAGGTAGGCGCGCGATTCCAGACCACGGGTCCCCACCGGACGATGCACCGTGACCACATGGCGCACGGAGGTCCGTTCCGGAGACAAAGGGTCTAGGGCAAGGGACCAGGCTGAAAGGCCTACCGCCAAGCGATCCGCAGGGCCCATGCGCACCAAGGAGGGCCGAACCCACTCGGCCTCCACGCTGAGGATTGCATCGGGGCGCACAAAAGGCTGATCTTCCAAAAAGGGGTCGGCAAAAAAGAGGACCTGCCAATCTTGACCCAGAACAAAACCCTTGGCACGCCGCACCAAAAAGAAGTCGGTGGCCGGGCCCCCGGCTGCTGCCAATGGAACCAGGGTTTTCAGGGAGAATCCTTCCTTTTCCTCTCCGCCTGCCAAGTGAATTTCCTGATCGGCATGCTCCGCAAAGAGAGGTCTTTTGCCGGTGTTGAAATGAACCCGAAGAAAACCGCCTTGGTAGTAAAGAAGATCTAGAGAGCCATCCCCGTTCGCATCCAACAAGAAAGGAAGAGGAAGAGTGTGGGAAACCCACAAAAC
>CAYXFZ010000123.1:0-4550 GCA_964464385.1 uncultured Planctomycetales bacterium
GAGGTCGCTTCGTTCATCGATTTTCAACTCGTAGAGGGCCGGGCAATAGACGCCGCCCTTCTTGGCCATTTGCTCCAACCAGAGGCGGGCTTGAATTTGCCGCACCATAGGCAAGGAATCAAACCTAGCCCCACATTCCAATGCCGCAGCGAATTCACGACGGGCCAATGCCCGTTGTTGCAAATGATCGCGAGCCAAAAGACCGTAGTTGAAATGAGCAATCGCATCCTGAGGATCGTCTTCAACCAGTTGTCCCAGAATACGTGCCGCTTCGCGAATTCGACCCAGATCGATCAAGCACCGAGCGCGTAACATTTGATCCGAACGTTCTTCCAATCCCTGCAGGGCCGCTAGGGCCTCGCTCGGACGCTCGGCAGCAAGAGCGGCGAACGCGTGCTGTCGCTTTGCCCAAGGGATATCTCCCAAGTCCAACCAAGGTTCGGTTTTCGCAGCAGCCAGGGCCAAATCAGGCCGGTCATAGAGCGGTGCCATCCAAGCAAGCAAGCGCCAGCCCTCGGCACTGCCGGGATGTTCCGCCAACAAGCGCACCAATTGATTCAATGGAGTGTCATCCCCGGGCTTGGCCGCAAGTCCTAGAGCAAGGACTTTGGCCGGGACATATTCCGGATCCAAGGCCAGAGCCTGAACCACCAAAGCGCGTGCATTTTTGCCAGAAGACGCGCGCGCGGCCAACCACGCGGAGGGAGCATCGCCGAGTTCCTGAGACCGGAGCCGGTACCCCTCGGCCCACGCCGCCCGCTCGACATTGGGCAAAGTGCGCCGTTCGAAATCCTGCAAGAGGGCGCGCAAGCGGACCGAGTCCGGGGCCCGTCGCACTTGCGCTTCCAACTCCGACACTGCCTCCTCAGGGGCCAAGTTTTGCACCAGTTGCAGAGACTCCGCCAAGAGTTGCCATTCCGCTTCCTGGCCCTCGCGAGCGGCAAAAATATCCTCGGCTGGCGGCAAGGAGGGTTGTCCACCCAGAAGCCCACAAGAAGCAAGCGCGAGGAGAAAGACCGAACTCAGGCGCACCGAAGGCAACATGAACCCAGTCTAAGAACGCCCAGCCTTACAATCCCTCGCTTTCATGCTTCTTCGCCCCCGAATCGCCCTCCTGGGAACGCTCGCCCTGACGGCCTGCGCTTCCCCGGATTCCGAGCTTCATTTGGGACCCATCTTCTCCCGCCATACGGTCCCGGGCCTGGACCGAGTCGAACTCGCCGGCGGTCTGTTGCGACGAGTGCGCACCGGCAGCCAAATCGAGTGGGCCGCTTCCCCCCTCTTTTCTTCGCGGTCGGAGGACAATGGGCGCGTGGAAACGGATTTCTTGTTCCCCTTGGGGCGTGCCGTTTCCGATCCGACCCGGCCCCGTTCCTACTTTCATTTCTTACCCCTTTTCTGGTCCGAGACTGAACCGGCCGCAGACGGTGTCCTGGAGAATCGTTGGTTTCTTCTCCCCTTGCTCATGGGCGGCTCCCGCGAGGATGGAACGGACTCTTCCTTTGGAATCTTTCCTCTCTTCGGAAAAATTCGCGGCTTCCTTGGCTGGGATGAACTGAATTGGGTCCTCTTTCCCCTCTTTGTCCGCACCGTTCAAGAGGGGCGGCGCCACGTCTGGGCACCTTGGCCCATCCTTGGCTGGCAAGAGGGCGGCAATACCCGGGGCTTTCACCTTTGGCCCCTCTTCAGTTACTCGGAGCACATTGGCCGCAGCAAGCGCACTTCTGTTCTGTGGCCCATTTGGACTTCGTTTGAGGAAGGGACAGGGCGGCGTCACCCCCGCAAGGGCTGGATGCTCTGGCCATTGCTGGGCCACATTCGGCAAGCCGATTTTCAATCTTGGAGTTTTGCTTGGCCCATCGTGGGCTGGGCCTCTCGACCCTCCACCCATTACCAAGCATGGCATGTCTGGCCCCTCCTCAAGTTGGAGGACGCCCCGGAGAAGCAACGTTCCTTTCGCAAGTTTCTTCCCTTTTATGCCCGCTTCGAAACTCCCGAGGCTGAATACTTTGCCTTCGCCATTCCCTTGTTCTGGAATTACAAATCGCAAACCGGGGAACGCACACGGGTGGCCACCTATGCCCTCCCTCTCTGGGTCTCTGTTTATGAAACGCACAAGGATGGGCGGGAGGCCCGCACTTGGCAACTTTGGCCCTTGATTCGCCGGATCGAAAATTTGGCGGGAGATTCTTCCCTAAAAATCCTATCCCCAGGGCTGAGTCCCGTGATTCCTCCGGATGCCCTCTCCCGCAACTTGGGCCCCTTCTTCGAACTCTGGTCGGAGCGCAAGGTGGCCGCCCTGGATCTGGAAGAGAAGCGTTCCTTGGGGGGGCTTTACCATGAAGCTGCCGCCGCAGGTCATCGGCGGTGGTCGCTTCCCTTGTTGGGGGGCCGATGGACTGAACCCGACGGCACCGTGCACGTATCCCTCCTCGCTGGCCTTTTGCGCTGGAAAACGGACCCGCAAGGGAACAAACGCGCTGAGGCACCCGCATTCCCGGGGCCGGGATGGCCATCCTTGACTGGAGGGGAAGAATGAACTTCCTCCGCCGTCTGGGTAGCAAGACCGTCACTCCTCTCCTCGTGCAGGCAGGGTTTGGCATGTGGCTCTGCGGGCGCACCTTGTCCTTGTTGCCCCACGTTCCTCGCCGCTTGCGATCCACCTTGGATCAAATGCACCTGGCCGGGGTTCGCAGTTTGCACGTGGTGCTCTTTGTCTCCTTTTTCGTGGGCATGATCGTGTCCTTGCAAATTGGCTTGGAATTGGCGAGGTTTGGTCAACAGGAATCCATCGGCATTTTGGTGGCCATCACCATGACCCGGGAAATGGGCCCCTTCGTGACATCCATCATTCTTGCGGCCAGTGTTGCCAGTGCACTCGCCGCCGAGCTCGGCACCATGAAAGTGCAAGATGAACTGACCGCCCTCGAGGTCATGTCTGTGGATCCCATCAGTTACCTCGTTCTCCCGAGGGTCGTTTCACTGACCCTGATCGCTCCGATCCTGACCCTCCTCGCCGATGTGGTTGGGATCCTGGGAGGTGGGGTCATTGCAACCGCTCAATTGCACTTGGACATGGACGCCTATTTGATCAACGTCCTCAACTCCCTGCGCACCACGTGGTCCTCCATTCCCCTGCCGAGGGATTTGTATTCCGGCTTGATCAAGGCGACCGTTTTTGGCTTTACCATCGCCATTGTGGGCTGCGCATCCGGTCTGCGGACGACCACCGGCGCTCTGGGCGTGGGCCGGAGCACTCGCGCTGCCGTCCGCGACTCCATCATTCTCATCATCGTTCTCAACTTCTTCCTCTCCCGTTTTCTCCTCGAATGATCCGCCTCAAAGAAGTCAGCAAAGCTCTTGGGGACCAACAAATCCTCGACGGCCTCGATTTGGAGGTCCCCAAGGGATCATCTTTCGCCATCATGGGCCCCTCGGGCGTCGGCAAGAGCGTGCTTCTCAAGCACATCATTGGACTCCTGCGGCCCGATGCCGGAACGGTCCTCGTGGATGGCAAATCCGTACCGGATTTGAACGCCAACGAACTCCAGGAATTGCGCCGTGACATGGGCTACCTTTTCCAACATGGTGCCCTCATCAATTGGCTGAATGTCTTTGACAACTTGGCCCTACCCCTGCGAGAACATGGGGGACTGGAAGAGAACAAAATTATGGAACGGGTCCAAGAAGCCCTCTCGCTCGTGCGCCTGGAATCTGCCGAGAACAAACTTCCCGCCGAACTCTCCGGAGGCATGCAAAAGCGGGTGGGATTGGCAAGGGCCCTCGTAGTGCGCCCCCGCATCATCCTTTACGACGAACCGGAGGCCGGTTTGGATCCTGGCATGTCCATTTCTATCGCCGAAATGATCCGCCGGTTGCAGGAGGAACAGGGCATGACCTCCGTCCTCGTCACCCACAGTTCGGAATGTGCCTCCATCGCAGCCGACCGCCTCGGTATCTTTGAGGGCGGCTCCTTCCTCGTGGAGGGCCCCCCTTCGGAAGTCTTGCAATCCAATCACCCTCAAGTTCGGGCCTTCTTTGGCACGCCAACCCCATGACCAAGGCCCCCCAAGACCAACCCTCGCGGGATCTTGTTCTGGGTCTGCTCTTCTTTGGCACGATCTGTGCTTTGGTTTATGCCACCGTGGTCCTGACGGGTTTTTCGTTGGCTGAAAAGACCATTCTCCACGCCCGCTTTGCCAATGCTTCTGGTCTCAAGGTCGGCGATGCCGTTCTGGTCGGCGGGCACCAGTCCGGGAGTGTGGGATCCGTCTCCTACTTGGCCGACGAGGCCTCCGACCGCCGCATCGCCGTGGATCTTGAATTTGATTTTCCCTTGGAGGTGCGCCGGGATTACCGCCTCCTCATTTCCGAGTTCACCATGCTGGGTGGCCGAGTCGTCGAGTTGGATCCTGGCAGTCACTCCGCCCCGAGGCTCGCCGGGGAAACGCTCCTGTTGGGACAAGTTGGGCCCACGGCCCTTGCCAGTTTGGGCGTCTTCCTGGATGAAAATAGCGCCGATGTGCGTGCCATTGTGGAGAACATGCGCG
>CAYXFZ010000124.1:0-4465 GCA_964464385.1 uncultured Planctomycetales bacterium
CCCGTGCCCTACTGGCCTGCACTTCCGCTGCCGCCGCACTTTGCGGGGTGGGTGATCGTGTCGGTGCCCTGGAAGTGAACATGGACGCCGACCTCGTGTTGTGGTCTGGCGATCCTCTGGATTCCTCCTCTCGCCCCTTGCTCGTGGTCGTGGACGGCCGCATTGCCCTGGACCAACGCTCCGCGAAATGAACTTCTTCATGCGTTCTCTTCTCCTCTCCTTTCTCATCCTCAGCTCGAGTTTGTTCGCGCAAGAGGGTTCCGTGGCTCTTCGTGTTGGCAAACTGCTCCATGCCGATGGCTCGGTCTTGGACGATGCCACCGTCGTCGTGCAAAACGGTCGCATCACGGCCGTGGGCACTGGCGACGACGTGGAGCTGCCTTTCGACGTGCTGTTGCGTGAGTTTCCGGACGCTTGGTTGTTTCCCGGATTTTTGGAAGCGCACACTTCTTCGGGCATGGATCGTGCCAATGAAAATGTTCCGGTCGCCCCCTTCTTGAACGTCAAGGATTCGATTGATCCGGTCGCCTTTTACTTTGAAGATCAATTGCGCGAGGGCGTGGTTGGCATCGGCATTCTGCCTGGAAACAACTGTATCTTTGGTGGTCGTGGTCGCGTGGTTGCTCCCCATGGCATGACCATGGAGGCCATGACCTTGCGGGAGGACGTTGGCGTCAAGATCGCCTTTGGTCCCAAGTCTCGCTGGTCCCGCGCCGCGCAGTTAGCGGAAATGCGCGAGGCGATCGAAGGATTGGGGCGCACTCTTCGCAAGAAGGGGGTCGATCTCGTCAATCAGGAGGCCCGCGACGCCGACTTGGAGGGCCTCAAGGACGACGAGCCCGAAAAAACGGATGATGGCGACTCCCGGGATCGCGCCGGTGGTGTGGTTCGCTACGGCCCCGACTTTTCTGGCAAAGACCTCATTTCCGAAGAAGATCTCTCGGACACGGAATTGGGTCTGGTGCGCATTCTGAATGGGGATGAGCGACTTTGGCTCTGGTGCCCCGGCCCGACCGATGTTGTGCACGCACTTTCCTGGTTGGAAGAGCATGAGTTGCGCGATCGTGCTGTCTTTGTCGTCGAGGCTGCGGCCTGGACGGTGGCCGATGAGTTGGCGCAAGCCAGTCGGCCCGTAGTGCTCTCCGGAAACCTTTGGCATGTCGAGCGCGACCCAGCCACTTGGGAAGAGGTGCGCACCTTCGCCCCGAAGGCCTTCCGGGAGGCCGGCGTGTCAGTGGCAATCGGAAGTATTGAAAATCGGTATGGACCCGACCGTTTGGCCTACCAAGCCGCCACATGCATTCGTGAGGGAATGAGCCGCGCCGATGCCCTGGCTTCCGTCACGACCGAACCCGCCCGCGCATGGGGATTGGATGGTCGTTTGGGCCGTTTGGCCGAGGGTCGGGATGGCACTTTTGTGCTGACGAGTGATGATCCCTTGGCGTTGACCTCCCGCACTTTGGGCGTTTGGTTGCGCGGTGTGCGGATTTATGACGTAACCCAAGATGAGCGTCTCCAATTGCTATTGGAGGGCGAAAACCGTTGAGTCTATTCTTACTCGGTCTTCTCCTCTTGCCCTTTCAGGGCGAGCCAGCTCCAGCCCCCGAAATCGCGGTGCATGCTGGCCTACTTTATGTGGATCCGGAAACGTCCCCTTTGGAAAATGCTTGGTTGTTGATCGGTGAGGGCCGCGTCGTTGGCGTGGTGGAGGAAAAATCTCTTCTGCCCCCTCTGATCCCGGTGCTGGATTTCTCGGACCAAGTCCTCGTGCCAGGGTTTGTGGCTGCCGACAGCCGCTGGACGGGCTCGAACTCGCAAGGCGATCACGCCCTGGGTGCGCACCGTCGCGCTTTGGATGATTTTGATTCCTGGCAGGACACATCCGCTGTGCTTGCTCGTGGCATCACCACGGTTTATTTGCCCCCGGATCGCAAACGGTTGGTGGGCGGTCGCGGCGCCATTGTGAAAACGGCGGGGAATCATCGCGTCCTGCGCGAGCTTGCTTCCTTGCACATCAATTTGACGGTGGAAGCGCGCAATCCCCCGGCCTTTTTCCGGCCGCCGATCCCACCCACGGCCGAAAGTCCCTTGCGTCCTTCCCAGGTGCAACCCTCCAGTTCCCTCGCGGGCGCACTCATGGTGTTGCGGGAACAGCCGGGTCTTGCCGATGGTAGTGCTCACGCGGAGGCTCTCCGTGCCTACCTCAATGAGAAACACACCAGTCTTCGCCTGCGGGCAGAGCATGCCGAGGAAACCCTAGGTGCTTTGGAGATCTTGCGCGCTTGGAAAAGACCGGTTGGCGTGTTGGAAATCCCCAGCATGGAGGGCGTGGATTGGAGAGCCTTGTTGCGCGCCCGCATCGGTGTTGTTTTGCGGATGCCGGTTTTTCAACAAGCTCCCGATTTGGGTCCCTCTTGGGAATTGCCTACCGAGAGTTTGGCTGGGATGGTTCCCCCTGCGTTGGTGCCGGGACCTCATGCTCCCTGGACGTGGTTGCGGGAAGCGGCCGCTGTTGCCGTCGGTCGAGGCATGAGCGAGACATCTGCCTTGAGTGGAATCACCAAAATGCCGGCGGCCGCTTTGGGCCTGATGAACCAAGTTGGTAGCTTGAATGACGGCTGCGACGCTGACTTTCTAGTCATGACCGGTGCACCATTGGCCCCGTCGTCCTCTATCTTGGAGGTCTGGATCGAGGGGGAACGCGTGTTTGATCGCGCTACTTGGGACCGTGCCGACGAGACACCTCCTGCCACGATCCTTCGAGCGGGCACGGTCTGGACTGGATCTGGCCCGCCGCTGGAGGGCGGCGCCGAAGTTCTTCTGCTTGGCCAGCGCATTGTGGCTGTGGGCAAGCGCGTGCCCCATCCCGCAGGCGCCCGGGTTGTGGATGCTGGGCCTGATGCCCACCTCACCCCAGGTTTCATTGATGCCCGCGGGCACTTGGGTTTGGCGGCGCGCGAAAATCCGTCGGCGACCACTTTGCTCGGGCGGCTTGCGGCCAGTTCCTATTGGAATCCCCAATGGTTGCAGGTGGCCCGCGCTGGAGTTACCACTGTCGTGCCGGCCCCATCTTCCTTTGCTAAGAATGGCAGTCGTACGCAGGCCATGAAAACGGCGGCCCAAGGGGTCGAGGGTGCTTGGTTGGACGGCCAGGATATTGTCTTCTTTGACGTCCGCGGTGGCGATCATGTCTCTCGCCCAGGGTCGTTGGAATCCATGCTGAAACGCGGCAAGAAGTACGCCGACACTTGGCAAGAGTGGCGTAAGAAGCGTGCCGAGTGGGAGACCGAGCAAGCCGAGAAGAAAACCACCGAACGCCAGGAGACCGAGGCCACCCTCCGCAAACGCTTAGCGGGGAATCCGGCCGTTGAGGAAGAGAAAGAGGAAGAAAAAGAGACGAAAGAAGAAGAGGAAGAAGACGATGTCGTTGCTGAGGTGGATCCCATCAACGGTCTCTGGGAAGCCACCATCGAACACGTCATGCTCCCTGAACCCGTCAACATCAATTTTCGGGTTCACCATGAGGGCGAACGGGCCATCATCTTGCTTTCCTCCCCAGATTTTCCGGATGAGCCAGCCGAGGAAGTCGAGGCTGAGTGGGATGGCAAAGAACTCACCATCGAGATGCAGACCGAAATTGGCATGGTCCGTGTTGTCGGGGTCGTGGATTCCCCGGACCACATGGAGGTTTCCATTGTCTTGTCAGGTCTGGGATCGGTGGATTTTGAAGCTTTCCGCATCGAGGTTGGCGAGGCCGGCGCGGACATTGCCGTCGCTCGCAAGGCCAAGCCCAAAGACGAGGGCCCGCAGGCTCCTTCCGTAGATCATGGTCAAGAGGGCCTGCGCGCCCTCTTTGAAGGTCGCGCCGTGGCGGTGGTCGCTGCCGATCGTGAGGACGAAATCCGTGTCGCCATCGCCGCCTTCACTCAGCACGAATTGCCGGTCAATATTCTGAATGGCAGTGCCGTGCTGGAAGTTGCCGACCTTCTTCGAGCCCATGATGTCGGAGTCATTGCCCCTCAATCCCTGGTCACTCGGGATCGCAATCGAGATCGCGTGCGGGCCGCGGAATTGCAGGCCGAGGGATTGAACATTGCCTTTCAGTCTGGAGGCGCCGGTTCCGCCCGTTTCTTGCCGGCGACTGTGGCCGCAGCCGTGAGTCAGGGCCTGGGTGCAGACGCTGCGCTGGAGGCCATGACCTTCGGTGCGGCCCGTTTGCTGGGCCTGGAATCCCGCATCGGCCGCCTGGCACCGGGATTGGACGCCGATGTGGTGGTGCTGAATGGCCCGCCCTTTGATTTGCGTTCCCGGGTGCTGCGGGTCTTTGTGAATGGTGTGGAGGTGCCGCGCGACTGATGTTGCTGTTCGCCCTCGCTCTCCTGCAGGATCCCAGCCCGGATCTTGGGCCAGTTCAGGCCGTGCGGGCCGGCAAGTTGTTCCTGGCCAGTGGCGAAGGCGTGATCAA
>CAYXFZ010000125.1:0-4376 GCA_964464385.1 uncultured Planctomycetales bacterium
ATCCGCCACGCGGGAAGGGCCGTGGTCCTGAATGCCGAGGATGAAAAATCCGTGGAACGAACGCATCTCATCTCCGCCCCCATCACTTGGTTTTCCTTGGATGCCCAAAACTCCAAAATTCAAGAACAGATTCAGAATGGCGGCAAGGCGGTCGTGCTGGAAGACGAAACTTTAGTCTTTTGGCAAGACGGAAAAAAAGAAGTCCTCCTTCATATTGCCGAAATTCCCATCACCCTGGAAGGTGCGGCCCTCCACAACATTGCCAATGCTTGCGCAGCCGTGGCCGTGGCCGATGCACTGGGCCTGGATCGAGCTTCCAGTCTCCAAGGATTGCAAACTTTGCGCGGCGATGCCCAAGACAACCCGGGGCGTCTCAACCATTTCGACTTGGGGGGCGTGAAAGTCTTGGTGGATTTTGCTCACAACCCACACGGCCTGCGGGCCTTGTTCACCATGGCAGCGACCTTGCCGGCCAAGCGGCGTTTGGTCACATTAGGCCAAGCCGGAGATCGCACGGAAGAGGCCATCCGCGAACTTCCTCGCCTGGCTTGGGAATGTGGCATGGACCACATCCTCCTTAAGGAACAGGCTAGCCATCTGCGGGGCCGAGAAGCAGGAGAGGTCACCCAAATCATGGGAGACGAGTTGACTCGGCTCGGAGTCAAAAAAGAAAACATGGGACAGGCCGAGGATGAGGTCGAAGCAACCCGACTAGCCCTGGAGTGGGCGCAAGCTGGAGATGTTCTGTTGCTGCTTACCCTGGAACACCGCAAAACGGTCTTGCAACTCCTGAATCATTTGGCCCACCAAAGCTGGATGCCGGGCGATCCGATTCCGGCAGTCAGTCCGGTGGCGGCGAGTTGAAGTCAGCGAGGATTGCAAGCACCCTTGCTTGCAGGCGCTGACAACTCGGCAATCTGGACAGGACGGTACGATCCTCGTTGTCCTGATTTTCCGTCAAGACTTCCGCCATCAATCGAGAAGCCAGAAGCAAGTTCTCGCCGGGCACAAGGCCGGTTTTATCGTGTTGATTTGGATCAAATATTCGAGAATAAAGAGAGACGGTCACCAAACTCCGCAAGCCAAAGGTAGCATTGACGCGTTTCATAAGCCGAATTGTCAAGTCCCCTGTAATCGGCTTGGCTTGCGAAAGAGCATTTCCCATGAGCGCTAGATCGACGGAAAAGATCTCCGGATGGTCGGGACTACCCTTGGTGAGAGAGAGGGCGCGAGCATGTTTCAATTCGTCATCCGCCTCCGCAAAACGCTTCACCTAATTGCACAAAATTCCACAATCCAAAAGATTCAATGCAAAGAGAGGGTGTTCTTCCATCTCAAGTTCCAATTGCAAGGCTGAGTCTTCCAGGGAAGGGCCGAAAAAATCCCGAAGGAAGCCCATAGCTTCAGAATGGGGAGACCCTCGATGAAAAATTTGCCAACGCGGCAAGAATTTAGCACGGGAGGGCATAATGAGAGCATGCGTCTTGATACTCGCGCTCTCGCCCTCGCCTCCGGATTGCTGTGGTCCGGTCTCTTTCTCTTCATCGGTATTTTGCAAGCGACCGGGATCTCCCCTGGCTACGGGCAAGCCTGGATGGAGACCTTTGCCGGGATCTATCCAGGATTTCAAGCAGACGGAAGTTGGGGAGCGGCGCTGACTGCCGGCGGCTATGCCTTTTTGGATGGGCTCATCGCCGGTGGACTTCTGGGTTGGCTCTACAACCGGTTGGCTCAAGATTGACTGGATTCTTGCCGCCGAACAATTTCCCGACCCCGCACCTTTTGGTGCGACTGGATCGAGTCCGGGGCAATGTTGCGCGCATGCAAAATCAACTGGGTGGTTCCATCGAGCGCTGGCAACCCCACCTCAAGACCACCAAGATGCCGGTGGTTTGGCGAATTCTCCTGACTGCAGGTGTGCATCGATTCAAATGCGCTACCACGCGCGAGGCCAAGGAATTGTTGACTTTGGCGGAAAAGGAAGGAAAACAAGTGGAACTCCTGGTGGCCATGGGACATCGTGGCTCCAATTTGCAAGCATTAGCAAATTTGGCAAATTCCCATCCGCAGCAAGACCTCTCCCTCTTGAGCGAAGATCCGGAGCACGTTCTTGCCGTGCAAGAGAGCAGTCCTCAGTTGGGTCTTTGGTTGGACTTGGATCCCGGTGATCGGCGCAGTGGGATTCCCCTGGAGCAAACGGATCGCATCCTGGCCACAGTTCGTGCCATGGGGTCCGCCTGGAAGGGCCTCCATTTCTACGAAGGAGGAGAGCGACAAGTGGATTCTGCCGAACGAGAGAAAGCTTGCCACGTCCACTACGAGAGGCTATTGCACCTCCAAAACCAACTGAAACAGGCAGGGATGGAATCGCCGGCGCTCCTCACCAGCGGCACTCCGGCCTTTCCCATTGCCCTTGCCTATCCAGGGTTTCAGGAGATGGACCACCGCGTCGGTCCAGGAACGGTCGTTTTCTTTGACGGCAAAAGCCAAGAATTTGGCTTGTCGGGTTTTCAACCCGCTGCCTCCGTGCTGACTCGCGTCATTGCCCGCCCTGATGACCATCATTTCACTTGTGATGCGGGTTCCAAGGCAGTGGACGCGGCCAATCCCGACCCGGTTGCCACCATCGTGGGTCATTCGGAATGGACCGCCATGCGGCCTAGCGAAGAACACCTTCCCTTCGGAGCACCTGAGGGTGACGCGCCGCCAACGGGCACCCTATTGGAATTGATCCCTCACCATATTTGCCCCACGGTCAATTTGGCCGAAGAGGCTGTCCTCTTGGACGACAATGCCGTGATCGGAAGTGCCCCGGTGAGCGCTCGGGCCCATGCCACGGACTGAAGGACAAAAAAAATCAGTCTTCGGAATTCGCTTCTTCTTCTTCCGGCAAGGCCTGGAGCCAGTCTTCCCAACTCTGCTGGAAAACTCCCGCCTTGAAAGAAGGAAGTTGCCAGCCCCAATCCTGCCAAAGAGGGTTGGTTTCCTCGGTCAGGGTGCCCTCGGCGGTCAAGCGAACCCAAGCGATTTCCTCTTCTTGCCAGAGATTCGCAGTCACGCTGCCGCCGTCGAAAGTAGTCCACACTAAGGTGCGGGAGGGGGGCGTGGAAAAAATCTCCTCCGAAAGAGGGCGCACACCATCGAAATTGACAAAGCCAAGCGCTCCGGCAAGACCGGCAAAGGGATTCCCCTCCCGCAGAGTGCGGCCAGTCGGGAGTTCTTCTTCCAGGATCCAAGGGTCCGTAGCGGTTTCTCGACGAATATGGAACTCTTCGGTGCCGGCAAGATGCATGGATTGAAAATCAGCGGCCGGCATTCGTGCTACTTCTCGATCCATCCACAACTTGGCATCGGTCTGCAATTGCAATCGTCCCTCGGCAGACCACGCCTGATCCTCTCCGACGTGGCGAAAGTAAATCCCTGGTTTGGGTTGCCACCGCGTTTTGCCGAGAACCAAATCCAACAAGGCGTCACCGGCCTCGTTCCAAAGACGAAGAGAAGTACCACCACCTTCCATTCCGGGATCGGCAAGCTCCAGTTTCCCGTGGTTGGCAGGATTGGTGGTTTTGGCCTCGGGATGATCCAATGCGGCGAGTTGCAACAGAAACGGTCGAACCTGATCGTCCTTCAAAGGGTAATCGAACATCTCCGGCGCAACCCACTCCCCTTCCAGGCGTAGCGCCACCAAGCGTTGACCGTCTTTTTCCATTTCCAGTTTGGTCACTTGGTTGATGGACTCGCGGAAATCGGGAAGAGCAAAGGCATGAGAGGAATCGGCAGCCTCGGGACGTTGAGAAGAATGGGAGGTCCAAGCCCAGACCACCGCGGCTAGGGCGAGAAAGACAAGAAGTAGGTTGCGAGATTGCATCAGGCTACTCTCCGTCGTTGGCCCGCTCGGCGCGCCACCCACCAAGCCGCCAAAACAGCAACCAACAGGGGTACCAACACGGTATTCAAAATCATGACTCGACTGCCCAAGCTTTCGATGTCCTTGGTCAAACCGTGCCGGACTTGACGCAATTCTTTGCGGGCTTCCAGCATTCGGCTTTGAATTTTCTGCAACTCGGCGCTCGCTTGCGGGGACAGGATGAGAGTTTCCCCGGACTCACGTTGCAATTCGGTGATGCGGGCCTCTGAAGCTCGAATCTCATCCTGCAGTTGTTGTTCGCGGGCAAGATATTTCTTTTCCGCTTCCTGCTGGAGGGTTTTTACGCGGGTGAAGGGCCTCTGGGCATTGCCTCGACCCCGAAGACTGGCTAAGGCAGAAGATCCAGAAAGCGTTTCGACGGCATTCAAGAGGAAGGAACCGTTGTCGGCAATCATGCGCCAACCCAAGGAAATGGGCCCGAGACGTTGTTCCGTAATCCAAAAGCTAT
>CAYXFZ010000126.1:0-4286 GCA_964464385.1 uncultured Planctomycetales bacterium
TGGAGTTGTCCGAGCGGGAGACCAACAATGTCATGGCGGCGATGCAAATTTGGCTTGCTTCCTTCAACTCCAGCAAGGAGGAAGACGCTCATCATTTTTTGGAGGGACTCTGGCTTGCCCAGCAACACAATGTTGAGAAGTCCGATTTGTTGGCAACCGTGCTTGAATCTCCAAACCCCCACGCCAGGATTGCAGCTCAAACAGTGCGACAGTTTTGGCAACAAGGGCATCGTTCGCAAACCCTGTCTGACGCGCCCGAACCCAGCACCACGCCAACCCAGAAAGAAGATGGCGACACCATCCTCATCCGCACGGTGCCGGAGAAAATGCGTTATGACCTGACAAAATTCACCGTCAAAGCCGGCCAATCGGTTCGTGTTCGTTTTGTGAATCCGGACTACATGCCTCACAACCTCCTATTTGGCATGCCCGGATCGGCCGAAGAAATTGGTTCGGCAGCAGAGGCTTTGGGGGCCGGCGGTTTCCGCCTCCAATTCATTCCCAAGAGCGACAAAATCCTGGCCGCATCCGCCCTCCTTCAGTATGGCGAGGAGGAAATTTTGGAATTCACTGCCCCTTCCACCTTGGGAGATTACGACTACTTGTGCACTTTCCCCGGACATTGGCGCATGATGCGGGGCATCATGACGGTAACGAATTAAAGCTCCAAGCCCTCAGGAAAGCCGCCACCAGCACAAGGCGGGGCCCAGAAAATTCACCGCAAAAATGACCACAAGGTCATAGCGATCCCAATTCCAAGAGCGGCGGTGAAGACGCATCCAACCTCGGAGCACGGCGGCTTCCGTCGCCGCCAGACAGAGTCCCAAGACCAAGAAGGAGAGGCATTGAGCCATCCAAGTAGCTTTGAAAGCAAGGGAGCCTGATCCCAAAGTTTCGGAGTAAAGCAACAAGGCCAAGACTCCAGTCGTGAGCCCATTTGTAAGCAGGACCAGAACCGAGGTAGTCCGGAATTGGCGGCCCAGCACAAACCAAATGGCCCACCACTCGGTCACTAGCACGGCCCCCAAAACCCACGGCGAAGCCCCCGCGCGAATCAGATCACCCAGAGGACTCATCAGCCGGTTCGGCGACCGAGGTCTCGACTTGTGCCTCGTGGGAACGGTAACGCAAGCCTACATTCTGGCGACCCATTTCCTGGAGACGAGAGGAGGTCTTCTTCAGGCCGAGGTCGTGAGCCTTGGAAACGATGCTCTTGACGGAGCGGCCAATCTGGCGAGCAATCTCGAGGTTAGGCAAGAGGGGATACATTTCCCTGAGTTGATCGACTTCAGCAACGGACCATCTCGGCATTCGCGTGGTAGAATGCTTACTATTCCTGCGGGCATATCCCTTGTCCTTGGCCAAGCACAGGGCGCCAGCCTTTTCTTGAATGTCGCTCTCAGGACGACCCAAAATGAGGATCAGATCTGCATTTGCCCGCGTGCCATAAAGCCGCTTTAAGGTTTGCAGATCCGCGGAGGTCCAAGGTCCGGAAATGGCCTGGGACTGAAGCTCTTCCACCTTGCGACGAATTTCGGCCGGGGTGCGGCCAAGAATCAAGAACATGGTGTCCAGGGTTGCGACGCCAAGATACTGCTTGAGGGTGGCCACCTCCTTGGCCGACCAAGGACCCGTTTTGGTTTCTCCGGAAAATACGCGCTTGGCCATTCTGCGCACCGACTCCACCGAACGATTTAACTCGCGGGCAATTTGGGCATCCGTCTTGAGCCCAAATAGCCTCTTGAGCCTTTCAATCTCAGCTTGCGACCAAGGCCCTTTACGACGACCAGAAATGGCAGGGGGCAACGAATCCGGGTTCATCCAGGGGAAGGGTCAAGGAGAGGGGGAACAAGCAGCGGCAGATTCCGCCGAGGGGGTGCTTGCAGTATGGCAGAGTCGTCGGTCTCGGCGCAAAAAAAATGGCCAATCATCCAGAAAATGCGTGCTCCATGACCAACTTCCATGCGGCACGGGAGGGTTCCTCCAGAGTGGCTAGGGCCTCGGCGGCAGTACCCCCTTGGGCGGCCTGATTCGCCCATTTGCGAGCCTCTTGACTAGAAATCTGACGCAAGAAGGCCTTCATTTCGGCAACAAAGGGGGAAGCCAAGGAAAGTTGACGGAAGCCGGCGCCCAACAAAAACAAGGCTCCTGGCTGGTGAGAAGCCATTTCGCCACAAACCGAAACCGGTTTCCCGACGGAACGACAAGTGCGAACCATTGAGCGGAGAACCCGTAAATGCGCCGGATGGTAGGGCTGATACAGATTGGATACCCAGGGATTGTCGCGGTCCACGGCAAACAAATATTGGGTGAGATCGTTGGTGCCAATGCTGACAAAGTCCACTTCTTCGGCCAAATCCCGCAAGGCAAGAGCAGCGGCAGGCACTTCGATCATGATCCCCAAGGGGGGCGGATCGGCGGCACCACAAGCACGAACAACAAGTTCCTTGGCCTGCCGAACTTCCTCCAAGGTGGTCACCATGGGCAAAAGAATCCGAGCATCCCCGGATTCTCGAGTGCGCGCAATGGCGCTCACTTGCAGTAAAAACAAATCCTGCCATTCGAGGCTGAAACGCAAGCCCCGCCATCCAAGCACTGGGTTTTTCTCCGCAGGATGCTCCAGGTAGCGCAATTGCTTGTCACCGCCAATATCGAGGGTTCGAAATACAACGGGTTTGTCCGGGAATCGGTCGAGAACACTTCGGTAGACTTCGGCTTGCTCCTGGACGGAGGGAAAGGAGGGCCGCTCCATATAGGCAAACTCGGTTCGAAAGAGGCCAACGCCAGCGACAGTCTGAGCATCGAAATCCTCCAGATCTCGGGGGGACTCGATATTCACCATGATGTCCATGGCTTCTCCGTCGGCAGTGAAGCATGGATCTTGGGCGGCACGTTGCAGAGAATCTCGCACGCGAGCCTGTTCCTTGGATCGTTGCTTCGCGCGACGCAGCTGACGAGCATCTGCGCCCAGCAGGGCACGCCCTTCATCGCCGAAGACAAGAGCGCTCTCGCCCGGGTGGGCTTTGATGTGTACGTTCTCGATACCAGTCACGGCCGGAATCCCAAAGGAACGAGCCAGCACGGCGCCATGACTGAAACGGCCTCCCCGAGTACAGAGAATTCCGGCCACCGGCCGCTTATGGTGACGCGAAACCAAGGAAGGAGTCAGCTCTTCAGCGACCAGGATCCGCGGCTTGGAAGAAGCCTCGTCCTGTTCGTGCGCGGAAATGTCCTGCAGATGCCGCACGACCGCCATCCAAGGGTCACGCAAATCAGCAGCCCAATTTTTGCGGTCGCCTCCTTCCAAATTCTCGAACAAGGTTTCAAACTGGTCGATGAGAGCTTGGACAGCGGAAATGGGTCGCAGGTCTTCATCCAATACCAATCGGCTGAGAGTTTTGTGAGCATCGGGATCATGCAATACGGCAATCTGGGCGCCATAAATGGCGGCATCCTGAATGCCAAGTTCGCGCGTGGTTGCGGCTTGAATCCGTTCCAACTCCGCAATGGCGCCGAGACGAGCAGCATCCAATCGCTCCAGAGCATCTTCACGGCTGGCACCGTCCAGAGTCAATCTAGGAATCCGACGCAATGTAGCTTCATGCGCCACTTCCACTCGGCCGACCCCAACTCCGGGGCTGACCGAAGTGCCGCCGAGATCAAGTCGAGCCATGGGCAGAAATCTTGGAACGAAGAACTTCGATCAGCTCAATAACGGGGACTCGTTCCTGGTCCATAGTGTCCCGTTCTCGCAGAGTAACGGTTTGATTGTTCATGGAGTCGCCGTCCACGGTGATGCAAAACGGAGTGCCGATTTCATCCTGGCGACGATAACGACGACCAATGGATTGATTGGCCTCGATCGCAGTTCGAAACTCACGACGAAGAGTGCCTTCGATCTCCTTCGCCATTTCCGGCATCCCCTCTTTTTTGACCAGAGGGAATACGGCCACAGTCACTGGCGCAATCCGCGGATGGAAGCGCAACACCACCCGCTGATCCTTACCCTCCCCCTCTTCGTCGTAGGCGTCCACAAGAAAAGTCATTGCCGTCCGATCGCAACCGGCAGCAGGCTCGATGACATACGGAACAATGTGCTCTTTGTTTTCTTGGTCGAACCAAGACAACCCCGTGCCACTCGCTTCGGAGTGTCTTTTCAAATCGTAATCCGTCCGATTTGCCACGCCCTCCAATTCGGACCAGCCAAAGGGAAAAAGATACTCGACATCGGCACAGCCGTCAGCGTAGTGGGCCAATTCGTCGGCATCATGCTGCCTGAGGCGGAG
>CAYXFZ010000127.1:0-4273 GCA_964464385.1 uncultured Planctomycetales bacterium
TTCAGCGAAGTAGCATTGTGCAAAGGGTCGTGCAGGCCTATCAGGAGTGAGCAGTCCTCTGCAAGTGGACTGGCGCGCCGAAATGAAGGTGCCTGAATTGTCTCATGCCATGGCCCGTTGCGCCCTGGAACGGGTATGGTTCTTGTTTGGTGAATCTAAGGAGACGCGCATCGAAGTGGTGATCTTGGGCGAGGAAGAACACACGCGTTTGCATCAGCAGCATTCCAAGGACCCATCTTCGACGGATGTCCTCGCCTTTCCTTTTGAGGATCCTGACCTCTTGGGTGAAATTTTGATCAATGGGGACTGCGCCATACGCGAATCTGCAGCGCGCCACATTCCTGCGGCTGAGGAAGCCCTGCTTTACATCGTTCATGGGGCCCTGCATCTCTTGGGTTTTCGTGATGACACCCCCTCCTCCTGCAGAAAAATGCGTGAGGCGGAAAAAATAGTTTTGCACAAGGAAGTTTGATTTCCAAAAAAGGCTGGAGTTGCCTTTGAATCTTGGACTCGATCTCGGTAACTTTAGATTGGGGAGCGGTCGCATTCCTACCCAGTCCGGTTCTCCTTCCTCCATCCTTCACCCACTGCATGGTTCGTCGCACTCGAAAGGCCTTCGCCGTCAATCAGACTCTGGTCCGGCTCTGGCAAGAGTTCAATGTGGATCAGCGCATCGAAGCGCGCAACGCACTGGTGGAGTACTATCAGCCCTTTGCCCGCTCGGTCGTGCGTCGGGTTCGCGTTCGCCTGCCTCGCTCAGTCGAGGTGGGGGATTTGGAGGGTGCTGGAGATGTCGGCCTGATTCAGGCCATTCACAACTTTGATCCGCAACGTGGCGTTCCTTTTGAGGCCTTTTGTGAACACCGGGTTCGGGGCGCCATCATCGACGAGCTTCGCCGCCTGGATTGGTTGCCGCGTCCATTGCGCAACCGCCTCAACAGGCGCAAGGACTTAGTGGATAAACTTCGCACTGAGTTCGGTCGAGATCCCTCGGACACGGAAATTGCCGAGGCCTTGGGCCTGGACATCCGCTCCTACCTGGAAGAATTTACCGCTGGCCGCGACACTCCCGTGCTGGCGGCGAGCAAGGCCGGGTCGGGTGGCAACAGCGGTGAAAATAGTTTGGATTTCCTCGAGGACACGCGAACGGAGGGTCCAGATGAGGACGTATTCCGCCGAGAAATGTTGGAGGCCATCGCCTCTTCCCTGGATGCGGAGGGCCGTGAAATTCTCTTCAAGCGGTATTTCGAAAATCGTTCTCTTAAGGACATTGGGGAAGAGCTTGGCCTCTCCCAGTCACGGGTGTCCAAAATTCTGGGTCGCTTGGTGGATCGCTTGCGCGATCGTTTCGAAGACAAAGTGATCTAGCTTCCCTGCTTGGTCAACGAGCCCTGGCTTGCCGACCGCACGGCGAGCATTTCTTCCAGGATCTCCCGCAGGTGTGCAGTAGGAATCATGTTGGCGGCATCCGAGGGCGAAGTGGAAGGCTCTGGATGGGATTCCAAAAAGAATCCGTCATATCCGGCAGCGGCGCCGGCCCGCAAGAGAATGGGCGCGCGGCGCCAGTCACCACCGGTCGCACCGTCCAGGGCCCCTGGAGCCTGCACCGAGTGCGTTGCATCCAGAATGACGGGACACCCCGTTGCTTGCAAATCGGGCAGGGCCGCAAAGTCCACGACCAAGCGGCCGTAGCCGAAGAAGGTCCCACGCTCCGTTACGAGAACACGGTCACTGCCAGCAGCACGAATTTTCTCGACTGCGTGCGCAAGATCACCGGGCGCCAGAAACTGGCCCTTTTTTAGATTGACGGCCCGACCGGTCTTACCGGCAGCCGTCAGGAGATCCGTTTGCCGACAAAGAAAGGCGGGGATTTGTAGAAAATCACAGACCTCGGCTGTTGGGGCGCATTGTTCTGGCAAATGAACATCGGTCAGTACCGGAATCTCGTGGCGCTCGCGAACTTCTTGCAGGAGAACCAAACCCTCATCCATGCCGACGCCCCGGCCACCCTTCAGGGAAGTTCGATTGGCCTTGTCGAAGGAGGCCTTGAAGACCCACTGCAGGGGCAGATCGCGAATGGCCTCCTGAATGGCCTCGGCATGTTCGAACACGGATCGTCCTTGGATGACGCATGGCCCGGCAATGAGCACAGGGTCCCGCTGGGGGCCTAGGGTCAGGTCGGTAGCGAATTTGTGGTCGGAGAATGTCATGCCGGAACCAGCAGGGGGAGCGTTTGGCCGTCGAGTCGAAATTCTACCGGGGTTTTGCCAGCAGGATCCCCGTCCACTTGAATGGGCGCTGGAGGGTCACCAGATACCCGAACCTGCTTGACGGGGCGGGTGAGGACCCCCGGGTATTTGCGCAGACCTCCGACCACGGCCGCTGCCGCTGCCAGTCCGGTGGAAGAGACGTCGGACCGACGCATGAGATAAAGTTCCCAGAAGCCGTCGTCCCAAGTGCTGGGTCCCAGGCGCAGGGCCGGGTGTCCGTAAAAGGGAAGGTTGGCCACAAAGCCAAAGTCGAAACTTCCCAAGTTTTCTCCATCCGCCTCGACCTCCTGAGGGGACGGGCGCCAATCCAAAAAGGTTTCAATCAAGGCGGGCAGGTAGTCCAATCTTTTCATGACGGATCCTTGGCGCTTTTCATCCACGCGCCGGGCGATTTCTCCGTCCAGCCCAAACCCCCAAAGCATGAAGGCGCGGCGTCCGGCAACTTGGGCCAGATCCATGGACTTCACTCGACCTTCCTCCAAGAGTTTGGCGGCGGCTAGGGGCTCAAAGGGAAGGCGAAGTTCCCCCGCTAGGAGATTGCCCGTGCCCAGAGGGAAGGGGAGCACCGGTGGAGGGTTTTCAGGCAGACCCTCGACCACGGCACTGAGGCTGCCATCGCCACCGACCACGACCAAGCGATCGGCATGGGGAGCCGTTTGCTTGGCCCAGGCTACGGCCTGTTCCCGACTAGTCCCCACTACGTTGTGGACCTCGTGCCCGCGGCGCAAGAGTTCGGCAACCAAGACCGCGGCGCGGGCGGACCCCTCGCCACGTCCCGAACGGGGATTGGTGATCAATTCGATGCGCATTTTGCGGCAACAATACCAGCAGGGAAGAGTTTGAGACTCCCCGGCGCTAAGGTCAGAGGATGCGGTGGATGTTGTTCACTGGAATGGGTGGTGTGTTGGGCCATGGACTGGCTGCTCATCGGCCCAGGGATGGATCCTGGACCCTCGCCGGGCGCAATCCTCCCCCTTTTTGGCGGCCGGACTCGTGGTTGCCCGTGGACTTTTCCCAAGCTCAGGCTTGGCCAGAACACCTGGCTGAGGATCCTCCGGATGCCCTCCTGCATGCGGCGGCTGTTTCCCGGATCGAAACCTGCGAGCAAGATCCGGAGGAATGCCAAAGGGTGAATCTGGGTGCGGTTCGCGACCTCCTGGATTGGCTTCCAGGATCTCGCTTGGTCTTTATCAGTACCGACCAAGTCTTTGCCGGGACCGGGTCTCCCCTGGACGAACAAACCCCACCGGATCCCCTTCATGTCTATGGTCGGAGTAAGGCCGCAGCGGAAGACTGCGTCTTGGCAGCGGGCGGGACCGTGGTCCGCCTCCCTCTTCTCTTGGGTCCGGCCGTGGCCCCGGGCCGCTGCGGTGCGGATGAGGCCGTTCTCCAGGCGGTGCGGGCCGGAAAATCTCCTCGCCTTTTCGTGGATGAAATTCGGTGTCCGGTCTCCGCTCGGGCGGTGGCCTTCGGCCTTTGGACCCTATTGGAGAAGGTGGCGGTGGGCCAAGCTCCTGGGGGAGTGTTTCATCTGGCCGGGCGCGAGGCGGTGAGCCGTCACCAACTCGGAGTCCTGGCCTGCGAGACGGCCGGTCTTGCCACCTATTTGCAAGAGGCCCGGGCCGAAGAGTGGACTAAGGCCCCGCGTCCGCTCCGTCTGATCTTGACCAGTGAGCGGGCCGCCAAGGAATTGGCTTGGCAGGCCCCGGAATTGCGACAATGCCTCACGACCCAGGCCCGGAACCCCGATGACTGATTCGATCTCCCCGACCGCCGAAACCTCCCGCTACGAGCCGGCCTCCCATGAACGGGAAGTGACGGCCCGCTGGGAGGCCTCCGGTCTGGCCACCCCGCCCGTGAAACCTGGGCCGCGCGGACCCTTCACGATCATGATCCCGCCGCCAAATGTGACCGGAGTTTTGCACATGGGGCATGCTCTCAACAACACGATTCAGGATGTGGTCGCCCGCCATCGGCGCCTCTGTGGCTTCGATGTGCTGTGG
>CAYXFZ010000128.1:0-4175 GCA_964464385.1 uncultured Planctomycetales bacterium
GACTCCCTCCTGATCCCAACCCAGGAACCACCCCCGCCGCCGATCCGTCCCGCCGATCGAAGTGCGCAACAAGAGCCAATCCTTTTCGACTCCCTCTCTAGCGACGGGGAGTCGCTGGTGTCCCAAGCGTCGGATCCAAAGGGAATCCAATGGCAAAAGGAGACCACAGGGGAGTTGCCAAGCTTCCTTCGCCTCCTGGGCAACAGTGGGGGCACCGGGCAAGAGGGACCCATCGGCCAACTCGAGCAACCACGGAGATTTTGGAACTCCCACCGAGGACGGGTCCTCGGACGCGAGGACCAAGGTGGACCAAGGGACCGCGGGAGGGGGCCACAATTCCGGAGCACTCGAGACCCCATCCACTCCCTCCCAATAGGGAGGAAGCGGAGCTTGGCAGAGCAGAAGGGCGAGCAAGGATGCCAAAACGGCAGTTCCAGGGGCTGAGGAGGGGCCTGAGGTTGGCATCCTAATTGCTCCATGGGAATGTCGGCCCCCGGGCCCTTCCCCCCATCCCAACCACCCCCGTTTGATTCATGTCCAAGGAACTCACCTTTGAGACCGATGCCCGCGATGCCGTTGCTTCCGGTGTCGAAAAACTTGCCCGTGCTGTCACGGCCACTCTAGGCCCCAAGGGCCGCTGCGCCGTCCTCGACAAATCTTGGGGCGGCCCGACTGTGACCAAGGATGGCCACACGGTCGCCAAGGAGATTGAACTCCAGGACAAGGCCGAGAATCTCGGCGCCCAGCTGGTGAAGGAGGCCGCCACCAGGACCTCCGATCGGGCCGGAGATGGCACGACTACAGCGACCCTCTTGGCTTGGTCGCTTTACCAGGAGAGTCTGCGTCACTTGACCGTAGGTGCTACCCCCGCCGAGTTAACTCAGGGAATCCGGACAGCCGCAAGCACCGTATTGGAGCAACTGTCCAGCCGGGCCAAGAAAGTGCGCGACAATGATCAAATCCGCGCCATTGCCACCATCGCCAGCAACAATGACCATGCGGTGGGCAACACTTTGGCCGAGGCCTTTGAACAAGTGGGTAAGGACGGAGTCATTACGGTGGATCAGGGCAAAAGCCTGGACACTGAAGTCAAGATCGTCGAAGGCATGCAGTTTGACCGCGGCTTTCTATCCCCGCACTTTGCCACGAATCCCGACACCTTGGAAGCGGATCTAGAAAAGCCCGCCATCCTGATTCACGAGGACAAGATTTCCAACGCCAAGGATTTGTTGCCCCTATTGGAAGAGGCCAAAGAAGCAGAGAAAACTTTGCTCATCATTGCCGAGGACATCGAGGGCGAGGCCCTCGCCACTTTGGTCCTGAACAAAATGCGCGGCATCGTCCAAGTTTGCGCAGTGAAGGCCCCTGGCTACGGCGATCGCCGCAAGGAAATGCTGCGCGACATTGCCACGGTCACGGGTGCGGAGCCCTTCATGAAAGACGTGGAAGTGAATCTCGCGGAGGTCAAACTTTCGCAACTAGGATCTGCCCGTAAGGTCCTCATCAACAACAACGAGACGACCATTGTTGAGGGTGTCGGCCGAAAATCCGATGTCCAGGCTCGGGCCGGCATGCTTCGCCGCCAAGTTGAAAACACCACCTCCGACTACGACCGCGAAAAGCTAGAAGAACGGCTGGCCAAACTTGTCGGCGGAATCGCCGAGATCCAGGTCGGCGGTGCTACCGAGACCGAGGTCAAGGAACGAAAGGCGCGCTTCGAAGATGCCCGCAATGCCACGCAGGCCGCGATTGCCGAGGGCATTCTCCCCGGTGGCGGCGTTGCCCTCTTGCGTCTCGGCGCGGATCTTTCCGCCCAACAAAACGGCCAGGACTTGGGAGGTAGCATCTTGGCTTCCGCCCTACGTCAACCCTTGTTGCACATTGCCAAGAACGCCGGTGAAGATGGCGGCATCGTCGCCAACGAAATTCTTACCTCCAAAAAGTTCACCTTTGGTTGGAATGCTCTCACCGGTGAATACGGCGATCTCTTGGAAATGGGGATTGTGGATCCCGCCAAGGTCACTCGCACTGCCTTGGAAAATGCAGTCGCAGTGGCTTGCACCTTGATCAGCACAGACTGTCTCATTACGGACATCCCTGAAGAGGCCCTCGAGGGCGCCGGCGCCGAAGACTACGGCGACGACTTCTGAGCCCATTGACTCTGCACGATCCCATGAAAACTACCTTCCAGCCGATCGAAGACCGGGTCCTTATTCGCCCCACCGAGGCCGAAACCATCACCTCCGGCGGCATTGTCCTTCCGGATAGCGCCCAAGAACGTCCCGCCACCGGGACGGTAATTTCCGTGGGCCCCGGCCGCTTGTCCCCCGAGGGCAAGCGCCTGTCCCCGTCCGTGACCCCCGGAGATGTGATTGTCTTCGGCCGCTACGCAGGCAATGAAATGGAATTGGATGGCCAGGAACATCGCGTTCTCCGTGCCGACGAAATCCTTGCCAAAATCCAAAATTAAACTCAGCATCTCAACGGAGAACCACCATGCCCAAGCAAATCCTTTTTGACGACAAAGCCCGCGAGAAAATGTTCGCCGGTGTCGAGAATCTTGCCAAGACCGTCGCCGTCACTCTTGGTCCCTCTGGCCGCAATGTCATCCTCGAGCGCAGCTTTGGCGGCCCTACGGTGACCAAAGACGGTGTCACCGTTGCCAAGGAGATCGAATTCGAAGATCCCTTCCAGAACATGGGCGCCAAGCTGGTGCGGGAAGTTGCCACCAAGACCAACGACGAGGCTGGGGATGGCACCACGACCGCCACCATTCTGGCGGCCGAAATGTTCCGCCGCGGTCTCCGCTTCATGGCCGCCGGCGTCGCACCCACTGCGCTCCGCTCTGGAATTGACAAGGCCGTCGCCAAGTCAGTTGAAAAAATTCAGTCCATGTCCAAAAAGGTCAAGGACAGCAGTGACATTGCCAAGGTCGGCACCATCTCCGCCAATCAAGACGCCGCGATTGGCGATCTCTTCGCCGTGGCAATGGACAAAGCCGGCCGCAAGGGCGTGATCACCGTTGAAGAGGACCAAGGCGTGGAAACGTATTTGGAATTCGTCGAGGGCATGTCCTTCGACAAGGGTTATATTTCCCCTTACTTCATTACCGACCTCAAAGAAATGACGGCGGAATACGAGAACCCTTGGGTCCTCATTCACGAAAAGAAAATCTCCTCCATCCAGGACTTCATTCCCGTTCTGGAATTGGTGGCGCAAAGTGGCCGCCCTCTCCTGGTGATTGCCGAAGACATCGAGGCCGAGGCAATGGCCGCCCTAGTCGTCAACAAACTTCGCGGCATCATGAAGGTCGTGGCCGTGAAGGCCCCGGGCTTTGGCGATCGCCGCAAGGCAATCCTGGGCGACCTTGCTGCCGTCACGGGAGCCACTGCCATCCTGGATGAAACTGGCCGCAAACTTGACAGCGTCACATTGGAAGATCTCGGCTCGGTGGATAAATTGACGGTCGAAAAAGATTCCACTGTCTTGGTGGGTGGCAAGGGTGCCAAGAAGGACATTAAGGCTCGCGTTCGCCAAATCGAGGCCCAAATTGAGCGGGCCACTTCCGACTACGATCGCGAAAAATTGGAAGAGCGCCTAGCCAAATTGGCCGGTGGCGTCGCCGTGGTGCGAGTCGGTGGTATGACCGAAACGGAAATGAAGGAACGGAAACACCGCGTCGAGGATGCCCTCCACGCCACCCGTGCCGCCGTCGAAGAAGGGGTCGTGCCCGGAGGTGGAACCTCTCTCATCCGTTGCATTGAAGCTGTCGAAAGCCTAAACCTGCAAGGGGACGAGCGTTTCGGTGCCGATGTTGTCCTGCATGCCCTGCGTGCTCCGGTCACGGCCATTGCCGCCAATGCCGGTTATGACGGGAGTCTGATCGCCGAAACCGTTTTCCGGGCCAAGGGATGGTCGGGCTTCCATGCCGTCACCGGCCAAGTCGAGGACCTCGGCAAGGCTGGCGTCTTGGATCCCGCCAAAGTGGTCCGTTCTGCTCTCCAGAACGCGGGTTCCATTGTCGGCCTCATGTTGACTACCAACACCATGGTGACCGATTTGGCCGAGGGCAAGGATGCCCCCAAGGCAGTCGAAGGGGCGGTTTCCTAAGCTGAGCGGCGATGGCTCGCCGCGATTACTACGAGATTCTCGGCGTCGGCAAGGACGCCGATGAA
>CAYXFZ010000129.1:0-4138 GCA_964464385.1 uncultured Planctomycetales bacterium
GTTGGGTGGAGGCTGCGGATTTGGTGGAGTTTCGGTTGGATGGCCTGATGGAAAATGAATCCCTTCCAGATTTGTTTGCCGACCTTGGCCTTCCAATTCTGGCGACCTGTTCCCCATTGCGGGAAGGCGGCTATTTTCTCGGCGAGGAAAGCGCTTGGGGGAGCGTGGTCGTGGCCGCCGCCGAGGCCGGTGCGACCTGGGTGGATGTGCCGCATGATTGCGCGCGTCCGGCCTTGCCCGACCGGGTTCGGTGCGTCCACTCTTTTCACGAGCCTGCTGCCACGCCGACGGATTTGTTGGGGGTCTGGCGCGGCCTGTGCGCCAAGGCTGAGCCGGGCGATTTCATCAAGATCGTAGCCTGGGCCGAAGCAGAGTC
Source organism: uncultured Planctomycetales bacterium (assembly GCA_964464385.1). GTDB lineage: Bacteria > Planctomycetota > UBA1135 > UBA1135 > UBA1135 > CAYXFZ01. Next base: position 377 of record CAYXFZ010000129.1, read on the forward strand.
CGATGCGGCACGATTGACCCAACTTTGGCAAGAGTCTTCGGAATTTCCTCTCGTGGCTTTTGCCCAAGGAGAAACGGGATCCTGGACTCGCATTGCCGCTATGGCGCACGATTCCCCTTGGGTTTATGGCTGTGCACCCGGCCATGCCACCGCACCCGGACAACTTTCCGTGTTGGAATTGCAGTCCTTGCCCTTGGATGCCCTTGAAAAACCAGGCGGTGAATTGTGGGGCGTGTTGGGTCATCCCATTGCCCATTCCCGTTCGCCCTTGTTGTGGAACGCTGCCTTTCGACAGACGCAACGCCCGGCGGTTTTTCTTGCAGTAGATACCGAGGACTTGCCGGCGTTTATGAAATCCTGCGCCGACTCTCCTTGGCAAGGCTTTGCCGTGACGGCGCCACACAAGGCCGCCGCCTTTGCCTCGGCCACGGAGGCCGCAGCCCCGGCGCGGGCCATTGCGATTGCCAACATTTTGGTGCGCACCGCAGCGGGTTGGAAAGCGCAGGCCACGGACGGGCCCGCCGTTTTGGATTTGTTGACGGAAGCGGGCTTGCCCCCGGCCGGTCGTGTTTTGGTGGTGGGCGCCGGCGGTTTCGCACGCGCCGTGGTGGGGGAGGCGCGGCAACGCGGGTATGCGGTCTCGATCTGCGCCCGCCGTGCCGATGCCGCCGAATCCCTTGCCCAGGAACTGGATGCGGTTTCCGTGCCCTGGGATTCTTGTCTGACGGCGCAGAATGAGCAGACCCAGTCGCTTTACGATGCCATTGTTCAAGCCACACCGTTGGGTTCTACGGAACAACCTGGGGATCCCTTGCTTGGCCAAACTTTGCCCTCTGGTGTGCCGATTCTGGATGCGGTTTACGATCCGGCGATCCCGCCCCTCTTGCAGCGGGCCATGGCCGAGGGGGCCATCCCCATTTCGGGCGGCGAACTGCTCTTGCGGCAAATGCTTCGGCAATGGGATTGGGTCCTTGGCGCACCGTTGGACGTCCACGCTCTTCGTGCCGAACTTCAGGACGGTCTCGGCGATGGCCCGCCTCTTTTCCTGATTGGGCCGCGTGCCGTGGGCAAGACCACTTTGGGTCGGCGTCTCGCAGAGCATTTGCACCGCCCCTTCTTGGATGCGGATGCCGTTCTGGAAGCGCGGCACCAGCGGCGCATTGCGGACTGGCTACCCGCCGATCCCCGTTCTTTTCGTGACGCTGAGGCCGTCCTCTTGCCGGAATTTGGCGCCTTTCGGGGTACGGTTATCGCCCTAGGTGGGGGCATCGTCGAAAACCCGGAATCCGTGGCTTGGTTGGCCCAACAGACCCATGTGTTGTGGTTGGATGCTCCAGCGCAAGTTCTTTTGGCTCGCTTGGCCCAAGCCGAGACAGAGGGAGGACCCGAGCGCCCGCTCTTGGAGGGGAGCACCCGGGAAGAGGAGGTGACCGCCCTGCTCTTAGGACGGCGCCCAGCTTGGGAAAAGGCATCTTCCGGCCGTCGTTTCGAAGTTTCCTCCTCCCCGGAGGATGCCTTGGAAAGACTCCTCGCTGAGTTGGGCTTTGCCCCAGAGCAAGCCTAGGCGAGAAGCTGGAAACCTAGATCCTTCCGCGTGTTAGGATTGAATTGTGAACCCCTGGGCGTTGGTATTCCTACTTGTCGGCGGTGCCGGTCAGGGGGGCGAACTGCCCCCATTGCCGCCCCCGCTGGATGCCGATGAGGCCCTAGTGGCCGCCGCCGCCGCCCTTCAGGCCTCGCCGGATCCGGCTGCCCGGCGCGAGGCCGCCCGAGCGGTATTGGCCGGTCTTCCCGAGGCCAAACCCAAGGCAGTGGCCGTCTTTTTGCAAGGAGCCACCGGGAGCAATGCCTTCCCGGCCGACCACGACTTGACTCCGGCATGGCGTCGGCTCGATGCTCGTTGGTCGAACCTTCGATCTTGGCTTTCCACTGAGTTGCGCACGCCATCCCAGGAAGCCACCTCCTTGCTGGGTGCGGTGCGCGCCGTCGGTCTCTTGGAAGCCGCCGAGGTGGAATTGGTAGAAGCGATTGCCGCGCAACTCCAAGACCCTCGCTTTTCCGAGGCCGCCCGTTCGGCCCTGCAGCGCGTCACGCGCCGGGAGTTTTTGGACCGCAAGGCCTTCAACGATTGGTGGGCCACCGCACGCGAGCAAGGGCGGGAAGTTTGGTTGGTGGATTCATTGGATGCCGCCTCTTTGCGTGAGTTGGCTCTGTGGCGTCGAATCCTGGCCCAGGATGCCTCCGCCTCCCTGGCCGCGATCGCTTCCCCACTTTCCTCCGTCCGTGCGCTTGGATTGGAGCGCCTGCCCGCGCTTGCCGGGGGTGCCGACGCACCCTCTGCCGCCGGTGCCCTGCGGGATGCCTTTTACGCCGAACGGGTGGCGTCTTTGCGCCGTGCCATTCTTCCCTTGGTGCCGCAGTTCCACAGTGGTGGCGATGCCATGGGATTGTTGAATCAGTCCTTAGGAGCGGTGGATCCTCTGGAAAGGGTCGAGGCCGCGCGCGCTCTCATTCGCGTCAACCCGCCCGAAGAGGCCCGCAGTGGTTTAGTAGGACATCTCAAGCGAATCTACTTCAATGAAACCGGCCCTTCCGATATTCCAGAATTTCGTTCTGCTTTGCTCTCGGGTTTGCGTGAGTTGGCCCCGACCTTCGCCAACGAGACCGAGCATGACAGTGACATCACTCTGGTTTTGGTGCGCGCCCTGGATCGTGAAGAAGATCGCCCCACCCGTTCCCGGGTCTATCACGCAGTCGCTGCTCTGGGTTGGTCGGAGTTTGCCGAAGTCTTGTTGCCGCGGGCAGCAGATACCAGCCAGGCCGTCGAAGAGCGCTCGGATGCCCTGGATGCCCTCGTTCGAGCGGGCCCGGAAGGTGCCGCTCGCGAGCGCACCCTGACTTTGTTGCATGGTTTGTTGGGGGATGAGGCCCTGGATTACCGGGCTATCCAATGCCTCCGTCTTTTGAAGGCGCCTGAAAGTGCCCCGCATTTGGCCCAGCGCTTGGCCTCTGGTGGCGAACCGTTTGTCTTGCAGGTCACCTTGCAGGCCCTAGCCGCTCTGCCTGCCGATGCCACGGCCTTGGCACCTTTGTTGGCCTTTGAACCCACCGAAGATCTGCACGAATCTTTGGTACGGGCCATCCAAGTTCATGTCGGCGGTGCGCCGGGCCGTTTGAAGTTTGCTGCCCGGCAGTTGTTTGGCCGCGGTGATCCCGCCCTGGCCGTGGCCTTGGTCGAGGGATTTTCTCGCCTAGGTTTGTCCGCAGCCGATGCGGATGCGGTGGATCGCGAACTGACCTTGATCTTGGCCGATTGGTTGCTCACGGATGGCGTCGGGAATGGCCGCGCCGCTCGCGTGGAAAGCACCGCCTCCCGCTTGCGCCGTCGCTCGCAATTGGAGCCTGCCGAGGCCTCTTGGCCTCTGCGCTTAGCCCGCTTGGAAGCCTTGCGGGGCAAGCCCGAGGCTGCTTGTGATGCCTGGGAAATGGTGTTTTTGCGTTGGTCCGAGGGGACCGGTTTTTCGGAATCGGCCACCGCCTTGGTGATCGAAGCTGCGAACATGGCCCTAGCAGCCGAGCGCCGTTCCTTTGGGTTGGGCTTGTTGCCGGAGGAAGACGGCCTGACTCCCGAACAGGTGACGGAAGTTCGCCGTCTGAGTCATGCCCTCGAAGCCTTGCCGGATCCTGCCCTGGAGGTGGAGGAAGACGATGCCTTCCAGGCCCGGCCAGGAGATCTCCGCGGCGACCCGCCTCCGGAAGAGC
>CAYXFZ010000130.1:0-3849 GCA_964464385.1 uncultured Planctomycetales bacterium
GTGCGATGGTGCACACAGGCCTCTACCAGCGGGGTTCCGAAGAGAGCAAAGGGGCCAGCGCAAGAAATCACAACCCGAGTACGGCTTGCAAGAGCATCCACGGCCTCGAGATCTCGGGCATCGGCCAGCAAGCGAGGAACCTGAAATCGATCGGCGATGGCCTGCAAGCGATTGGGATTGCGTCCAGCCACCGCCCAGCGGAGACCGGGTGGCGCAAAGTTGGCCAGGGCCGCAGCGGCCAAACGACCCGTAAAGCCGGTCGCACCCTGGAGTACGAGGTCGAAGTCGCGTTGCAAGCAAACACGGTAACCCTGCGCCGAGGATGCCGGCGGCCTGGCGAACAATGTCATGGAGTTAGACTGGGCCCGTGTCCCAACCATTGCCCCACGGATTCGGTTTGCCTGCGTTTCTGTTCCTCGGATTGGCTTGCCTTCCCCTGGATTCCGTGGGTGCCCAGGATGCGGCGGATTGGAACGACAAGGGAGTCGTCTCCTTGGAGGCCGAAGATTTTCTTGCCGCGACTCATGCCTTTGCCCGGGCGGTGGAGTTGGATCCAGGTGTTGGAGTCTATGCTGTCAATCTCTCCCGCAGTTTTCAGCGCTTGGCCCGCCACCAGGAAAAGAAAGAGCAACTTTTTTTGGCCTTGGACACCTGGGCGCGAGCGGGGAGGGCCAATCCAGACGAAGGTCGCCCCCAGCAGGGCCAAGCCCAGCTCCTCCTACGCTTGGGGCAACGCAAAACGGCCGAGGATTTGGCAACTCAGGTGGTGACCCTCTTTCCCGATCGCGTGGCCAGCGTGCTCCTGTTGGCTCGATTGTTGAAGTTGCGCGGGGACTTTGCCGGGGGCGTTGCTCTGTTGGAAACGACCTTGGAGCGGCACCCCGAGGAAACTCGCTTGCAGAAGCGCCTCACGGCATTGCGCAAAGAACAACTCGGCGTGGCAGGTTTCCTACGGGATAGTTCCGCCCATTTCGATTTTCTTTATGATCCGGGTCGGGTCGGAATTGCTCAGGCCATGCCCGGACTCATCAACCTCTTTGAACAAGCATGTCTGGACGTCCACGCTCGATTGGGACTGCCCTTGCCGGAACATCTGTTGGTGATTGTGTTGGATCCAGCAAGTTACCGGGCCGTGGGAGATTCTTGGTCTGCCGGTCGCTATGACGGTCGCATTCGGCTTCCTGTGGGTAACTTTTCCCAGGAACGGGAACGCTTGGCGGAAGTTGCCCGCCACGAGTTTGCTCACGCCACCTTGGACAGGCTGGGTGTTTCCATTCCATCTTGGTTCCACGAGGGCATTGCTCAACTGGCCGAAGGTGCTTCGGTGGAGGATGCCCGCAGTATTTTGGCCGAATGCAACCCGGCCTCGCTCGCAGATTTGGATGGTGATTGGACCCAGTGGACCAACAAGGAACGAGTTTCTCGAGCCTATGCCACTTCACTCTCCTTTTGTGCTTGGTTGGGCCGGAAGGCCGGACCGTCCATTTACAATTTGTTGTTCGAGAAAATGCCCCGCGGTGGATTTTCTATAGCCCTGCAGGAAACGTTCTCCGTAGGGTTGGAGGAATTGGCCGAGGAACACCTAGTTTTTTTGCAGAGACGCTGAAACCTCTCTAAGTTCGAAACCGTTTCCCAAACATGGTGGAATTCGAGATTTCAGTTCTTCTGCACACGGCTTTGGACGATCCGTCCATTCCGGCTGCTGGGCCCCGTTGGTCGCGCCCGGGTGGTTTGGCGGCGCTCCTCAAATTGGAGGCGAAAGAGTTGGCCAAGGTCCTGGATGTTTCCAGATCCGCGGCACTGCGCTTGGCCGCTGGCATGGAATTGGGTCGTCGCGCCGTAGAAGAAGCCGTTCCTCTGCCGATGCCCTTGCTTGGCGGTGGGGATGTCTTCCGCCATTTGGCCCCGAGATTGGCCCGCAAAAGGACGGAGTGTTTTTATGTCTTGGACTTGGATGCCAAAGGTCGGCTCTTGGCCGAGCGCCAAGTTTCCCAGGGAACCCTCACGGCCTCCTTGGTGCATCCGCGGGAAGTTTTTGGACCTGCTCTACTCCACGGGGCCGCCGCCGTGGTGGTCGCCCACAATCATCCCAGTGGCGATCCCGAAGCTTCGGCCGAGGACCGCACCACAACTCGCCGCTTGCAACGGGCCGGAAAATTGCTGGGGGTAGAACTCTTGGATCATGTGATCCTGGGAGCGGGGCGTTACACCTCCTTTCGGGAGGCCGGTCTGCTCTGATGTCAACTTGCCCGCAATTGATAAAACCAATGTTGGCAGACGGTGATCCCTGCGGGCCCTGCCGCTTCTACTCGCAAGACCGTCGGCAGAAGACCGGCAAACTGCACCTGCTTTGCCCGCAACCAGGCCAACTCCTCGGCGGAGAAACCACCCTCCGGGCCGACGATCAACAAGACTTCCCGGGGAGGGCGCAGGTCCAGCTCGGTGGCCAGGGGCCAGTTGTGAGGATGCAGGGCGATGGGGGTGGCCAAAGGGCATTCGTCCAATACGGATTGCAGATCGATCGGACTCTCGGCCAGCGAGGGGAGAACCGGTCGGCGACTCTGTTCGCATGTTTCCAGAATCAACCTTTTCCAGCGCTGGCGGCGGTTGGCAGAAAAGGTGGATTTTCCAGCGACGGAGCGTTCGCAGACTAGAGGAAGAATGCGTTCCACGCCGGCTTCGGTGGCCCGGACCACCAACTGGTCGGCTCGCGCTCCCTTGGGCCAGGCTGTGGCCAGAGTCACGGGCAAAAGGGGCAAGCGAGGAATTTCGCAGAGCCCGGCTAATTCCAGGGTGGTTTGGCCCCGCCAACGGGCTCGAAGGGAGCCCCCTTGGGGCAGCAGGAGCAAGAAATCCTCTTCTGAGGTCAGCCGGAGGGCCCGGAGGTGATGGAGGAAGTCCTTTGGGGGATCCCAGGCACCCTCAAAGTGGGATGGGGGTTCAGCCAGGAAGAAGAAGCGCATGCCCAGGAATCGTAACTTCAACGGAGTGGGGACCTAATGGGGTGGACGCCGGGTGGTTTGCTGCCTCCTTTCCGGGCATTTAGACTCCCCTTCCCGCGGCTTGTCCCGGCATCTGTCCCCCGGCATGATTCGTCTTGAAGTTCGAAACGGCCCCGAAGAAGGCCGCGTGATTGAGCTCGGTCCAGGCAAGCATGTCCTGGGTCGGAGAGCTCCGTCGGAGATTGTGTTGGTGGGTGACGCTGTTTCTGGCCGACACCTTGTTCTGGAGGTGGGTGCCGACGGTCAATTGGGTTATCAGGATTTAGGATCCACCAATGGCACCTGGTCGGCTGGTGTCAAGACCGAGTCGGGAGCTTGGCCCTCAGGTACCGATTTACGCTTGGGCAATTTGGTCCTTCGTCGTTTGGACGGAGCTCCCGACCTTGCCGAAGAGGACTCCGAATCTCTCGAGAGTGAAGAGCATCGTCGCCGTCGCCGCCAAGCTGCGCAGGCCCTTTCAACTTCCAAGCCCGGCGGGCCACTGGTCCTGCTCGTGCTCTTCTTGAGTTTGGGAGGGGCGGCCTGGTATGCCCTGCGTCCGGTTGCGGAGATTCCTAGTTTGGCCCAGCATGTCCCGGGACAAGTCACGGACAGTGGCCCCCAAGATTTACTGGACGGGCTGGGTTTCTTTCCGGCGGAGACTTCATCTTCCTGGCGGACATCCGAGGGTGTGCAGTGGCAGGAAGGTCGATTGTTTGCCGCGCAAAGCGGTCGTGCAGATTTCTTGGATCCGTTGTCCGGAGAGCAAGCGCTCTCTGTGCAGGCCGAGATCCAAGGCGGCCGAGTTTGGCCCATCGTCCACTGTGGCAGTGCAGACTCGAAACGGCCCGCAGTTTCTTGGGCGGGT
>CAYXFZ010000131.1:0-3692 GCA_964464385.1 uncultured Planctomycetales bacterium
TGCAATCTTTGATTGCAGGTCCTCCAGGGATTTACATCTGCAACGAATGTGTGGATATTTGCAATTCCATTCTGCACGAGGAGGACCGCCGCCTGAAAACGGTCGAGACTTCCAGCAAAGACGAAAAGCTGGCCACCCCCACTCCCCGGCACATTGTGGATCTCCTGGACGAGTACGTCTTCGGACAAACCCAAGCCAAGAAGGTGCTCGCCGTTGCCGTCCACAATCATTACAAGAGGGTGCAGGCCCTGGAAGAAAAGCAATTGCCAGAGGCCCTCGAAGGAGTGGAACTCGAGAAATCGAACGTACTCCTGGTTGGTCCCACAGGTTCGGGCAAGACTCTCCTGGCCCGCACCTTGGCGCGGATTCTGGATGTTCCCTTCGCCATTGCCGACGCCACCACCTTGACCGAGGCCGGCTATGTGGGTGAAGACGTTGAGAATATCCTGCTCAAATTGCTCCATGCTTGCGACTTCGATCTTGACCGGGCCCAAAAAGGCATCATTTACATCGATGAGATTGACAAGATTGCCCGCACAACGCAAAACGTCAGCATTACGCGGGACGTCAGCGGCGAAGGGGTCCAGCAAGCCCTGCTTAAAATTCTCGAGGGCACGGTCGCCAACGTTCCTCCCCAAGGGGGCCGTAAGCACCCAGAACAGTCCTGCCTCCAGCTGGACACCTCTGGGATTTTGTTTGTCGTTGGCGGCACTTTCACCGGGATCGAAGAACTCATCGGTCGTCGGATCGGTCAGGGTTCCATCGGCTTTCATGAAGAAATTTCCTCTTCCAACTTCGGAGATCTCACCGACCGCGAACATCTTCTCCCCTTTCTCACCACCAAGGATCTCATTGAATTCGGCCTGATCCCAGAGTTCGTCGGCCGCCTCCCGGTCCTTGTGAACCTACACGAACTTTCCGTTTCCGATTTGACCCAAATTTTGGTGCAACCGCGCAACGCCCTCGTGCGTCAATTCCAGGCCTTGTTCGCCCTTGAAAAACACGAACTTATCCTGACCGAAGAGGCACTCCAGGAGATCGCTTCCCAAGCGCATGAATGCGGCACAGGAGTCCGCTCCTTGCGCTCCATCCTGGAAGGTGTTCTGCAGGATTTGATGTTCCGTCTGCCGGAATTTGAGACCCCCGTGCGTTTTGTGATCACTGGTGAAATGATTCGTAACGGATCCGCCAATGTCCTCCTCGAGGATCTAGAAGATCGGCGCGAAAGCGCCTGAGCTCCTGCTACCGGCCGGCCCACCTCCGTTAGGATGGGTGTCTCATGGCGTTTGGCGCCCTCCTTCTCGTCCTGGCTCAGGTTGCGCCTCTCCCCTTTCAAATGGAGTTGCCGCCGGGCTACGGCCCCTTCCAACTGGAGGAGGGCTCCGCCCACGCTTGGGCAGCGGAACAAATCCAGGGCACCGGAAGATTTGGCTTGGCCAGGATGGAAGTGCAGGCCAGCGGTGCCGACCCCGAACGCATTGCCTCCGGTTTAAGGAAACGCCGCTGGGATCCCTTGTTAGCCGAGGTAGTCCACAAGATTGACCCTTGGCAGGGAATCTGGGTCGGCCGCCGTAGCGCCGGGAATTTCATCACTTTTCAAGATGCCCAGGGAACCCGTGCCGTCTTGGAACGGGTCGCCGTAGGCGGCAATCATCTTCTCTTGGGAACTTGGGAAGGGAGAATCGAAGAAGCGAAAATGGCAGGGCAATCCCTTGCCACCCTGACCCTGCCGCAGGACTGGTGGCCCGACGAAGGACCCACCCAGGATCTCCAATCTGGCCTCGGCCAAGGCGACGGCCCAAGAATGGGCTTTGGCCACTATGAACTCTTCTTGAAGCTTCTGGCTCACCCTTGGTCCCTGGAAGTTCAAATTCAATTTCAGCCTGGTCCGCTCTTTGATTCCCCAGATCTCCTGGCTTTCCGCTTGCCGCAGGGCCCAGATCAGGAAGTTTCCCCTGTAGCGGGAGTTTTCTCTCTCTCTTACACCCTCGACTTGGAACAAGCCCGCGGAGTGGGCCAAAACTCCGGCCTGTCGGTCAGCGGCCGGTCGGTCGTAGCCTCTCATCCCAGTTGGCTGGCCATCCCTCTCCCACCAGATGCCGGGGGTGGGCCCTTGGCAGCGCCCTCTTGGACCCTGGCGCTGAGCACCCCAGCCTTTGACGCCTGCCTTTCGGCCACGCTCCCGATCCAGGACGATTTGGACCGCGAGTTAGGGGTACGGGTACGCCAGTTTCCGCGAGTGCGAGCGGGGGAAGCTTGGCCCTTCTTCGCGGCTGGGCCCATGGTCCGCACGGAAGTCATCGGCCATGCCGTCTGGTTGCCGCCAGGAGCGGCGGCCACGCACCGGGAGCCCGTAATCCAGGCTCTGGACCAATTCGCAATGACTACGGCGGAGCTTTGGGCAGATCCTGGGCCATGGACCCTGCACGCACTCCCCGGTTGTGGGGATCGGATCCTGCCCGGTCTTTTCCTGCTGGATCAAAACCATCGCTGGTTGCAATCCCCTCTGGATGCTCCTTGGGGGGGCTCCCATCGCCTCGTCGGCTTGGCCAAGTTCAGTTCTGCCCGGCTCTTCGGTCTGCGTCTTCGCGGTTTGGGAACTGCTCGTGGGTTTTTAGAAGCGGCCTTGGCCGAATGGGCGGCATGCCGCCTCTTGGACGCCAACCAAAATTCCGCCCTAGCCACAGCCTTGCAACATCGCTGGCAGGAACATGACTTGGCTTCCGGTCCCTTGCCATCGCCCTTAAGCCTCATGCCCATCAGCGATTTGCAAGGAGATCAGCGCCTCCTCAGCCGCGGCGCCTTGGTTTGGCAAGCCCTCGCCCAAACTGTAGGCCAAGAACATCTGGATACCACCTTGCGACATTTTCTTCATGGCAATGGGTTTTGGAGCACCGAAGATCTTCGCCTCCACTTGCAGAAACGAACAGGAATGGATCTGGAACCGTTTTTCCGAAACCACGTCTATGGCATCGCACCTCCCTCCAACATTCCTTCGAAATGACGCTCCGCATTTTTTATCATCGAGACTTTGACGGCATGGCCTCTGCCGCCATCTTGGCTCGCGCCTTGCACGACTCGGGCCGGGAAAGCGAAATCACATGGGACGGTGTGAATTTCGACAAGGCGTTGGACTGGCCAAGCTTTGATCCAGGAATACGTTTCGCCGTCGTGGACTTTCATTTCCACCCCGCCGCCGAGTACTGGTTCGACCACCACCCCACCACTTTTTTGGATGCCGACCAAGAAAGCAAGTTCCGCAAGGACTCTTGCCGAAATTTTGACCCTCAGGCCCCCTCCTGTCCTCCCATTCTGATCGCCCACGCCAAGGAATACTGGGATTGGGAGGCCGACGCCAATTTGCAGGAATTGGCGCATTGGTCCAACATCATTGACGCCGCCACTTTCGCCACTGCCGAACAGGCCCTCTTTGGTCGCGATCCGGCTCTGCGCTTGATGCGAGCTTTGACCTGCGCACCGGATTACTCCTTTCACAATCGAGTCGTCGGCATGATGCGCACCGACTCCTTGGTTTCCATGGTCTCCGATTTGGAAGTTTTGCGTTGCGCCGACAGAGCGGAACGCAACCGCGACAATGCCCTGGAGAATTTCCCTCCAAATGTGTTGGACCGAACCCCCTTGGCCATTTTTGCCGATTTGCGCTCCAAAAGAATTCGCCGGGAACGATTTGC
>CAYXFZ010000132.1:0-3558 GCA_964464385.1 uncultured Planctomycetales bacterium
CAATGCCTCGCCCTTCGGCCCCGTGGATATGTGCGGCAATGTTTGGGAATGGACCGACAGTGGCTTTGGCCCCCTGCCGGGCTTCAAGCCCTTTTCCGTCAAGGCCAAGGATCGAACTCGAGTGGACGTCCTTCCGCCCTTCGATGCTTCCGCACCCGTCATTCGAGGTGGCGCCTTCAACTCACCCGACTTTGGGACCCGCATCGACCGCCGCCACGGGATTTTCGCGGTCGCCCGCATGGAGGTCGTGGGTTTTCGTCTCGCTTCCAGTGGCCCACCCGGGAGCAATGCCGCTCGCTACGCCTCGCTGAATGTCGATGCCGCGGTCTTGGGCTCCGTCCCCTCGGCGGGATTGGATTTCGCCAAAACCTTGGGTTTAGAGAAGAGGCGCTATGCCGATCTCGCCCCGATTGCCGCTACTCGCCAGGATCCTGAAGATGGCATTCCTGCCTCCACACCTCCCCAGGGTTACACGGTGTATGACGGATACGATTCCATTGCCATCACGCCCCTGCGAGCCCTGGAAGAATCCTCGATTTCCAAGTTAGACAAAAAGAGCACGACCGAGGGGCCCGTTGGGGTCGCCATGCTCCACTCCTCCGTTTCCCTGGAGAGCCCAAATCTCCTGCCCGGATCTTGGGTCATTGCCTACCTCGGGCCCATGCGCAAGAAGGACATTGAGAAGGTGGTCGCCGGAGAAAGAGAAGAGTGGCCGGATCTTTCCGCCATCACCTTGACTGAAAAAACTCCTCTCTTGATCGTGCTGGATCAAGAAGGTGTGGCCAAGGGAATCCTGGAGACCCGGGAAAAACTCAAGCAGTCGCCGATTCGCCGAGTCGAACCCGGCATTGTTCTGAATCTGCAAGAGTCCTCTTGGGATTTTCATTTTCTGGTCTTGGATCCGAGAGGCTCGAAGGCCTTTGTGTTCACGGGCGGGCTTCGCCCCATTACGGCCTCGCAGCCGCTCCTCGGTCGGGACCATTGGGACGGGGAATACACCATCCTCGAGCCGCTCCCGGAAGAATAGACCGCAACCGGAAAGAAACGACCTCAGAAAACGGGCAGGTCAAAGTCCCTGGAGATTGGCGCGCAAGGTCTCCGCTTCCCCCTGAAGATCACCGAGCCGCAAACGCTCAGACTCGACGGTCTCCGGATCGGCATTGGCCAGAAACCGCTCATTGTCCAATTTTTTCTGGATGCCGGCAATTCCGTTCTCCACCTTGCTCAGTTTTTTCAACAAGAGGGCACGCAAACGATCCGGGTCCGTGTCCTCCGCAAAGGGAAGGAAGACCGACCCCCCGGTAAAGACATCGGTGCCGGATTCTGACGGTGGCCCTCCCTCATGACGCACCTCCACTTGGCCCAAGCCGGCCAAAAAACAAAGCGTGGCCGTTTCCTGTTGCAGAGCGGTGCCCATGGCCGCATCCTTGGCCAGCACCATGCCCTGAGGACGAGCGGAAACAGGAATTTCCAAGAGAGCACGCACGTTTCGAAATCCCCGCACGGCATCCCGGAGGGAAGCAAAGGTAGCCTCGGCGCCAGCATCCCCATTTCCGGCTTGGGGCCAATCGGCACCCATCAAGATTTCGGATCCTCCACGGAAATCCTGCGGCAGGCGGAGCCAAAGGGCCTCGGTTAAAAAGGGTGTGAACGGATGCAACAGTCGCAGGAGGGTGGACAGCACTTCACCCAGGATCTGCCGAACGGATTCGGCCTCGAGATGGGCCGGATTCCCTCCTGCGGCATCTTCGGCCGCCCGCAGGCGGCGCTTGGCCACTTCCACGTACCAGTCGCAAAGGTCATCCCAAGTAAAGCGATACAGGGCCTGAGCTGCATCGTGAAAATCGTATTGATCCAGAGCAAGCGAAACCTCTTGCGTCACGGAAGCCAAGCGAGAAAGGATCCAGCGATCCTCTAGGGCAGAAGGGGGAGCAGACAGGGGCTGGGTGTTTGCATCCAAGGAATCCAAGATGAAACGGGAGACATTCCAGATTTTGTTGCAGAATCGTTGTCCCAACTCGAAACGGTTTTCCGCCAACTTCACGTCTTGCCCCTCGCGGGTCAAAATCATGAGGGAATAGCGCACCGCGTCGGCCCCATACTTTTCAATCATGGCCAATGGATCAATGCCATTGCCCAAAGATTTGGACATGCGACGACCCTGCCCATCCAAAACGGTGGCATGAATGGTGCAGGTGGCAAAGGGACAGCGCTCCTCTTCGGGTAAATGGTCCAAGAATTCGTAACCCGCCATGACCATGCGGGCAACCCACAAGTAGATGATGTCTCGAGCCGTAGAAAGGAACTGCGTTGGGTAAAAGCGTTGCAAATCCGAGGACGGTTCGGGCCAACCCAGAGTGGCAAAGGGCCACAACCAAGAAGAAGCCCATGTGTCTAGCACATCCTCGTCCTGCCTCACGATGGGACGACCCGACCGTGGGTGGGCATCCCCCACCTGCAGATCTTCCACCGAGGCTACGGCCACGCCTTCCTCGTCATACCAAACAGGAATTCGATGTCCCCACCACAGCTGGCGAGAAATGCACCAGTCGTGCACGTTTTCCAGCCAATCCAAATAAACTTTGGTCCAACGGGATGGCTTGAAGGTCAAGGCGCCATTCTTGACTGCTGCCATGGCCGGCCCGGCCAAAGATTCCATCTTGACGAACCATTGTTCCGAGACCAGGGGTTCGATGGGTGTCTTCGAACGATCGGAAAGAGAGATGTTGTGAACAATGTCCTCGACCCGATCCAATAGACCGTGTTCTTCAAACCAAGCGACCACGTCCCGACGGGCCATTTCGCGGGACAGGCCGGCAAAGGGGCCCCCCTCCGCATTGAGGCTGCCATCCTTGTCCAAAATATTCACGATCGGCAGTTGATGGCGGGCGCCCCGCTCGTAATCGGCAGGATCGTGGCCCGGAGTTACCTTTACCGCACCCGTGCCCTGTTTCGGATCCACCGAATCATCGGCAACAATGGGAATGGGCCGATCCACGATGGGCAACAGAATCGTGCGACCCACCAAGTGAGCCCAGCGCTCGTCCTCGGGATGGACGGCAACCCCGGTATCTCCCAGCATGGTCTCGGGTCGTGTCGTTCCCACCACCACAAATTCTTCGGAATCTTGCACGGGATAGCGGAGATACCACATGCTCCCTTTGCGCTGTACATATTCAATTTCGTCGTCGGAAACTGCGGTTTGCAATTGGCAATCCCAGTTGACGAGTCGGGCACCGCGATAGATGAGCCCCTTCTCCCACAACTTCACAAAACTGACCCGAACGGCCCGAGATAAATCCTCATCCAGCGTGAACTTGGTGCGGGTCCAATCACAAGAAGCACCCAGCCGCCGCATTTGTTCCAAAATAGCGTTGCCGTGCTTTTCCTTCCATTGCCAAATTTCTTCCAGAAACTGATCGCGACCGAGCCCCTCCCGCGTTCCCTGGCCTTCGGCCAGGAGTTTCTTTTCGACCACGGCCTGAGCTGCAATCCCGGCATGATCGGTCCCGGGACCCCGCACCACATCGAAGCCACAGCGGCGCCGACGGCGGGCCC
>CAYXFZ010000133.1:0-1706 GCA_964464385.1 uncultured Planctomycetales bacterium
CCCATCCAATCGCCACAAAAGACGACCATCGCGGCCGGAATGAAGATAGACGGCGCCGGAATCCAATCCCATTCGATCCTCTCCCGGCGCGCCGATTAGAAAATCACGGACGCCGTCCAGGTTGGCATCCTCCAATTCGGCCACAGCAGCACCAAAGCGGCCGTAAGGTTCGCTTCCCTCCAAGGAAAATTTTGGAATACCCGAAGCCGTGCTGACGAGAGAGACCAAACCCGAGGCAGGTGCGCGGCCATGGGCGAGCGGGGCCCCAATCAGGAGATCGGCACGACCGTCCCCGTCGTGGTCCACGGTGCGGGCCAATGCGGAGCCGGAAAGGGCCCGCCCGGTGCGCGAACCCATCGTCCGAATTTCCTGCCCTTGATTCCCTGAGCGCAAGCGAACGAAGCCGCCGGTCCATCCCGGGTTGGCGCTTCCTTGGGGTCGGCCGACGGCGAATTCTGTTACGCCATCTCCATCAAAGTCATCCAGGGCCACCACTGTGCTTGCGGGGCCATCCTGGGGCGGGCCGGGAGCCCACCAGCGCTGTTCGAGTAGAAGCGGCGACAGGAGAAGCAAGGTGAACATGCAATTCACCCTAGACCGAAAATGGGGGGAATCCACGGGGAACATGGCCCTCTTGGGTGGCATGCCACCGGAGTGGGGGCCCGTTTGGCCCGCGGGCCCCTAAATGCCCATGGGGGCACCTGCCAGGAGCCCATCCAAAAGAGTGGTCTGTTCGACCGTGGCCTCCGGAGACCTTTGCAGACGAAAGAGGAGCCTGCTGCGCTCGGCCACCCGGCCCCGCAAAGTGCGGGAGGCTCCTTTTCGCTTGATGCGATACTCAATTTCCGCGCCAGCCGTCAGCTGAGCAATGATTTCCTTGAGCTGAGCGAAACTCTTTACTTTGGTTCCATTCAAGGCCAAAATTCGATCCCCGGTTTCCAGTCCAGCCTCGGCGGCCGGGGATTTTTCGGGGACGGTTGCGACAAGATTCTCATCCACGCCAAATCCAAGATAAGGATCTCCAGGTTCGGAGAAGCGTACATCTATTCCGGCCAAGGGCATGATTTCCCGCCAGGGATACGGCCGCGGGCTCCGGATGTGGCGATCAAAGAAGGCGTGGCAATCCCAACCCGTGACCGCAAATATGGCCTTTTCCAAATCTCCAGGCTGGTAGCCGGAGTTGGGGTAATCCACCCAACGGGTCAAGAAGCGCACCACATCATCCAAGGAACGGCGGTTCTGAGTGTGGTGGCGAATCTGCACATCCAGGAGCAAGCCGAGGCTTTGGCCAGAATCGTAATAAGAAATCGCCGTCCTCGGATTCGGATCCCAGACAGTCCAAGAACTGCGCTCCGGGGAGAGAACGCCATAACCAGAGCTGCCGTATTGGCCGCGGAAATTGCGAGCTTGAGCATCCAAAAACCAGCCGTCTCCGCGTAGGCTCGCGCGGTGCAGGATGATGTCCGCGTAGTAAGAGGTGATTCCTTCCAACCACCAGAGGTCGCGGGTGCGAACATCCCGCGAATAATCGAAGGGACCCAACTGCGCAGGACGAATTCGGCGGTGTCGGGATTCTGCACACCGCCAGCGCGATCCACATCTATCCCGCCGATTTCAATAACCACACACACGGGCCGGGCGGCGAGATCGCGAAAGTCCCGATAGCTGCCGGATTCCATCGTTACGAGGCCACGGTCTCCCCGGGT
>CAYXFZ010000133.1:1716-3411 GCA_964464385.1 uncultured Planctomycetales bacterium
TGCGCAGGACGAATTCGTTTTACATTCCAAAGATGGAAAAACTCATGGGCCGTGACACTCTCTAGGTCGGCCAAGCGCCCGGACTTTGCCGCGCGGGCATTGAAGACAATGGTCGTGGAATTGAGGTGCTCCAAGCCGGAGTAACCGCCGATTCGATTGAAGAGGTAAAGGAAGACATAGCGTTCAAAGGGGTAATCGCCAACCACATCCCAAGAGGCTTCGCAGATTGCGGAAACCGTAGCCAACCAATCAGCGCGCGGCAATTCCTTTTCGGTGGGAAGATCTCCGAAGAAGACCACTTCAAAAGGAGTGCCGTGGCTTTCGAACTCGCTTTTTTCCAAAGCACCAAGGGCCATGGGGCAGTCCACAAAGACGTCATAGTTGGGAGATCGGAAAAAGTTCTTTTTCCCTGTCGCTGGTCGGTGGCCGGAAGCGAAATCCCAGCGCCGGGGAAGTTGGACTTGCAGGCTATGGGGAAGTTCCAGGGAGTCCTCGGTGTAAAGGAAGGTACCCGGACCACGAAGATGGAGGGCAGGAATGCCCTCACCAGGATTTTCATTGGTGACGCTCAATTCGTAAGCAACGGTGAGACCCGTGACACCCCGGACATCCACTTCCCAAGTGCGGGGATCCAGGGTGGTGATGTTGCGCTCTTTGCCCCTGCTGTCGGTGGCCGTGAGGTTGGAGAGAGCGTTTTGGTAGTTGAAATACCGATAGGAACCGGGGCGCCAGAGGGGCATGCGCAAGACGATGCGTTCGCGGTCCTGCAGTGGCGTCAAAACCATTTCCAAATGCACGGCATCCCCGGAATCTTCGGGGGTCATCGTCCAGGCAACCTCGTGCAGATCAAATGGGGATTGGGCCTCGGCTATAGAGGGGAGCAGAAGCGGGGCAAGCAGAGGCAAGGCGAAGGAAAGTTTCATGGCGCATGTGCTAACAGGGGTCGGCAGGGCTAGGCTGGATGAGGAGTTTAGCCCGTTCCCCTTGAGCGACCTCACGCCCCGTCTCTACCGCGCCGCCCGCCTCTTTGATGGACGGACATTTTTTGAATCGGCTTCGCTCCGAGTTTCCGCTGGCGGGAAGGTCCTGGATGTCGGGTCGGACTTGGCCCCTGTTTCCGGGGAAGAGACCGTGGATGTGGGCGCCGCTTGGATCCTCCCAGGCTTGGTGGATTGCCACGTGCATTTCCGGGAGCCTGGTTTGGAACACAAGGAGGGATGGGCTGCAGGTTCCGCCGGTGCTTTGCATGGCGGAGTCACGACAGTCCTTGAAATTCAAAACAACCCACCCCTGATGGAGTCCGGTTCCCGGATGGCCGCCAAGTTGTCGGATTTGCAGGGAAAATCCCGGGTGGACTATGCGCCCTATGGAAGTTTGACTGAGGCCTCTTTGCCCACTTTGGCGGAGTTGCGGGGCCTCTGTCCGGCCGTGAAATGTTTCCTGGGATGTAGCACGGGCGCGGGTGGGGTCCACGATGAGCCCACCATGCGTCGCTTGTTCGCTGGTGCCGCGGCCGCTGGCCTCAAGGTGGTGGCCCATTGCGAAGACAACACCATCATGAAAGCGGCCTCGGAAAAGGCGGCTGCAGACATGGCAAAGGGCCATCCCGACGATCCTTCGGTTTCGCCCCGCCATGATGCTCTGCGCCCTGCCGAGGCTGAAATTCAGAGCATTGCCGATGCCATTCGAGTAGCC
>CAYXFZ010000134.1:0-3341 GCA_964464385.1 uncultured Planctomycetales bacterium
GTGTGGCTTCAGCCAAAAGACGGGACTATGAGTCGGATTCCGGGAGTCGCAAATGCTTGAGAGATTCACGAGCCGTGAGAGCGACTCCTAGGCCGGTGGCTTCACGGCGCCCTTTGGATCCGCCCAGGCCAACCGGTTTGCCGGTCACGATCGCGGTTTGCGTCGCCCGGCAGTGCATGGAATAGGTGTCCATAAACCACGCCATGGTTTGCTCATTGGTGTTCATGTCCGGCGCGGGAACGTCCCGTTCGGGGCCAATGATATCCAACAAGTTTGAGGCATAGCGTCGCGTCAATCGTTCCAGTTCACCGTCCGACATACGCCGCGGGTCGCAGATGATCCCACCCTTGCCGCCCCCGAAGGGAACATTCACCAACGCACATTTCCAGGTCATCCAGGCGGCTAGGGCGCGGACTTCGTCCAGGTGCACATCGGGGGAATAGCGGATGCCCCCTTTGGCGGGTCCGCGGGCGACACTGTGTTGTACGCGATACCCGGTGAACAGCCGCATGGAACCATCATCCATCAACAAGGGAATGGTGGTCGTCATCTCCTGAGCGGGCGTTTCAAGGATGCGTGCCAGTCCAGGCTCCAAGCCGAGCAGATCTGAGGCACGCGCAAAGCGGGCGCTCATCTGGACGAACGGGTTGGCCTCCTGGTGGGAGGAGGAATTCGCGGTTTCAGCCATCCTCGTCTGGAACGGGGGTCTGCGGGAGCGAGACGCGCAAAAGCCTACCTTGCGCCGAGCCTCGGGGCGAGGGGAGAAGGGTGGAATTGTCGGACTGGACGCTTCCCACTCCTGCTTGCACCATGGCCCCATGGAGAGTTCATCCGCCCCGCCGGGCTTCCAGGTCCTGGATCAGGGCCGGGTCACTCTGCGCAATGAGGAGGCCGAGGCCCTGAAAGCGGTCGGTTGGGGATCTTGGGAGAAGGTATTTCAGCTGGATACTGGACAAATCGTTCGCCGCGCCGCGGGCCGAGTCACCCGTCGCCTGTCCCTGCCGGATGGTTCTATTGGCTTTCTCAAGACCTACCCCTCGCCCTCCTGGTGGACTCGATGGCGGTCTCAGCCCGCGGCAGCGGCCCGCGAGGCCCGGAACCAGTGCGTCCTGCGGCAGCAGGGATTTCCGGTTGCCCGCCCTTTGGCCTGGGGAACCGACCCCGAGGGCCGATCCTTCCTCTTGACTTCTGGCATTTCCGGGCGGGATCTTCGCAGTCATTTGGCCGAAGGCTGGCGGACCTTGGTGGCCGATTCTGGCCAACAGCGGGCATGGATCCTTGGTTTGGCGGGGCTGGTTGCCCGATTCCACGGGCTGGGTTGGCATCATCGGGATTTGTATCTGAATCATTTTCTTCGGCAACCGGACGGAAGCTTAGCCCTATTGGCTTTGCAGCGGGCCCGTTGCCTTTCTCCCTTGGGCCGCCGCTGGATCGTCAAGGACTTGGCCGCCTTGGAGAGTTCCTGCCCGGCGGCGGTGTCCCGTTCGGATCGCTTGCGATTTTTGTTGGCTTATTTGGATCGGCCCCAGCTGGACGAGGAGGTTCGTCGATGGGTCGGTGAAGTGCAACGCAAGGCCCTCCAATATCGCCGACACGTGCCCAAGTATCCTGGGTGACCATGTCCGCCCCGACCGCATTGCGTGTCCATGAAGTCGCCCCCCGGGACGGTCTTCAGAACGAGGCTCGGATTCTTCCCCTAGTCGACAAAATCGAATTGGTTCGAAAATTGGCGGCGGCGACCCCCGCTTCCATCGAAGTCGCCTCCTTTGTTCGCGCCGATCGAATCCCCCAATTGGCCGATGCCGAGAAACTTTGTGCTCACCTGTTGGAGGAATCCTGGCGCGGCGGTGTGGCACTTTACGGACTGGTTCCGAACTTGGTTGGTTTCGCCCGCTTTCAGTCCTGTGGTTTGGACGGCATCACCGTGCTGGTCTCGGCCACTGACGGTCATAGCCAAGCCAATGTGGGCCAGCCGCGCGCTCGAGCGCTGGCGGAAGTCTTGGAGGTGATGGCTGCCGCACGTGTGCAGGGCGTTCGCATCCGTGCCTATGTGTCCATGGCCCTGATCTGTCCGGTGGAAGGGGTGCCGCCCGTTGCTGCCGTGGAAGAATTGGTGGCCGCTTTTGCCCAGGCTGATGCCGATGAAGTGATCTTGGCCGACACCTTGGGTCGAGGGGAGCCGGAGCAATTGGAACTTTTGATCGAAGCAGCAATGTCCCACGTGCCGGTCGAACGATTGGGGTTGCATCTTCATGACACTTCCGGTCGAGCCGGCGAACTTCTTTCCTTGGGGCTGGAAGCGGGGATTCGGAGTGTGGATGCCGCTGTGGGCGGTTGCGGGGGCTGTCCTTTTGCCCCAGGAGCTGCCGGCAACCTGAGTACCGAAAAACTCCTCTCCTTGGTGGCGACCGCCGGGCTGAATCCTGGAATGGATGTTCTGGCTCTGGACCAAGCTGGTGAGTTTTTGCGGGCCTGCCTCGGCGATACGCTTCCCTCATGAGCGAGTCCGAAGACCTTGTCCTGTTGCAACGACAGGGTGCAGTCGCCCACTTGACCTTGAACCGCCCCGCCGCGGCCAATGCCCTGTCTTTGGCCACGCTCCAGCGTTTGCGGGTTTTGTTGGCGGAAGTGTCCGCTGACGAGTGCGTGTTTGTCGTGCAAGTGACGGGTGCCGGAGACCAGGCCTTTTGTGCGGGGGCGGATCTCAAGGAGCGGCTGGATTTCAGTGAGGAACAAGTCCAAGAATTCGTAGCCGAAATTCGCGCCACCATGGATGACCTGGCTGCTCTTCCTCAACCGACGGTTGCCTATTTGAATGGTGCCACCTTTGGTGGTGGGGCCGAAATGGCCCTTGCCTGCGACCTGCGGGTCATGGCACCCGGGGCCAAGTTTGGCCTGACGGAAACCAGTTTGGCCATCATTCCCGGTGCTGGCGGTTGCATTCGTTTGCCTCGCTTGGTTGGGGCCGCCAAAGCCAAGGAGTTGATCCTCCTCGCCCGACGGGTTTCGGCGGAAGAGGCCCTCCGCATGGGACTAGTGCATGCCGTCGGCGAACTCGAGGAAGCCGAGGCCATGGTGCAGGCCCTTTTGCGGAATGGACCCCTCGCCCTCCGCGCGGCCAAGGCCGCCCTGGATGGGGGCCTGGGCCTACCCCTGGCAGCGGCCCTCGAACACGAATCCGAGTGCTACAAACGGATTTTGTCCACCCAAGATCGCGTCGAGGCCCTGCGCGCTTTTTCGGAGAAGCGGCCTCCTCGTTTTCGGGGAAAGTGAACGAACCTAAAGGGACAAGCGCCGATATTTGCCGGCCTTGGAGTCGTGGCCCAAACCAGCCTCCTCGC
>CAYXFZ010000135.1:0-3124 GCA_964464385.1 uncultured Planctomycetales bacterium
CGAACGTGAGTGGGCCCCACGGGCGTTGGGCTTGCGAGAGAGTCTAGAGCCGGTAGCGGTCAGCGCAAAACTTCTCCCGGACAGTGTTATGGACGGATGCGGAGCGGCGCTTCTTCCCAGGAAGTCAAGAAAGCGAAATTTGTGGTCCGAATCGCTATGCTGATTCGATCTCGAACTTGACTCTGATGCCCTTGCACGACTACTTCCGTTCTGGATGCGTCCTCCTGAACCCTGTGGTGGAGGATAAATGGGCTCTCTTGCGCCACATGGTGGCTTCCTTGGTGGATGCTGGCACCCTGTCGGCTGAGCGCCAGGAGGAGGCTAGGGCGGCTGTGTTCGCCCGCGAGGAAAGTGTCAGCACCGGCATGGAGCAAGGAATTGCAGTGCCACACGCCTCCTTGCCCCATCTTTCGGGTGTGCATGCCGCCTTGGCCCTCCTGCCCAAAGGCCTTGATTTTTCCTCCTTGGATGGCGCCCCGACCCAAATTGTTGTTCTTCTCCTTGTGCCCAAGGAGGAAAAGCTCCTGCATGTGCGGACACTCACCGAAATTGCGCGCCGCTTGGGCGATGTGCCCTTTCGTCGGCGCCTCTTGGCCGCGGGGTCCCCGGAAGCGGCCCTGGATCTGTGGCGCTGAACCGGGCCTAAGTTCCGGGAAAGGAGGACCAAAGGTCCAAGCGGCGGGCCACGGCGCCCTGCAAGTGAACCGCCATCTGATTGTAAGTTGCGGCATCGCCTCCGAAAGGGTCAGCAATTTCAGTTCCCTCCGGATCCAGCAATTCCGCTTTGGATTGCAATCCGGACGGCAATTCCTGGAGATGGGAGTTCGCCAGGGCCAAAATTTGAAATCCCTCCCCAGCCAGGGCCGACAAGGGCCGGGCTCGATGCCCGTCCAGAGACAAGCCGAGGGACTGAGCGGCGGCCAGACTGCCGGAACTCGCCGGTTGCCCGACCATCGCCCCCGTTCCGGCAGAATCCACCCGCCACCCAAGGCCGGGCAAGCGATTCTCTCGGGTTTGCCAAGATTTTGCCAGTCCGTGGCGGAGTAGGGCGGCCGCCAAAGGAGAACGACAGGTATTGCCGGTGCACAAAAGCACCACGGCATGACCCGGTTGCATGGCCGGAATGGCCGCACTTCCTCGGATCAAATAGGGCAAGGGTCCAAAACGGAGGACCGTCGAAGCTTGCCCTGCCCGGAGGGATTCAGGTTCCAAGGCGTGAGGAATGTTGGCATGTTCTTGCAACCATCTCGCTAAGGGTTTCCCGTGCAAGGGGGGTTGCCCGGGGGCATTGATGCTCGTGGCAACCACGGGATGCGGCAATTTCCGGGTGGCCGCTCGGAATTCCGCGCAGTCTGGGACTCGAATACCAATCCAGGGCCAAGGCCAGTCTTCTTCCGAAAAAGAAGTCCAAGCTCTAGGAACGAGGGCCGTCCAAGGGCCAGGCAAGCTTGCCCGAACCCAGGCCGGAAAACCCGGCGGGCAATGGGGTAAATAGGGAACCAGCGCCGCGACATCCGAAAAATGCAAGCTGAAGGGGCGTCCTGGCTCGCTGTCCTTGCAGGCCGCCAAGGCCGCGGAATCCTCGGGCCCGCGATAGAGCCGGGCCAATCCTGGAATAGTGTCGGTCGGAAGAACAACCGTAGCCCCATCTTGCAAGGCTTCCCGCAAGGGTGAGGATCCGGGAGGAGAGGTGGCGGGCACGGCGAGACTGAGGAATGCGGATCGTATTCTAGGAGGCTACCCGGGATCACAACCCCATGTCTAATAACGCTAACGACGGCACAACTCTAGACTCCCAGGCGCTAGCGCGACTGGCGGGTGGACTCGTGCACGAACTGAAAAACCCGCTTTCCACCCTGGGCCTTCATTTGGATTTATTGCGCGAACAATGGGACGCCGAGGACGATCCTCGCGCCCGTCGCACTCTCCGCACCCTGGATCTTCTGAAGAAGGAAATTGGTCGATTGGACTCCATCTTGGAAGATTTTCTGCGCTTTACGAGCACCGATGCACTGGAATGTCGTTTGACAGATCTCAACGAACTCGTCGAGCATGTAGCTTCTTTTGTTCGTCCAGAATGTCTGGCCCGAGAGGTGCGGATTGAAACCTTTCCTGATCTTTCTATCTCTGCCATTTTCATGGACGACGAGCGCATTCGCCAAGCTCTCTTGAATCTGCTGATCAACTCCCGGCAGGCCTTGGAAGAACAAGGGGGAGGCACGATTTCCGTGAGTACACGCTTGGCCCAGGATGAGGTGCGGATCGAGGTTGTGGATGATGGCCCGGGCATGGACCCCGACACCTTGGCCCGTTGTTTCGAAGTTTATTTCACCCGCAAGAAGGGGGGTACCGGCCTAGGCTTGCCGACCGTACAGCGGGTTGCCCAAGCACACGGCGGAAATTTTTCCCTGGAAAGTAGCCCGGGACACGGGACGCGCGCAGTTTTGCACCTTCCCCTGAATCTCTCGAAGGACATTTTCTCCGCATGAGCCGTCGCCCACCTCGTCTCCTGGTTGTTGAAGATGATGAGGCCCATGCCGACGCTTTGCGCTTGGCATTGGAGGCCGATGGCCACGTCGTCGAGACGGCGGTCTCGGCCGAAGCCGCTTTGGACCGGCTGGGGGCGCGTTCCTTTGACATCGTGCTGACCGACCTCCGCCTGGGTGGGGAACGAGATGGAATTGACCTCTTGAAAGAAGTTCGGGAAGGGGATCCGGGTGCCTCGGTTTTTCTCATCACCGGCCATGGCAGCGTTGAGATTGCTGTCGCCGCCATGCGGGAAGGTGCCGCCGATTACCTCACCAAGCCAGTCAATATTCTGGAACTTCGGGCTCGTGTGCGCAAGGAAATGGACACCCGCCGTCTGAGCGCGGACAACCAGGAGTTGCGCCAGGAGCTGGAACGGCGAGATCGTTTGGAGGGAATGGTGGGGGCCAGCGCAGTCATGACGCGCATGTTTGACATGGTGCGGCAGGTGGCGCCAACCGAAGCGACAGTGCTCATCACGGGCGAATCTGGCACCGGCAAGGAACTCATCGCCCGCGCGATTCACGTGAACAGCGATCGCCGAGACAAAGCGCTCGTGAAAGTGGACTGCACCACCTTGCCGGAGGCGTTGATCGAG
>CAYXFZ010000136.1:0-2812 GCA_964464385.1 uncultured Planctomycetales bacterium
TTGCGCCTTGTTGTTCTTCGGCTGCGTTCAAGATCCGTTTCCTCCGCCCGAACTCAGGACGGGTGTGGTCGCTTGGGTCCAAGCAAAATTGGATTTGGATTTTGCTGGGCAAGCGGTTGCGCTGATCCAGGTGGAGCAGGCCGTCGAACAATGGCGAGAGGCAGGAGAGGACCGGCCCTTACAACGGGACGAAACTTGGAGCCATGTCTTACGCCAGGCCCTACGGGAGACCTCATCTGGCCTTCCCGTGCCAGAGGCGGTTGCTGCCGTGGGTTTTCGAAGCATTCCAGAAGGGGAGGGCCCGCATCCTTTGGTCTTGGTCATGCACTCCCATTTGGACGAAGATCTTGCTTTCCTCCCTGCTACCTTTGCGGTTGCTGGGGTGTCTTGGCCCCCGATCCAACACAAAAATTCAGGAGAGTTGCTGGCCGATGCGTTGACGGCCATGGCCAGAACGGGGCGGTTGGATCGCAACCGAGTTGTTCTCTTGGGCGTGGGAAAAATCGCTTCCTTGGGCGCCCAAGAGGCCTTTTTGAAGGTTCCCGGCCGTTATTCCGCCGTGGCCTTCACTCCCCTGGAATCTCGCACGCTTGTCCCATTCCAAAAGGAGGGCTGGCGAAATTTGACTCCGGCCCCAGCCCTAGGATTCTTTTCTTCCCCGGAGATCGCTGCCGAATTCTTGTTGACCGCCAAACCGCGGCGCCCATTTCCTCGGCAATTGAGCTTGGTCTTGTCCCAACCAGAGGCCGCTGCCCCGGGCTGGTGGGTGCAGCCGGTTCGATTCGATCCGGGGCGTCCAGGAGGAATGCCGGCCCGCTTGTCCGTGACCGCGGATTCGATCGCCAACAGCATTCGCATCCAGGCCCACCACGTGGATGAGGTGAACCTTTTTTTGAATGATCAACTGATGAATTTAGACCGCCCCATTCAACTCATCCGCAACGGGGTTTCCACTCGCTTTTTTGCCGTCCGCAATGTTCGTACCCTGCTGGAGCGCTGGGCCACCGACCTTGATGATCGGGCCCTCATGCCGGCTCAAATTCTGGCTGTGGATCTTCCCTCTTTGAACCCTTGATTCTCCTCGCTGCGTTTCTTGCCGGGTGTGGCACCCTTGCGGTGGAGGTTCTGGGCGTGCACCGTCTTGCCCCTTGGTTTGGAGCTTCGACCCTGGTCTGGACCAATCAGATCGGGGTGATTTTGTTTGCCATGGCGGTAGGGGCCGGCCTGGGCGGAAGTTTGAGCCGTCGAGTCTCTCAGCCCTTGGTTTCTGCGGGTCGGCTTCTTTTGGCCGCTGGAGTGCTCTTGGCCATTGGCACTTGGCTGTTGCCGGAGTTCGCGCGTTGGTTGCTCCCCTCGGGTCTTCGTTTGCAAGACGCAGCATCTGTATTTCTGGGTGGATCTCTTGCCGCCGGTCTTTTGTTTTTTGCGCCCCCAGTTCTCCTGTTGGCTATGGTTGCCCCTTTGTTGGTGCATGCCCGGGCCGAAGAGCGGGGTGCCGGCCGGGCCGCTGGAGAAATTTCGGCTGCTGGCACGGCGGGCTCCCTACTCGGTGTGTTTGGGACTTCTTTTATTGCCTTACCCACCTTGGGTGCGCGCACGACCTTGTTTCTTATGGCCGCGGTTTTGGCCTGCGCTGGGCTCCTCCTCTTGCGTCGCAAAGGATGGGCCCCCTTGGCGGCCAGTGTTTTTCTTTTGAATCTTCCTGCGGACCCTTCCGTCCAGGCCCACCTTCCTCCAGGTTCCCGCCTTTTGGTTTCCCAAGAAAGTGCTTTGCAACAGGTGCGCATTCTCTCCTTCGATGACCGCTCTCGGTGGTTGCAGGTCAACGAGGGCATGGACTCGTACCAATCCGTTTGGGCTTCGCAGGGGGGGTGGGCCGGGGGTTATTACGATTGGTTTGGCTGGGCCGCAGCCTCATTGGATCCGCCCTCGTCCAATCCGGTTCCTCTGCAGATTTGGTCCTTGGGGGCTGGAACTGGGACCGCTTTCACCGTTTTGGCCGCTGCCCTGGATCGCCCATGGAATGGGGTTGGAGTGGAACTGGATCCAGTGGTTCTTGCCTTGGGCGCTCAGTGGATGCCCTTGTCGCTACCCCCGGGCCAAGTTCGCATGATTGCTGGCGATGCCCGGGCCTGTTTGCGGGCTGCACCGAAACCCCTGGACTTGGTTTTGCTGGATGCATACAGCCGCCAATTTGAGCTCCCTCTCCACCTAGTCACCCGGGAGTTTTTTCAGGAAATCTCCGAGCATTTGGTGGATGGTGGGATTCTGGCCCTGAACTTGGGGCCGACTGGCGCTGGGGATGCTGCCGCTCTGCGCAACCCACTCTGGGTGGGGTTGCAAGAGACCTTTGCCGACGTGCGCGGTTACTCCGTGCCCTTCGCCCGCAACACCATGCTCATGGCGCGCAAGAATCGTGCTTTCCCCGCTGCCATGGATGTGTTGGCGCGTCTTCCCGACAACGCACCTTCGGTCTTTGCTGCTGCTCCCTTTTGCGCTTGGGCTCCACCAGACTTGACAGGGGTGGATTCCTTTTCGGATGACAAGCCACGGCTCATCTTGGCCCATCTGCGGGAATGGCGCGGGGGTGGAGAGTGATGCTTTCCCTTCTTTGGCTTCCTCTGTTGGCGAACCCGAGTTGGCAAGAACCTACCGATTCACCCCAGGCCTTGCTTGCTCAGTGGAATGCTTTGTCCACCCAGTCCACGATGGAAGCTCTCGAAACTCGTTTTCAACTTGCCGCGCGCTTGGGCCTTTTTGAGGACGCCGCCAGTGCTCTCGAGGCCTTGTTTCAATCCGATTGGATTGAAAA
>CAYXFZ010000136.1:2822-3044 GCA_964464385.1 uncultured Planctomycetales bacterium
TAGCCGCTCGGCCGCCAGCCTTGCCCTCCTTGGCCGTTTTTGATGGCATCGGCGATTGGAAACTTCGCTACGCCGCGGGCTATCCGGAGGAAGCCGCCTCCCTGGAACGCTTGGCCCAGGACATGCTCCTGGAACGGCGCCGTTTGCGACGCGTCGCGGCCGCCAACGTGCGGGCTCGGACCCTCTTTGTGGGGTTGGCTCTTGGCCTTCTTGTCCTCGGTT
>CAYXFZ010000137.1:0-3011 GCA_964464385.1 uncultured Planctomycetales bacterium
ATTTCCTTGTCTTTCATCGCCTTCATCAAGACCGGGCCAAAGGTGGCATCGCCATACATGCCCAAAGCTTGGGCAGCCCACTGCCGAACCAATGGCTTGCGATTCTTTTTCAATTCCAAGGCCACCAACTCCCGTGCATAAGGATCCGTGAATTGAGGAATGACCTCCCAAACAATGTCCCGGTAATGGGGTTGGTCCCCATTCAAGCGACGGATCAAGAGTTCCATGGCATCGGGAGAGTTGAGCCGCAAACATGCCTGAGCGCCTTGACGCAGGGTCGGCTCGCGATTGGTGAAGACCAACTTCTGGGCTTCCCGCAAAAGTTCGGTGTCCGTCCCCTGCAAAGGGAGCGACATCACCAAGAGGAGGTAGAAGGGCGGCACGAGAAGTCATCGTATCCTTTCGCACGGAAACACCGCTACCCTATCCTTTGCGCCAAGAACATCATGCTGGACCGCAACTTGGCTCGCACAAAGATCATCGCAACCCTGGGCCCGGCGAGTGGGCGCGAGGCTCGCATGCGCGACATGATCCGTGCCGGGGTGGACGCCTTCCGCTTCAACATGAGCCACGGCGACCGGGAAACTCAAAAACGTTGGGTTGCTGCCCTCAAGCGAGCTCGCAAACGACTGCATCGACCCATTTCTCTGATCTGTGACTTGCGCGGGCCCCGCATCCGCTTGGGCAACCTGCCTGCCCCCATCACCTTGGTCCGAGGACAGGAAATTCAGATCAAAACTGGGAAAGCGATGGGCAAAGATGGGATCCTACCCGTGGATTACCGTGGCCTGTGGAAAGATGTCCTCAAAGGGCATCGCATCCTCTTGCGGGACGGTCGGGCCGAGCTTCTTGTTGTGGAGAAGCGAAAGCGTCGCTTGCGGTGCAAGGTTCGGCGCGGATGCACTCTCTCGTCCCATCAGGGAGTGAACTTGCCCGACAGTAAAGTGTCGGCCCCGGCGATCTCCGCCAAGGACCGGCATGATTTGGACTTCGCCGTCGAGGTGGGCATGGATTGGGTAGCACTGAGTTTTGTCCGCAGTGCTCAAGACATCCGATCCCTAAGAAAAGAACTAAAGCGCCGCGATTCTGACATGCCCATTTTGGCCAAAATCGAGCACCCGGAAGCCGTCCAAAACCTTGACGAAATCCTTCAGGAAGCAAATGCGGTCATGGTGGCTCGGGGTGATTTAGCTGTCGAGATGGGACATGAGGTCGTGCCCACAATTCAAAAACGGATTGTCCGCAAGGGTTTGGAGTCCGCAGTACCCGTCGTTGTAGCCACGCAAATGTTGGAAAGCATGATTGAATCTTCTCAGCCCACACGAGCAGAGGTCTCGGACGTTGCCAATGCCGTAGTGGAGGGCGTGGATGCCGTCATGTTGTCGGGAGAAACGGCCGTCGGCAAACATTCGCTGGAGGCCTGTCGAGTCATGCACCGCATCGTGGACCGCACGGAAGCCGGCCTCTTTCAAGAATCCTGGCGGCTCCGTCCGGACATCAACCGTGGCGGGCTGCCGGGGCAATCTCTGACCTTGGCCGTGGTTAACTCTGCGGTCTATGCGGCTCATGCCACCGAGGCAAAACTCATTCTCGCCTTCACCGAAAGTGGTCGCACCGCCAAGCTCGTCTCCTCCTTTCGCGCTCGCGTTCCCCTGATTGCCCTGACCAGTCGAGAACAAACCTACCACCGTATGGCCTTGCTCTGGGGTGTTCTGCCTGGTCTCACTGGCAAACCCAAATCCAACCGGCAACGGAACCGGGAGGCCGCCAAACTTTTGCGGGAAAATGGACACCTCAAAAACCGGGACCTCTTGGTGGCCTTGACGGGCTCCTTTCGGGTTTCAGGTTCTACCCGTACCATGCAAATCCTTCGCCTGGAAGACCTCGATTGAAACTCCTCGCCATTCCCTTCCTCGCCATTCTCGGCGCCCAAGCCCCCGCCCAAGAGTCCGAGTTCAGGCCCTTGTTCAACGGCCAGAACCTGGACGGCTGGTTGCCGATCAATTGTCACGAAGGCACTTGGACAGCAAAAGATGGCATGATCGTTTGCAGCGGCCAACCCACGGGCTTGCTGCGAACCGATCGGATGTATGAGAATTTCATCTTGGAAATGGACTGGCGTCATATGCAGGCGGGCGGCAATGCAGGTCTTTTCGTTTGGTCCGATCCAGTCCCTCATCTGGGAGTTGCCTTCGCGCGGGCGGTGGAAGTCCAGGTCATGGACGGGCCGAACGGAAGCTGGTACACCACACATGGCGACATCTTCCCCATTTGGGGGGCCACGATGACGCCGATCTTCCCTAACCCCCACGGGGGTTCGCGTTGCCTACCCAGTGAGGAGCGTTCCAATCCCTCCCCGGAATGGAATCACTACCGGGTAACTTGTTTGGCTGGAAGCATCCGCCTGGAGGTCAACGGCAAGGAGGTCAGCGGCGGCGACAACATTGCGCCGCGCAAAGGCTATCTAGTCTTGGAATCCGAAGGATCCGAAGCACACTTTCGCAATCTTCGAATCCAAGAATTGCCGCCTTCCTCAAGCCTTCCAACCCGCCAAGAAATTGCTCTTGAAGCTACTGGAATGGAGCCCCTCTTTGGCGGCACCCACTTGAACGCTTGGCAAGAGAAGGGCGACAAGCCAAAATCATGGACGACCCGCGACTGGCAGTTGCGCACCGATGGCCGAGGGAGTCCACTTTGGACCCGCGCCTCTTTCGGGGACTTGGAAGTGAGCTTCCATGCGCGCTGGTCCAAGACATCTTCGGGAGTTGGCGCTTGGGTGGGCAAAAAAGGGCAGCCCAATTCCAGAGTGATTTTGAATTCTGGGGCTCCCGGCAAGTGGAAGGCCTTCCATGTTCGCTTGAATGGTCAGGGAGCCGTCGGTTTTTCACAGACTGGCGCCGCCATGACCTTTGCCAACATCTTGGCCCGCCCGGTGCCCACGCATGAGGCGGTCCAGCCCGCCGAACGCGATGCCGAGTGGTGGCAAGCCCGCCATGCCGCGATGAATGCCC
>CAYXFZ010000138.1:0-2748 GCA_964464385.1 uncultured Planctomycetales bacterium
TCTGATGGAAGTCCTCAATTTCCATGGTGCCGCCCGAGAATCCTATTCTCTCGATTACTGGTGCCGTCGTTTTGGCGTGGAATCTCCCAAGGGAAAAATGGATGGCTCGATGGTGGCAGACAAGGCGCGGCAGGGTCACTACGACGAAATTGCGGAATATTGCCTACGCGATACACGCGCCACCGCTGATCTTTTCCACCGAGTTCAGGACACGCTCATTCCGCTCTTTCGTTGAATGGTCCGACAACGCGTTGTTTTCGTGGGTCTGGATGGCGCAACTTGGGATGTCATGCATCCCATGATCGAAGCCGGGCGTTTGCCCAATCTCGCGGCTTTGGTGGAGGAGGGGTGTAGCGGGCCCTTGACCTCCACGATTCCCCCGAATTCTTCCTTGGCGTGGACGTCGTTTCAGACCGGCTGTCATCCTGGCAAGCACGGGGTCTTTTTTTTCCGCGAGAACCGACCCGGCAGTTACGATCGGCCCGTCATTTCCTGGGATTCCGTTTGCGTGCCCTCCATTTGGCGTCTGGCTGCTGACCAAGGCCGCAAGGTCGTGACCGCCTGGTTTCCGCTCACTTGGCCGCCCGAGGAGTGGAAAGATGGGGTCAACATTGGCGGTCTTCTCACCCCGGACTCTTCTGCTGATCTCGTGCGCCCGCGCGCCCTTCGCGAGAAACTTTCGGCCAAGTTTGGGTCGGTACCCGCAGACAACGAACCCGAACTCTTTTTCCATTCCGGTGGTGAAGCCGAGGCCTTGGCCTGCCTGCGGCAGACCACGGACCGCATTACGGAAATTGGTCTCGAACTCTTGCAGGAAGAGGATCCCGATCTTTTTGCTCTGGTCTTTCGAGGCGTGGACTTGGCCAGCCATCGTGCTTGGCGGTACCGCGATCCAGTTTGGGTCGCCGCCAATCCAAAGGCCGCTGCAGCGCATTCGGGTTTGTTGGAATCGGTGTATGAACAACTGGATGAGGCGGTTGGTCGATTCCGCGCTTTGGCCCAGACCCTGCCTGGGGACACCGTTTTCGTGACCGCTTCCGACCATGGCTTTGGCCCCATCACGCATCGATTTTTTGTCAATGCGTGGTTGGTCGAGCATGGTTATTTGGTCTTGAAACCTGACGCTCGTCGCCGTGCTCGGCGCCAGAAATTGCGTGCCAAAGGATTTGGCTTGTTGCGCCGTCTGGGTTTGGCAAAAAAATTAGGTCTTGGTTTTGGCCCCTCCCCGGAAATGGTCTATCGCGACATGGTGGATTGGTCCCAGACCCGCTGTTGGTCCTCCTTTTCCGGAGGTGAGGACATCATTCTTTTGAACCTTCGCGGCCGGGAACCCGAGGGCACGGTTGCCCCCGGCGCGGAGGCTGAGCAATTGCTGGATGAAGTGGCAGCTGCTTTGCAGGATGTGCGGGCTGAAGATGGCACGGCGGTCGTTGCACGCGTTTGGAAACGGGAAGATCTTTGGCAGGGTCCGCAATTGCATTTGGCCCCGGATCTTCAGTTCCTTAGCCGCGAGACCGCCGTCAACGCCGGCGCCGATCCCCTGCATCCACGCGTGGTGGAACTGGCTACCGAGGGGGTTCCGGCCATGCATCGCATGCAGGGAATGTATGCCATGCAGGGACCAGGAATTCGAACCGGGCACCGCCACGCGGGTCCTCAAATTGCCGACATGGGACCCACCTTGCTCCATCTGTTGGGCCTGCCTGTGGAAGATCACATGGATGGCCAGGTTTTGGAGGACTGTATGGAACCGGACTGGTTGTTGGATCACCCAGTGCAGATGGAACAGGGCCGTCACTCTCTGCAGCCGCGCCAGTTCTCTTCGTCTTCGGCCCCGGACGACGAACGCCTCTTGGAGACCATGCGCGCGTTGGGCTATATGGAGTGACCTTGCCGCTTCTGCCGCCCATGCCAATGCGTCGCCCGCAGAACATGCTCGCGGAACCCATCCTGCTGTCGCGGCTCCCCGGCCAAGTTCCCGCTTTTTCGTTGGGCGATCCACGCCCTTCGATTCCAGGTGCCGTGGCCGGTTGGCAGAGAGCTGGCGTGGAACCATTGCCTTGGGCAGGGGCGGGGGATCTTTTGGTCCTACCTTGGCCCCAACCTGGAGAAGAAACTACGGCCACCTTGGCGGCACTGCGCGGCCTGCCGGCCCAGCTCCGCGTTGCTTTTTTTGAGCAAGAAGAACCGCTCTTTCCCAATGTTTTGATCCCCGTACCCGAGGAAACTGTCGCGCCCTCTTTGGCCGTGGAGGGGCGCTGGACTTGGCGTTCCGCCTTTCGCCAACATGGCCAAGGACGGGCGGAAGCTTGGGCCCTTCTTTCAGCCGCTCAGGCCCGCGCCTTGCTCCAAGGGCGGTTGCGCCCTGGCTGGTATTGGGGTGCCCGGCCTCCTGCAACTCGACGTTGGTTGGGCCATGCCCGCGATCTGCGTCGAGGAGCGGAGGAATGGAACCCTCTTCCTGCCCCTTCCCCTTGGCCCAAGTGTCGTCGCGTTTTGGCCTTGGCGCCTCATTTTGACGACGAGTGCCTTCTCTATGGATCCGCCTTGGCACGGGCCAGTGAACAGGGTGCCGAAGTGCGCTTGATTTGGCTCACGGGTGGGGGTGGCGATTCCGGTCGCCAAAAAGAGGGGCTGGCTGCAGCAGCGGAACTGGGAATTCAGGACACCCACATGTTGTCTGCTGTGCCGAGCCATCTGCGGGCAGTTGCTACCCACGTGGCCAGCTTGTCGGCTTGGATCCAAGAC
>CAYXFZ010000139.1:0-2436 GCA_964464385.1 uncultured Planctomycetales bacterium
GATTTTCAGGATGACGGGCGCGCGACTGCCGTTCTGGATTGGGATGACGATGGCCGCCTGGATCTGATCGTTAAGAATCGAACCGCACCCCGACTCCGTATCCTGCGCAACTCCTCTCCAGTGACCGGCTCCTTTTTGCGCTTGGAGTTGGTGGGGAACACCTGCAACCGAGATGCCATTGGCGCCCGCGTCATACTGGAGGTGGCTGGTCGGACTTTGACCCAAACGGTTCGTGCTGGCGAGGGTTATTTGGCCCAATCCTCCAAGCGGCTGCATTTTGGCCTAGGGTCGGCGCCCCAGGTTCGGCGCATGACCGTGATCTGGCCCGGAGGAGACCGGCAAGTGTTTCGCAACATTCCCGCGGGGAGTCGCTTGGGCATTGTCCAAGGCCAGAAACTTCCGATTCGATTGCCCCAACGAGGAGCGCCCGCCTTCGCCGAGGCAGACCATGCTCCGGTCCCGATTCTGGGTAGGGGAGTCACCCGTGTTCCTTTGGCCCAGAAACTTCCGTTGGCTCCCTGGTCCGCACCGAGCTTGCAAGCCGAGGGTTCCGTGAATTTCGGCCGCTTGGGTGGCCCGGTGCTGGTCAATTTATGGAGCACGACTTGCACCGCTTGCCGCCACGAGTTGGCCGCCTTGGGTGCATCCTCCGCCGAGTTGAAAGGAGCCGGCCTCCAGTTGATCACCCTCTGCACGGATGTGGCCAAGGCTGGCGCGGATACCGCAGCCAAACTTCTGCAGAGCTTGCATGTTTCCAGCCAGGCCCTGCGCACCGACCCGGAGTTCCTTGCTGTTTTGGACGCGGTCTTGGAGGAAGTGATTGGCAATGGCGACGGTCTTCCTTTGCCCTCCAGCCTCTTGTTGGATTCCGCCGGACGCTTGACCGTGCTCTATGCCGGCCCGGTCTCCGTCGAGACTCTCTTGGCTGATGTGGCCGCCATGCAGGCCCTGGATCCTGCCGATCCCTTCGCTTCCTTGCTGACGGGCCGTCGGGCGCGTCGCGTGGCGCGAGATTTCCCCGATTTTCTGACCGGGCTTTTGGAGCGCGGCCTGGAAGAAAAAGTGCGAGCTTTCGAGGCCGTTCTGGCGCCACCGCTCTCAGAATCTGGCCGCTGAGGGCCTCGGTTCCAGGGCGCGAAGTGGAAGGGTGGGGTCACACCAAGCGCGTGCCAAAATTTGCATGGCGTGCACGACCGGAATCCGCGGCTGTTCCTGCAGTAGGCCAGCCTCCAATCGGAGTTGGCAACCCGGGTTGGCCGTAATGCACTCTTGGGCACCCGAGGCGCGAATTTGTGCCACCTTGCGGGCCAGGACCGCATCGGCAGAGAGTGGATTCCCCAGAAAAGAAAGACCCCCAGCCCCACAGCACAAATCGGCCTCGGATGAAGGAAGGAGCTTCAATTCCGGGATGCTTTGCAGGAGTTGCAGGATGGGAGTTTGGCCCCCTGCCGTGAAAGGGAGATGACAAGGGGGATCCCATACGGCGGGCAGCGGGAGGGCCCGCGGCCTGCCGCGCAAACCAACCTCCTGCAAGAAATGCGCGGGCTCTTGGAAACCCGTTTGTCCGGTTTCCTGAAGATGCGCCAAGCAGCCGGCGGAAGTGGAAAGGACCGCAGCCAAATCCTGGGGAAATGCCCGGCCAAGGTCTTCGGCCATGGTCTTGCCGCGGACTGCCTCTCCATCGTGCGCATGCAGGGCCCCGCAACAGGAGGGTTGGGCCGGAATCCATACTTCAAATCCCTGGCCAGTCAGGAGACGGACCAGGGCCTCTTGGGTCGCCCCCAGAAATTGGGATTGCACGCATCCCAAGTGAAGACCCACCCGACCTCGGCGCGGCGCCTCGGCGGCAAAGCCCGTGCCGGGATGGGGACGAAAACCTTGCGGTTCTTGGGGCACACTCCTGGCCAAGTTGCGGAGGCGTGCCGGCCCCCATCGTTCGACTACGGCCAAAATCCGCCAACGTCGGGCGAGGCGGAGCATGCCACCCAAGAAGCGCAAGGGGGTGGCGGCCGTGAGTCCCCATCGCAAGAGTCGCCGCAGGGGACGGGAATGTCCTTCGCGATGCTCGGCCAGAAGCGTATGAAAAGGAACATCGGAAGGGCAGGCCGTTTCACAAGCGCGACACAAAAGACAGGCGTCCAGGGCGCTTGCAGTTTGATCTCGAGTCAGCCTTGTTTCTTCGACGGCTCGAATGAGGTGAATGCGCCCGCGCGGGGATTGATCCTCGGCCCCGGTCACCCGGTAGGTGGGGCAGGCCTCCAAGCAAAGCCCACAATGCACGCACTCGGAAGTGGAGAAATTCATACTGGAGTCGGTCCTCCAAACGGGATGGCATCAGGAGCGCAGGCACGCTGCAAAGGGACCAGCCATGAAGAGGAAGTCGGTGGGGGATGTGTGCACACCCCCTCGGGGAGTGGAGTCGGCAGGCGATCCAGG
>CAYXFZ010000139.1:2446-2713 GCA_964464385.1 uncultured Planctomycetales bacterium
GCTGCCAGGCGAGCCAATCCAGGGCCCCTGCTTGGGGGTTCCTCCCCTCCATCGTGGTCTGAGTGAGACGAAACGGACGGTCAGCAAACAGTTGCAGGCATTGCGCGAGGGCTTCTTCGCCTTTGTCGGCCACACCTGTTTGCAAACCGGGGGCACTGCCCGTGGACAAGGAGTCGCCGCGCGACCACAGGAGTTCTTCCTCGGGAACAGAAAAACGCAGATCCACTCCTGGCCCAGCGATCGGATCCGCCTCGGCCCAAGGTTGAC
>CAYXFZ010000140.1:0-2548 GCA_964464385.1 uncultured Planctomycetales bacterium
ACCCCCGCGAACAAGCGTGGACGTGGTGGGGAGAGGAGGATTCGAACCTCCGAAGGCGGAGCCAACGGATTTACAATCCGTCCCGTTTGGCCACTCCGGAATCTCCCCTGGTTGCCGCATTTGCAGACAGCTAGGGTCCCGGAAAAAAGAGCATTTCTCGCCACAGCCGGAGCTAGCGGAGGGAATCGAACCCACGACCGTCCGCTTACAAGGCGGAAGCTCTACCAACTGAGCTACGCTAGCAAGAACCCGGAGCGGACGACTGCGGCTGCTAGGGGCGGTCAATCCGTGCTTTGCGGAAAATCCTGGCCCAATCCTTGGATATCCTCGGGCCACTCCCGGGGATCCTCCTCAGAACCCAAGAGGGCAAAGCGCTCGCCCATCTCTTGCAAGCTGACTCCACCCAAGCGAGCGCGCAGGGCCGAGGCTATTTCCAGGGCAATGACGGCACGGCCCGCGAGAGCAGCAGGGAAAACACTACAAACGTCACTGCGCTCATAGGTTGCACGGGTTTCCTCCAGTTTGGCCAAATCTACGGAAGGAGCGCCCTTACGCAGGGTCGGAATGGGCTTCATGGCGGCCGCCAAGAGGATTTCCTGGCCATTCGTCAGGCCACCTTCGATCCCGCCCGCAGAATTGCCCTCTCGAGCGAGCCCAGACCAACCCTTAGAATCCACAGAAATCCCGTCATGGAAAAGACTTCCGGGCATTCCTGCGCCAGGAAACCCGGCCCCGATGGAAACCCCTTTGATGGCCGGAATGGAGGCCAAACTGGCCATCAATCGGGCATCCAGGCGGTCCACGGGCTGGTCAAACCCACCCAAGCCCGGTGGACAACCCTGAACTCGGACCTCAAAGAGACCGCCGAGGGAATCTCCATCGGCCTTGGCCTCGGCAATGCGGCCCTCCCAGGCTCTGCGATCCGAGTCCGAAACCCGTTGTTTTTTATCCCCTTGGGCCCCCACCCCACCCACGGCCACCACCTCGGCGTTCACTTGGATACCAAACAAGGCCAGCAATTCAGAGCCAACGGCGCCCAAGGCGCAACGGGCCGCCGTTTCCCGAGCACTGGCCCTCTCCAAAATGGCCCGCACATCCCGGCAACGGGAACGCTGGACCCCAGCAAGATCCGCGTGGCCCGGTCGGGGGGCGGCCAAATTGGGCAACTCATCCAGCCGCTGGTCGGAATTGCCGATTTCAAACACCAAAGGGGAACCTAGGCACACCCCCCTTTTGAGGCCGCCGATCACCCGCAAAGCATCGGTCTCAAAATCGGCGCGGGGTCCCCGACCCGGGGCCTTCCAGCGAGCCGCCAGGGCCTCTTGCACCCGGGTTAGGTTGGGGGCAAAACCAATCGGCAGACCCTCCAAAACGGCCAATAGAGCGGGACCATGGGACTCCCCGGCCGTATGCCAGGCCAAGCCATGATGCAAGGGAGTGGGGCGATGGCTCATGTCCGTTGTTCCTGACTCGTCCCGGCCATTGCCAGCACTCGGTGGAGCAAATCAGCCACGGAAAAGGGCTTGCCGACCAAACCGCCATAGCCCGGAAGAGTGGCCACAGCTGAGAGTCGAGGGTCCTCGACCATCCCGGTCAACATCAGGAACGGCGGCAAAATCCCTTCCTTAGCCCAAGCAGACGCCAATCCATCCCCAGATTCTCCACCGCCCAAGTGCAAGTCCAACAAGAGGACATCCACACCGCCGCGTCGCAATTCCTCGGTGGCAGAATCCCCGCCGGCACAGAGGCGTAACTGACAATGCGTCCCTAGGGCGGCCCGTAGCAAGGACCGCAGGGGAGCGTCGTTGTCCAGAACCAGGACGGTGGGCAAATGGGAACTTGGCATCGGGACCTTCGCCGGTGTGGCACGGCCTCGCTTGCAGTCTAGCGTCCACTGCCCTCTAGAATAGTCCGCGCATGAATGCTGCCCTCGAGACTCTCCCCGGCATCGCGAATTCCATCCTGGGAGCGGTGGGACGCACTCCCTTGGTGCGTTTGCCGGCCGACTTTGATCCGGAGGTGCGTTGCGAAGTGCTCCTCAAATTGGAATTTTCCAATCCCGGAGGAAGCGTCAAGGATCGCATTGCCATCGGCATGATTCGTGCCGCGGCGAAACGTGGCCAACTCAAACCAGGCGGACGCATCGTCGAATGCAGTTCGGGAAATACCGGTGCTGGCCTGGCCATGGCCGCGGCCGCTCTGGGTTACGACATCACCGTGGTCATTCCCGACAAGATGAGTCCGGAAAAAATTGCCGCCATTCGTGCGCTCGGCGCCGAGGTCGTTGTCACTCCTTCCAATGTCCCCATTGATCATCCTCAACACTACACCAAAGTTGCCGGCCGCATTGCCGAGGAAACCGGAGGCTGGTGGCCCGATCAATACCACAATACCGACAACACCGATGCCCACTACCAGACCACGGGTCCGGAAATTTGGCAGCAATGCGAGGGCAAGTTGGATGCGATCGTTTTGGGTGCTGGCACGGGCGGGACTCAAACCGGCACCGGACGTTACCCTGATAAGTGCTTTTTACCAGAACTCCACC
>CAYXFZ010000141.1:0-2462 GCA_964464385.1 uncultured Planctomycetales bacterium
TCAATGCCGCCCCCATCATCGCCATGGTGGGATAGCGGCACTCCGGATCCACTTGGATCGCGCGCATGACGGTGGCGGCGAGTTGCGGCAAAATGACGGGGCAAACCTTTCCCAATTCCTCTGCTGGTGCGTCGAAACACACCGAGGCTTCGTCAGCTACCCATTCGACGGCATACGGCAATTTCCCCGTCAAGCATTCATACAGCACCACGCCCAAGCCAAAGACATCGGTGCGCACATCCGGTTTCTCTCCGGCTTCTTCTTCCGGCGCAAGATAGCCGCACAACTTGGGCAAGGAACCTGGCCGAAAATCGCGCGCCAACCAAAAGTCATGCAAACGAGCGCCACCTTCCCGATCCACCAGAATGTTGCCTGACCAAAGAGCCCTATGCAAAATACCGTGGTGGTGAGCATGGCACAGCCCGCGCGTGAGATCCTTGCCCCAATGGGCCACCGTGGCCTCCCACGAGCCAAAGGCGGCAAGGAGAGAGGAATGCGAAGGCAGTCGAAAAAAGGATCCATCTAAAGTCTCCGGCCTGCCAAAAAAACGGGAACGCAACAGTTGATCCAAGCGTCGGCCCTGAACGTGTTCTCGGATCAAGAAAAAATGGCCGTCTTGATGCCCAAGATGAAGAATGTCGCTCAAGCCGGGATGATCCAAGGCAGCCATCCGCCGCCCTTGGGGAAGCAGACCTAAATCGTCGGAGACCGCCTTGCCAAACACCTTCACCTGGACATGGCGATTCAATCCCTTCTGCCGGGCCAACCAAACTGTGCCCAAGGTGCCGCGCTCTAACACGCATTCCAAAATGCAGTCCTTGAATTGTTGGCCTGGAACCGGTTCTCCTGAGGTGGGCACTCGCCGTAGGCGGCTAAAAAGTGTTCCTGATTTCTGGGTGTGCAGTTTCTTGGCTCCCATGGTGTCTCCTCCCCTAAAAGAAAGACCTGACGGAGCACAAAAGGGTCGCAAATATTCTCACTCTTCAAAAAAGAATCTCCCCGGGATTGGGGAACCTCCTGAGAGGGGGCGCCTAGGGCAAAGAGAGCCTCAGGGGAGCAAGCCTAGCCGGCAAAAGGAAAGCCGGCCAAATCCAGATCCACCAGCCACTCCAATTCTCCTGCAGGCACCTCACCCAGAAAGGGGAGGACATCGGGGCAGGGCACCAGGGTTCGCGACTTGCTCAGGGCGAGCATGCTGGGAAGGTCGCGGAGGTAGAGATCGATCACCAGGGCATCCTCGCGTTGGGAAACCCGAGCCAAATCCAAATGTGCGGAGGCGGACGCTGCGAAGAGGGTAAGGTCCGAACCTGTCCGTGCTTGGAGTCGGATTTCCAGGTGGTGATAGGAAGCCTGAATGTCGAAATCGCGCAATTGGGAAAGGAGTTTTTTCGAGTTCAAACCATCGTCATGAAAGACCCAAAAGAGACCGGCACGGGAATCCAGGCTGGCGGCCAAGACCTTGCGATCCTCCCGCTCAAGATTGCGTAGGCTTTGGCGAACCAAAGACAATTTGGTTTGGGCAATCAGCTTGAAGGCGGAAGCGTGAACTAAAGCTGGGCGATATCCCAACTTCTTGAGCGGGCGTAGCAAGCCCCACACCAATTTTTTAGGCGTCTCGGAAGTAGCCACCGCCCAAATGCGAGTGGTCTTGGTCGCAGCAGAGCGAACCGGATCACCCATGAGGACCAACTTCTGCTCCTCGCGCAAAAAGGCCCCGATCTCAACCTCGTGTTCGCCGGAGAAATCGCCGGTCACCGCCAAGAAAAGGAGGGTCTCGTGGCCGGAGAGCGGCAGAGGATCTCCTCCCAAAAGGGAAGGACCAGACAAACTCAGGGCCAAGGAAAGGGCGAGGGAAAGCATTTGGGGACCGTTTCTGACTTTAGTCAACAGCCAGCCCGGAGTAGCAAGGAATTCCCGTAGTCAGGAGATTGGTCGCCCCCGGGAACTGGTCCTGGCAAAGTCCGCCCAGAACCCTCAGAACAGAAGGATCGTCGGTCAGCGCCAAAACATAGAATTTCCACATCCGCTGATAGGCCTGCTCCAGATCCCCCAAGCGCGGGACTTCCTGGCGGAAGTCGTTGAGGGGGGCGAGGCCGTCCCGACCGGGCCAATGCACCAACAAACGGGCGGACTTGAGTTGCATGTGGCCGCCGGGGCAATAAAGAAGAACAGGCACGCGTTGGCCCGTTTCCACTTCGAGGCGATCGGTCAATTGACGCTCCGTATCCCGCCGGGAATCAGCACTTCCGACGCCGAAAAAACGATCCAAGAGTTCTTTTTGCACTTCTTCGTTGGCATAGACCGGATACACCGCGGCCCGCTTGGGAAGTCGGCGCGCTCGATAGGCCTCGACCCAAGTGAGCAACAAGGCCTGAGATTCCGAATCCGAAATTTCAACCTGCGTCAAATGTTCGACCAGGCCCGAGTCGGTGCTGGTTTGGAGTTGCGCCAAATCCAGGGCG
>CAYXFZ010000142.1:0-2404 GCA_964464385.1 uncultured Planctomycetales bacterium
GCTGCCACAAACCCGACGTGGTCTCTTTGGGACCCGACTTTTTGATCACTTGGCCCCGCATTCAAAATGGGAGCCAGGCGGCCAGCTTGGAGTTCGCCCGCATCCGAGTGGATGTTGCCGGAAACGCGACCTTGGATGCACCTTCCCAGGGCCTAGGCTGGATTTTGGACCCTTCCTTCCAGGCAGGGGACGCAGGCGGCATGCCTGACGCCGTGCGTTTGGCCTTTGACCGCAAGGGATCGGGCATCCCCGTCACAGGCAGGGCCGCAGTGTTCTACGCGCACATGACCCGATCTTCCGGAGATCAGCGCGACTTTGACCTGCGCGCCGTGCATCTGGATTTTTCCACCGCTCCGCCCCAAATTCTTGGCCCAGTCATAGCAGCCTCCAATTTGCCAGTGGATTTCACAGGGTCCTACCCCGGAGGCGGCATGCTCCTTCCGGATGGGGTCGAGGATGACCTGGGAAACCTCGTCGTGGCTTGGGAAGAATTTACGAGTACCACCCGGGGCACGGCCTCGGACGAGGGCCTCTTGCGAGTGGCCAGTTTCCGACCCACCCTCTCCGGGCTCATCCTCAACCATTCCCTTGAGTTTCGGGGCACGGATTTGGACGATCGCCAACGGCGCCCCAACCTATCCACCAGTTCTTCCGATCGCGATAACACGGTTTCCTTGGCCTGGGTGGAGTGCGAAAAGGATGGGAGTGATCCGCGGGCCCGCTATGGGCTCTTGAACTTTT
Organism: uncultured Planctomycetales bacterium; assembly: GCA_964464385.1. Lineage (GTDB taxonomy): Bacteria > Planctomycetota > UBA1135 > UBA1135 > UBA1135 > CAYXFZ01. Next base: position 742 of record CAYXFZ010000142.1, read on the forward strand.
CTGGTGGCGCGATCAACTTTCTGGATGGAAACTTGGTGGATACTCCAGGGGTGGAAGAGTGGCGCCCCACTTGCATCCAGGGACAAAAGTTGAAAGCTGCCGTCCTGGAATGGGTGGCACCGACCAGCCAGAGCATGGTCGCTTGGTCTCCCTCGGCCACGGGCGGAAACTGGATCAACATTCCCCTGGCAGGTTTGGCGCCCCTTCGTCCCGCCGTGACTCTTCTGGAGGACCCCCAGCACCCCGTTGGCTCCCGCATCCTTCCCCTCAGTTTCGAGGTCCTGGGAACGACGCCCACCGGCGGGAAAATTGCCTGGATCTACCTCGCAATTTTCCGGGTTTGATGGTGCCGGCTTAGTTTTCGGAGCTTGGTTCGGTGGCGAGCGTGGCCGCGACCTGCTCAAGCAGAAAGCGCACGGCCGGGGTGGCGTAAGGCCGAGGTTGATCCCCCACTTTGAGCACGACACTGTCCTGGCGGAGACTCAAGCGCAACCAGACAAACTGCGTGAAGGATTCGTCTGCGGCCACAGCCCGCAACATCCAACTCTGCGGGCCACGAAAACATTCCTTGATTTCGACCGCCATGCCAGGGGAGCGGAAGGAACGTCCGGCCAAGGAAGAAATCTCCTCGTCGGCAGGAATACGTTTCAAATGATGGTGCAACATGGGATCGGAAGAACAGAGTCGGTTCAGAGAGACGGAAGACTGGAGCGTAGCTCGCACTCGAAAGACGGAGCGACCGTCGGCCAGCCATTTTTTTTCGTATCGGGTGGGAAACTCCCGGGAAGGGTTGGTTTCCACGGCCGCAACCCGAAAAGAGGCCTGGGAAACCAATACCGCATGGCAATCCTGCGCGTAGCCCTCCTGATCGGTCACCAGTTCAAAGACACCTCCCGGTTCCAGGGCGTGGGCCAAGGCGCGGACAAAGGCGGGATTCGAGACCCGATGTTTGGCGTGCCGTTCCTTGGGCCATGGCATGGGAAATTGCATCAAGACTCGATGCAAACTTGCTGGGGCAAAACATTCACAAAGGAGGGTGCGAACATCTCCGCAAAGGAGGCGAACATGGTCGCGACCAGCACCGGCCAACAATTTTGCGGCCCGAACGATGCCCTCCTGGGCCACTTCCACGCCCACAAAGTTCCAATCCGGGTGTCGCTCGGACCACCACACCAGGGATTCCCCCGCCCCGAAACCAATTTCCAGGGCAAGCGGAGCCCTTCGACCAAAGACTGCGGCAAAATCCACGGGAAGACCCCTAGCCTCCTCCGGGCGGAGCAGAACCTGGTCCAAACTCTGGGCGTGGGCCATCATGGGGATTCTGCAGTCAGAATACGGCGCTCTTCCACCATGCTGTAAAGGACGGGAACTACAAACATGGTCAACAAGGCGATGCACATGCCGCCAAAACTGGGGATGGCCATGGGCACCATGACATCGGCACCTCGTCCGGTGGAGGTCAAGACTGGCAACAGGGCCAACATCGTGGTGGCCGTCGTCATCAGACAAGGACCCACGCGACGCTTGCCGGCGGCCACCACAGCGTCCCGGACCTCTTGCCGGGTTTGAACTCGCTTCTGTTGAAAGGACTGCCGCAGATAGGTAGCCATGAGGACTCCATCATCCGTGGCAATGCCAAAGAGGGCCAAAAACCCTACCCATA
>CAYXFZ010000143.1:0-2241 GCA_964464385.1 uncultured Planctomycetales bacterium
CCAGCGGGCGGTAATGGCCTTGGGATTCATGGAACGAATGAGGCTCTGTTGAAAGCGTCCGTAGCATCGTGCAACGTCGAGATTGTTGGCGAGGATTTCCCAATCATAGCCGTTGGTGGAACGTGGGGTCTGGGTGCCCGATAGCGAGATTCTGCCCTGGCGGTCGCCTCGCTTCATTTCATTTCTCATGGTTCCAAAGTAGGTGGCAAAGGCGTGGGCGTCGAAGCGTTTGAAATCAACCCACCTGGGGTAGTGTCCGGTGGTTCGTGCTTCTTGGGCATTCAGGGGCATGACGGAATTGAAGTCCGTGAAATCCGAGGACCATTCGTCATTGAGGGCGGCAATGGTGCGGTATTGCTTTTGGAGCCAGTTCCGGAACTTCTGGAGGTAGAAATCGGACCATTCACCGTGCCAGGCGTTCTCATCTCCGATCATGAAATCGAGGACGCCATATTTTGGTCCGGTCTCGGTCATGCTCTTGCCGATGTTGCGGGACGACTCAAGTACTTTGTCTGCAATGGGGTTTGTGTTTCGAACGGGGTGTTTGGGATCTGATCCCTTTACCACGCCCGGTCTTCCCAGGCCGCCTCCCTTCACGGTGAAGCGCAGTCCCTGGCTGGACAGGGCGTCTATGTAGTCGTAGTGCATATGATCCCAGGGATTCAATATGATGCTGGTGAATCCGGCTTTGCGGAGCATGGCAGCGGCGGTGGGCACGGTATACATCCTTGCGGCACGCCAGGCCCCGACGCCCCAGACACAGGCGTCAAAGTCGTCCCAGTCGCGTGATGTCGGGATGGTGAAACGTTTCCAGTCAGCGGCCAGGGTCTGTTGAGCCTGGCCGATTTCCGCGTGAATTCGATTGGCAGAAATTAAGGGCTCATCGACAGGGGCCGCGAAGGTTAGGGCACCGGATACGGGTCTGAGCTTTTTGCGCCAAAGGACTCGTCCCTGGCCGTCTGCCACTGAAAGGCGCAGCCAGGAGTCTGGCAGGAGCCTGTCGGCGATGATGTCGACCTTGCCGGTGACCGGCTTGCCGGGAGCAAACCAATCGCTGTCGAGTGAGATGCCGGCAATGCGCATCGGAGCGATGGCCTTGACCACAGCCGTGCCCCATTCCAGAACGCGTTGGTCGGACTGCTTTATCCAGAAATCCACGAGATTGTCGCCGTCGAGTAGTTCGGTGGTGGGCACGGGCAAGGCGAGTTGGTTTTGTCCGGGCTCAAGCGAGAACTGGATGGGTTCCAAATAGATGCGTGGTCGAAATCCCTGGTGAACAGCGGCAAGGAGGGTAACGCTGCGCGCCTCTTTGCTCTGCAGACTCAGCAGAATGAGGGCCCTTTGAGCGGAGGTGATATTTACAGGGTCTCGTGATTGAACCGAGGTCAACTGGACGGATCGATCGGCGCGGGCTGCCCAGAGAATTGTCTTGGCCAGTAAAGAATGCGTGTACTCCCAGTGGTCCATGGTGGCAGGATCAGAATTCAGCTCGTAATAGGTGGGCGTGAGACTGGAGATCGGCATGGCTTTGCCTTTGTAGCCCACGCAGGTTTCGTATCCGAGCACGGCGACGCGACTGTTGGCGGTCTGTCCGACGACAATGCCCGGTAAGCGCTCCTTGCTCACAGTTGCGATGACCTTCCCCTTGGGCTGGCCAAGAAGGGAGAACCTTGTAGTGGGGAGGATTTCGAGAGGCACGCCGGAGGTAATCGGGTGGGGCGCGGCTGGATTCCAGTTCATCCATGAGCGGCCCTTTCCCTGAGCGACGGGGAGGACGGACCAGTCGGCGCCTCCGGTCTCAACGGGACTGATGTAAACGATGCCGACGCCTTTTTGGGTCCATTGCCTGACTTTTTCCTTGAGCTTATCGCCCAGCAAGTTCCAGACCGATCCGCTGAGGACAACGACATCGTATTGCTTGTTGAACAGTTCATGGGCCCGCTTGACGAGCAGTTCGGTGGTAATGTCGTTCCAGTAATCACCGAGGCCTTCCTGGGGATCCAGGTGGGTGAGGAAAGAGGTTTCGACATCGATGTCCATGCGTTGCTGCAGTTCGACGATGTCTCGCATGCCTCTGTCGTCGGCGAAGATCAGTGCCCGCAGACGCTTGCCGGCGTAGGGGCTGGCCCAATCGACGTGAGGGGTGACGACTTGCTGGGAGTTGGCCCGGAGGTCCAGCATTTTCGGCGCGGTTTTTTCGAGAGTTATCTGAGGCTCGGAGGGGATCAGGACATATTTGGC
>CAYXFZ010000144.1:0-2194 GCA_964464385.1 uncultured Planctomycetales bacterium
TTCCCGGAGCATGGGATGCCGACCTCATGGACGATTATTTGGTGGTGACGGACCAAGATTCTTTCTTAATGGCTCGCAAGTTGGCCGCGACCACCGGAATCTTGGCTGGCGGTTCCTCGGGCATGAATCTTGCGGCCACTTTGCTTGTCGCCAAGACCCTGCCCGAAACTGCGCGTATTGTCACCATCCTGCCGGATGGTGGGCGCGCCTATTTGAGCAAAGTGTATTCTGACGATTGGATGCAAGACCACGGCTACCTCCCGGCCATTCCGGCCGCGCAAGCGAAAGTTTCCGATCTCCTTCGCGACCGAGAGCGGGCCATCGTCTCGGTCGAGGAGTCCTTGGCCTGGGCCATCCGCCAAGCGGCCGATCGGGGGGTGCGCCCTCTGCCCTTGGTGCAGGACGGAAAGTTGATGGGGGTCCTGGACGAGGACGCCGCCCTCCTCCGCCTGCAAAGCGGCGAAGATCTAGAGTCCTTGACCGCGGGAGATTGCCTTGCTCCCAGTCCGACGGTGCTGCAGCTCGAAGACCCTTGGCACCGAGTCGTGGCAGCGCTCCAAGAATGCGAACACCTCTTGGTACAAAAAGAGGACGGCTGGGTTCCCTTCTCGCGCCGGGATCTGATGCGCGCCCTGCCCCGCCTGAACCACTCCGTGTGATCATGTCTGAACCCACCCCACGACCCCTCCCTTCCAAATCCGATCAGGACGCCATCGCAACGCGGGCGATTCATTCGGGCTGGGATCCGTCCTCCGATCCCACGGGTTCGGTGATGCCACCCGTCTATCTCACGAGCACCTATGTGCAGGATGGTCCGGCCGAACCCCGCTTGGGTTACGAGTACACCCGCACTCAAAATCCCACGCGTTTTGCCCTGCAAGATGCGCTCGCCAATTTGGAGGAGGGCGCCGGCGCTTGCACCTTTGCCTCGGGCATGGCCGCCATCCACACGCTTTTGCTGACTTTGCAAACCGGTGACCTCGTCGTCGCCTCGCAGGACCTCTACGGAGGGAGCAATCGTCTCTTTCGAGACTTTGGCAAGAATTTTGGCCTGCGTTTCGATTTTTTGGATACGACCGACGCCGAAGTCCTCGCCAATCTGCCCTCAGATACGCGCCTCCTTTACCTCGAGACCCCAACCAACCCCACCCTCCGCATCACGGATTTGGCGCTTGCCGTCCAAGTTGCCGCCCAAGTTGGCGCAAAAGTCTGTGTGGACAACACCTTCGCCACCCCGATTTTGCAGCGGCCCCTGGGATGGGGCGCGGACTACGTGGTCCATTCCACGACCAAGTATGTCGGCGGCCATTCGGATGTGGTCGGTGGCGCCATCATTGCCCGCACGCAGGACCAACTGGAGCAAGTCGCCTTTCAGCAGAACTCAGCCGGCGCCGTGAATGGGCCCTTCGACGCCTTCTTGACCCTGCGCGGACTCCGCACCTTGCCCCTGCGCATGGAACGCCATTGCACCAATGCATCCGAGTTGGCCACCTTTCTTCAACAACATCCCAAAGTGGAGAGGGTCCTCTATCCCGGTCTGGCGAATCATCCCGGACACGACATTGCCGCCCGTCAAATGTCTGCCTTCGGTGGCATAATCTCCTTCGTCCTGGCCGCGGGCCTGGATCAAGCCGCTCAATTCACGCGCTCTTGCCGTTTGTTCCAATTGGCCGAGTCCCTCGGCGGCATCGAATCCTTGATCGAATTACCCGCACCGATGACCCATGCTTCCGTGCCTGCAGATCAACGCCAACTCTTGGGCATTGAAGACGGCCTGGTTCGACTCTCGGTCGGGCTCGAGGATGTAACAGACCTACGCGAAGATTTGGCTCAGGCGTTGTCGAAGCTGGATTGATCCGAGGTCGGCGCCGGGATCGGTTTCTCGACCATCTTTTTCAGGACATTGCCGGCCTTGAACTTGACTACACGCTTGGCCGGAACTTGCACCTTCTCCAATGTCTTCGGGTTTTGAGCAATCCGCCCGGGCCGGGCGCGCACCTCAAAGACTCCAAATTTACGAAACTCCAAACGGTTTCCGTTGACCAGTTCTCCGGAAACTTCATCCAAAAAGTGTTGCATAATTTCTCGCACCAAAACTTTGGTTTGCCCGGTGTTGTCGGCAATGCGCTGCACGAGGTCGCGCTTGGTAATCGTGTGGGATTCGGGAACGTCCATGGGGACCGAAGATGGGGGG
>CAYXFZ010000145.1:0-2046 GCA_964464385.1 uncultured Planctomycetales bacterium
AGATCATGGCCAAGTTGGGCGTGGAGCTTTCCGCCTTTGGCGAGACCACGGTCGCCATTCGGGCCGTTCCAGCAAGATTGACAAAACTAAATCCGGAGGGATTGGTCGCTGACCTCCTGGAGATCGTGTCCGAGGGGCGCGATGCCGAGCCGGACCAAATTCAAGAGAGGATGTTGTTCACCATGGCGTGCCGGGCCGCGGTCATGGCCGGGGACCGAGTGGATGAGGAGCAACTGGCCGATTTTTTGAGGAGGGGGGCCGGGTTAGCGCAGGACCGAACCTGTGCTCATGGACGACCCGTGCGCGTGTTCCTCTCCACCGAGGATCTGGAGCGGGCCTTCCACCGACGCTAGAAACTGGCCAGCTTCGCTGGGTCAAACCAGGCAAAAAAAAGTGGAAGACAAAGCAAAAATCCGCCAGCGGAGCAGGTCCTGTCGTTGCCATTGCTTGCGACACACTCCTAGGGCCATAGCCGGTGTGACATCAAACGCCTGCACGGTGATCCCGCGCACGTAGTTGCGCCAAACCATCCAAATCGCGGCCATTTTGTCGATTAAGTTCCGCTCTTTTGCGTGGCACCATGATCGCCGCACCAAACATCCCATGCCATCTCGCATCATGGCCAAGGTGTGGTTGATAGGAAATAACAAATTGCCATAATTCCTTCTCGTCTTCGAAGATTCTACTTTGTGGCTGCCGAAGCGATGGGGGGAAAAGAGTTGTCGAAAGACCGTGCCGTAACTTTGCTTTTTATCACTGGAAATATGGAGCGGACCCTGCGTAAAACCATCCAACACCTGCAAAGTGTGGAGGACCGCTTGACGAGACCCATTTTTTCGCTCGCCAAACTTCTTTTCATACTCGTGTTTTTGGCGGAGATACCCTCCCTTCAATCCGCCACGAGAGGGCAAAGGGGCCGTTTCCGCGTGCAACACGAAATAGCTTTGATCCTCAATTAGGATGGGCACCGTGACGGGTTGCACCCGGCGATTGGTTTCAAAAGTTTCCAATTCGTCGAGTTGATAAACACCCCAATCAATGCCACCAAACTTCTTGACTCGTTGCATTTGCAAGCGGTGGAAGTTGCGGCAATGATCGGCCAAGAGGCGGACGCGATGCTCCACGGTTTTTCGATTGCAGCCCAAGATCCGAGCAGTTTGCCGCATGGAGACCTTGGAAGTGACCGCGGAAAAAACCTGCAAATGCAAGCGCGTGAAACGCAGACGGTAATCCAGGCGGAATGTTTGGGAAGAAAAAGAGCGAGCGCAAATATTGCAGTGAAAACGCTGGATGCGGCGGCCGTCGCAAAGGCGGGCGAAGAAGCCCTTGCGGCGCCAGCGGAAGGGAGTCCGGCTTTGCCGGGAGAGGCAATCGGAGTAGGGACAGAAGCGTGGGGCGAAACGCATGATTTGCCTGGGCGAGGGCAGGGGAATTGCCCTTTGTCATAGAGGACGGACCTCAAAGGAGTTGATTACCCTTTTTTTGTCTGGTTTGACCCAGCGAAGCTGGCCAGTTTCCAGGTTAAGGCCCTTAGCTCTAGGATTCGGACTGGGGCGGGTCCGTTCTTTTCCTGCCCGTCTATATTGCGCTTGGGCCGTTCCGTGTATTCACGGATGACTCGAGGAATGCGCAGGTTATCAAAGGTCCCCAAGGAACGGAATTCAAACCAGGGCCTTTGTACTTGGGCCCGGCCGGCCGAATCCGAGGGGGATCCCCCGGATTCGTCCAGGGGCAGAAGGACCAGTTCGAGTCCCAGGGGTGCGAGGGTCCCACTCTCTAAGAGCAGGGACCACCCCCTCTCCCTCCCTCGCAGGGACACGATCCCGGAAACGAGCCAATGGGCCCCATCTCTCCTCGCGACCAACTTCTGGGTCCCCGCCGGCAAGCGCCCCAAATCTATTAGGAGCAGTAGCCTAGCGGACATTTCGAGAGCATCTTCGATCGCCCCCCGATCCCGGGCAAAGGCCCTCCCATCCAGGGCCACGCGTTCTTGGCCTCCCTCCCGCAACCAATAGCCCATCTCATCCAGGCCCTTGGCCACCCGCA
>CAYXFZ010000146.1:0-1828 GCA_964464385.1 uncultured Planctomycetales bacterium
GTCCCCTTTGGCAAGCTTGGAGTTGCTTTCGGTCCTGGAGTTCTTCTCTTGGCGGGTGGCATCGCACTGGTTTCTGTGTGCCGCCCCAACAAAATGACTTGGTTTGATGGCTGGGAAGACGGCGCCGACCGATTCACTTGGCTGATCTTTGTGGTCGGCTTCCCATTCTTGACCGCCGGCCTCATTCAGGGCTCCCTTTGGGCCCACGAGGCTTGGGCGTTCTACTGGGGATGGGATTCCAAGGAAGTCTCCGCCTTGATCTCTTGGCTTTTTTACTTGGTTTATCTCCACCTGCGGTATGTTCGCGGCTGGCGCGGAGAGCGAGGCATGTGGATTCTTTTCCTGGGAGGTCTTTCGATCTACATTACCTTCCAACTATTCGGGGATTTGCCGGCCTCCCAATCCAGCTTGCACCGCTACACCGATCCTGAGGTGGTGCCGGCCGAAGGGATGATGGGCACTTCCGGCGGGGGATAGCCCGCCTTTTCTCGGACCTCAGCTGGCTGTTGGGGCGAATTCACCCCAGGCTGCCTGCACGGTGTTGGTCATGAGCATGGCAATGGTCATTGGACCGACCCCGCCCGGTACGGGCGTAATCCAAGAAGCCCTTTTGCTAGCCTCTTCAAAGACAACATCCCCGACCAATCGGCCATTCGGGAGGCGATTGATGCCCACGTCGAAGACCACCGCTCCGGGTTGAATCCAAGCCCCCTGGATGAGGCCTGGACGGCCGACGGCGGCAATCACAACATCGGCGGCGGCAACCTCCGCCGCGAGATCCCGGGTGCGAGAATGACAAAGAGAAACGGTGGCGTGTTGTTCCAAGAGGAGCGCAGCGACGGGTTTGCCAACGATGTTGGAGCGGCCAACGACCACGGCCTTTTTGCCCTGGAGATTCAATCCGGTTTCCTGAAAAAGACGCAGGATGCCCAGGGGAGTGCAGGGTCGTAGGCCGGGTGTGCCCTGCCAAAGGCGGCCTTGGTTGACCGGATGAAAACCATCCACGTCCTTGGCTGGCAGAATGGAGGCCAAGGCCTCGGCCTCGTCGTGCCCGGCGGGGAGAGGGAGTTGCAAAAGAATGCCGTGAACTCCTTCATTTTCATTGAGGGCCTGGATGACCTCCAACAAAGCCGCAGGCGAAATCTTGGCTGGAAGTTCCTCATGAAAATTGGCGATGCCACATTCTTCGCAGGCCTTGCGCTTGGAGCGCACATAAACTTGGCTAGCGGAATCTTCCCCCACGAGGACGGTGGCTAGGCCGGGGCGCGCCAAACCGGCCGCAAGGCCAAGAGAAATTTGCTGGGCAAGGTCCTTGCGCACTTGCGCGGCGAGTTTCTTGCCATCCAGAAGGCGAGCTGAGGTCATGGTCGAATGGGTCACGTTTCCTTCTAGAATGCCGTCGCGCAAGCTCCATGACCAGCCCGAAACTCCTCGTTCACCGTCTCGTGCTCCTTTGGGTGGGGGTTTGGCTTTTTGAGTCCTTGGCCGGATTGGCTTCCACCCGGGGATCTGGGCTTTTCCGTTTGGACGCTCTCGGCCTCTTCGCCGGGGATCTCCTTGCCTTCCCGGGAATCGTTCTCTATGCCTTGGGACACTCGTCTTTCCCCGAGCTTTGGCATCTTTTCTTCAATGGCTGGCTGATGTGGATCTTTGGCCCCGAGGTGGAGGCCCTCTATCGCGGGCGGCGCCTCGTCCGCCTGTTCGTGGTCTCCCTTGCACTTGCCGCCCTGCTACATCTTGCCTTGGCCGCTTTGGCGGGCGGAATCTTCCAATTACCGGTCCTGGGCGGTTCGGGCTTGGTCATGACAGTGATTGCCGTGCAGGCTGC
>CAYXFZ010000147.1:0-1796 GCA_964464385.1 uncultured Planctomycetales bacterium
CAATCGCTCCGCCAAGGTCGCCGACGCCCGTAGCACGCTGTGACGCCCGGTCATGCGCATCAGACCGTGCTCCGCCGGCGACAATCCGGTGAACAAGGTGGCCATGCTGGGCAAAGTCCAGGGGCTCACCCCCACCAGACCATCCACCCGAATGGCGTCCTCCATTAGGAAGGCGTCCAAACGAGGGGAAGTGGGATGCTCTTCGTGGCCATAGGCCCCCAAATGATCCTGCCGCAAGGTGTCCACGACCACCAAAAGCAAATTGTGCGGCGGCCGTGCCTCTCGACTGCAAGAAACCAGGAGCGTCAGGGCAACCAAGGGGACCCGAAGGGACTCGAGAATCGAGGTGGATGGGAACAAGTTCGTGCGCGCGCCGAGGGACTCCAATGGGCCGTTATCCTAGCTCCTGCCATGCCGGACGACTCTGCCAAACAGAAACGAGATCACCTCGAATCGGCATTGTTGTTCTTGGGGCGGAAACCCACGGTCTTGGCCCGCGCCCTAGCCCTCCTGTTGGATCCCGAGACCGCCCATGAGTTGGGCCGCGCCCCGGGCTCCCAGCGCCGCGGGAAGCCCAACCCGTATCAAGTTGCGGCAAAGGCCTTGATCCACAATGCCAAGGTGCGTGCGGCTCTGGTGGGTGCCATTTTGGAGGACCTTCCTAAGGCTGTGAGTCTGCCAGCAGGATGGCTGGAGCAGGATGAGGCCCTGCATTTGAAAGATGAAGTGCTTTTGGCCACCATGGCTCAGAATCTCCTTGGCGAAGAGATGGAAGACTGGGAACGGGCTCAACAACAACTGGAATCGTGGGGCGAAACGCTTTTGGACGCAAAAATTTCCGAGCTTCCTTCAGCGATGGCCAAAGACGCCCAGCAAGAAAATGTTTCCCCGAATCCTGATTCCCACCCACGGGTCAAAAAACTGGAGAAGGAAAGCAAAGAACTTCGCCGACGTCTTCATGCCAAAGATCAAAAACTGGCCGAGTTGCAAGAGAAGTTGGGATTGAAGCGACAACAAGTGCAACTCTTGCAGGAAGAAAGGGAAGATGCCCGCAATCTCGCCCAGGAGGAACACCGCCGCGCCAGTGCAACCAAAAAGAAGCTCAAGAGTGTTTCCTCAGCGAGTGAGCGAGAGCAACAACTCGAGACGGAAAATGAGCAATGGGAGCACGACTTGCGCATTGCCCGAGAAAAGATGCAAATCCTGCAACGCGAACTGGATGATCTTCGAAGCTGTTTTCAGGATCTGGAGCAATTTGAAGAATTTGCGGAAGAGGATGTGCCCTCATTTCGGGATCGCCCACTCACCACCCCCGAGCAGGAACTTACACAGCAACTGCAAAATGCCCGCAAGGCCGGTGGAAAAAAGTTTGCCATTTTGGTGATTGGCGGCAGCCATCCCCAACGTCGCCATGTTCCCAAACTGGAGGAATACGCGGAAGTGTTGGGGTTTCAAAGCACTTGGCGCATGGCCGATTACGTTTCCTGGCACAAGGAAATGGATCGCTTGCAAACAGAGATGGCCACAAAATATGACGCTTTGGTCATTTTGCATTGGAACCGGACGACTTTCGGAAGACGCGCCCGGGATATTTGCAACAAGCAAGGGCAAAAGCCCTGCATTACTTGTCACTACGAGGGCTTCGTTAGCTTACGCAAAACTCTGCAAACCATCTTGAAACAACTCTTGAACCGCGCCTTGCAAGGCGGGGTTTAGAGCAGGGTGGGCTTGGCCTCTTCCTCTTCCGGGGGCACCAACTCGATCAGCCCGCGCTCGTATTCGGTCAGGGCAATTTG
>CAYXFZ010000148.1:0-1642 GCA_964464385.1 uncultured Planctomycetales bacterium
GATACGAACCGTGGCTCCTAGGGCCTCCATCCCGCGCAAATGCAGATCAATGGGGCGGGGACCCAAAACACATCCTCCGGGCAAGGCCACCCGAGCCTGCCCGCGACGGGCCAACAGAGGACCGAGCACACAGATGGACGCGCGCATCCGCCGCACGGTGTCGTAGCCGGCCTCGGTTGGACCCGTGGCCGGAACCTCGACTTCCAAGAGGCCGGAGCTCTCCTCGCCCCGAGACCAACCGCACCCCAGTTCCCTCAACAGGTCTGCCATTGAACTCAAATCTCGCAATTGGGGCACCCGGCGGTAGCGATTGCAACCCTCACTCAGGAGAGCTGCCGCGATTAAGGGAAGAGCGGCATTCTTGGAACCCGATGCACGAACCCGGCCCGACAACGGACGCTGGCCCTGAATGCGGAAGATGTCCATGGGATGGGAGAGTTTGACGGTCTGACGGGGCAGGAACTACCATATTTGACCGCTTTTCCCAGCCCCCCATTGCCATGACTCTCGTGGAAGCCCCGACCCACCCCCCTACTGCCTTGGATCCTGCATCTTTCTTCGCCAATCCGCCCACTTCCCCCACCGGCCTAGTGGACGCTCGCTCGTCCTTGATGGCGGATGGTTCCGTCGCCGACAAGTTTCAACTCGCCGCGTCCCAGTCCAAGGAGGGCAATGACCCTTCCTTGGCCGCGGCCGCCAGTTGGATCGTGGGGCAGTATGCCGCGGTTTTGGATTTAGCCCCGGAAAACGGGGAACTCATGTTGTATGTGCGGGGCTCCTCCTTGTTGGAATTAGGTCGCTTCGACGAGGCCGCCACCCTGCTCGCCAATGCAACGCAATCGGCCGACCCATTGTTGGCAGCCCTGTCACTCCATGCCCTGGATGCCGCGGACCAAATGGAGCTTCTTGAAAAAGCTACAGCCAAGGCCAAACTCTCCAACACGGATCAGGCCTACTTCTCCGCCCGTCTTTTGGAACGCAACGGACAATACGAGCAGGCTTGTGAAGGATACGAAGACCTGCTCTCCAACGATCCCAGCCATTTCTTCGCCCGCTTTCACTTGGCATTGCGCGCAGACTTGCACGGAGATGACGCCGAAGCCCAGCGTCACTACGAAGCTCTGATTGAGCGTCGCCCTATTCCCACTTCCGTGCTCGTTAACTTGGGCATTCTTTACGAGGACGCCAACGATTTTCAGCGGGCCTGCGGCTGCTTTGGTGCCATTTTGCGCCGAGACCCCAACCATCCTGCTGCCAAGTTGTTTTTCCGCGATTCGCACGAGTCCTTGGACATGTTTTATGACGAAGATCTGGAACGGCGCGGCGACCGCTTGATGCAGGTCTTGCGCACCCCGATCTCCGACTTCGAGTTTTCTGTCCGGGCCCGGAACTGCCTAGCCAACATGGACATTCGAACTTTGAGTGACTTGGTCTCTCACAGTGAAAAGGAACTTCTGGAGTTCAAGAATTTCGGCGAGACTTCCCTCAACGAAATCAAACGCGTCCTCACTGCCAAAGGGCTCCGACTGGGCATGCGTCGCGAAGATGGTTCTTTCCTGATCCCGGACGAATTCGACGCCGATTCCTGCTTCGACCCGGAGCGCGACTTGGCTTGGCTGGGCCCCATTACTGACGACCAACG